>DDSR01000107.1 GCA_002343455.1 Deltaproteobacteria bacterium UBA2385 | reverse complement strand
GCGCCGGGGGCGGGCCCGCCTGGATCCGGCAGACGGCCTCGACCGCCAGGGGCGAGCGGCCCGGTGGCAGCGCCGCCAGCAGCTCCCAGGGCAGGGCGCGCAGGGCCGGGGAGCGGGCCTCGACCGCCAGGGAGCTGCTCGGCTGGCGGGCGGCGAAGGTGATCAGGGCCTCTCGCACCCCGCGCATCGAGGGCGGGTCCAGCAGGCCGGCCAGCAGCTCGGCGGCGGCCCGCTCCTGCGCGGCCAGCGCCGGATCGCTCGACGCCAGCAGCAGCCCCGTCGGCGGGCGCAGCAGCGCCGCCAGCCGACCGGGCAGCTCCTGAAGCGCGTCCTCGTCCAGCTCGCCCAGCACCGGCGTCAGCCCGGGCAGCACCAGCAGCACCCCGGTCCCCTCGCTCCCGGTCCCGACCGTGAGCTGGATCATCGCCGCACCCGGCTCAGGGCCACGCCGGGGTCTCCTCCCCGCGGCGTGGCGGCCACCAGCTCGACGCCCTCGTCGTCCTCGACCATCGTGACCACCAGCGGCNNCGCAGCCCGCCGGCGTGAATCCCGGGCGGCATGAAATCGTGCCCCAGCGTGTACATCTTCATCAACGGGGTAAAACCGGAAGCATCGCCGAAATCGTAGGCATAGGTGCCCTTGGTCAAGGTCGGGCACGACGCCGGCTCGACCGCGACCAGGCGCGTCGGTCGACCATCGTGACCACCAGCGGCAGATCGGGGCTGGTCGGCGGGATCAGCAGGACCCGAGCGGTCTGCCAGCCGCCGCCGGAGAGGGCCTGGAGGTCGACCCGGCCCAGGGTGCTGACCGTGGCGCTGGTGGTGAAGCGCCCGCTGCGCTGGCCCCTGCCGATCTCCCGGCGCCCGGCCCAGCCCAGCAGCCACAGCGGCAGCCCCCGCAGCGCGTCGGCCTGGGCCACCACCCGCTGCGCCTCGCCCCGCTCGACGGCCCCGGCCAGCGCGCGCCCGAGCTCCACCCCGGGGCCGACCTCCAGCCGCACCAGCCCGCAGAGGTTGGCCGTGCTGCGCAGCCCCGGCTCGCGACCCCGCAGGTCGACCGGCACGTCCACCCGCGCCCGCCCCGGCGCCAGGGCGGAGATCACCCGGGGCAGCAGGTCCTCCCCCGGTCCGGGGATGCGCAGGCGCCGCCAGGTGCTGCCCGGCCCGCGTCCGGTCGGGGCCAGCGGGGGCATGTTGCGCGCCGGAGGGTTGCCCTTCTGGTCGAAGAGAGAGGGGTCGACCAGCTCGCGATCGTAGCGCTGCGGCGCCGTCGCCGGCGCGGGGCGCTCGCCGCGCAGCGCCGCGAAGAGCGCCTCGGCGAAGAGCAGCAGCCCGGGTCCGTCCATCGCCGCGTGCAGGGCCCGCAGGACCAGCCGCGGCCCGACCTGGACCAGCTCCAGCACGGGGCCCCGAGCAGAGAGGGGGTCCGCGAGGAAGGGTGCGCCCGCCTCGCTCTGCCCGTCCCAGGCCGGGGCCTGCGCCTGCCGCCAGCGCGGCAGCGGCCCGTCGTGGGACCAACGGCTCTGCTTCAAGCTGCCCACCAGGCGCACCCGCGCGCCGGGCAGCGCCCCGGCCGCCTCGTCCAAGGCCGCCTGGAGGCGCTCCGCGCTCACCTCGCCCTGGCCCTCCAGCACCAGCTGCAGCACGAAGGGCGGCATCAGCCGGTCAGCGACCAACAGCACCCGCTCCAGCCCGGAGAGCGGGCGGTCGGGCAGGGAGGCGAGGGCGAGCCCGCCGCTCACGCGAGCAGGTAGCGGTAGAGCACCTCGGCCACGCAGGCGGGCTTGGGCTGGCCCTCGATCTCGATCGAGGCGATGAAGACCGACTCCAGCCACTCGCCGCGCTCGGCCACCTCGCCCATCTTCAGGGCGAGGCGGTAGCGCATGCCCTCCTTGAGCGGGTTGGGGAAGCGCACCTTGTTGGCGCCGTAGTTGACGATCAGCTTGAAGCCGTCGAGCTGCACCAGCTCGAAGAACAGCCCGGCGATCAGCGAGACCGTCAGGTAGCCGTGGGCGATCGGCGCGCCGAAGGGCGACTCGCGGGCGATGCGCTCGCGGTCGACGTGGATCCACTGGTGGTCACCGGTGGCGTCGGCGAAGGCCACGATGCGCTCGAAGCTCATCGTCTGCCAGTCGGTGGCCCCGAGGTCCACCCCTTGCAGCGCCTGCAGGCCCTGCGCTCCTGAGATCACGGTCGGCATTCGGTCCTCCTGGTTGGAGGCCGAGCCTAAGCCGCTCAGAGCGAGCAGGCGACGACCTGGCCGTCCGTGCTGCGCAAGAGGAGCGAGGGCTGGTCGGCCCGCGGCAGGGCCGAGAGGATCCCGCGGCACCACTCCTGGCGCTGGCCCTCGTCCATCGAGGCCAGGGCCTGGTCGACGGCGCCGATCCAGCCGCCGCCGGGAGCCGCCGAGAGGCGGGTGAAGGGGGCGAGGTCGGCGTGCTGCTGGGCCACATCGGGGCCCGCGCTGGGGGTGCCCGGGCGGGTGACCGCCCAGGCCGTCAGCACCGCGACGCCGGCGATGACCGCGGCCAGCAGGAGCCGGTTTCGGGTCGAGGAGGGGGCCACCGGGCTGACGGCCGGGCCCGTCGGCTGGTCCTGCCGGAGCCGCTCGATCTTCTCGCGAACCTGCTCGACGTAGCGCGGGTACAGGGGGTCGTTGGGATCCAGGCGGCTGGCCTCGTTCAGCAGCAGCACCGCGCGCTCGACGTCGCCTTCACCCAGCGCCTTGCGCGCCTCGGTGAAGGCCTCCAGCGCGGCGACCCGGTCGGGGCTGCCTACGATGCTGGCGGTCGGTACGGAGTGCGGATCCTCGCCGTGGTCGGTGGTGAGGTCGAGGTCTCCGAAAGGCTGTTGCTGCATGCGGGCTCCCGCGTTCCTGTCGTGGGCCAGCGTAGCCCGACCGCCTCGGTCTGCACTGTCACGCCGGGTCATTGTCGTCGAACCCGTGCCCCACGCGTCCGCCGGGGTAGCCTCCCCGCGGAGGCCCTCTGTCCCCCACGTCGCGCGCCTCTCCCGGGTTCCTGCTCGGCATCGCCTCGCTGGGCATCCTCGCCTACCTGCTGATCCTGCGGCCCCACCTCGGCGGCCCCTCCACCAGCTTCTCCGGGTACTGGCTGCTGACCCGCGAGCTGCGCGCCGGCACCGACGCGGCCCTCTTCTACGACCAGGCCTGGCTGCTGGAGCGCCTCGCGGCCCACGGCCTGCCCAGCGACACCATGCTGGGCCCCCCTCCCCTGGCCCTGACCCTGCTGCCCTGGTCGGGCCTCGACCACGATCCGGCCCGCGCCGCCTGGATGCTCTTCCTGCTGCCCTGCCTGCTGCTCGCGCTGTGGCTGCTCGGCCGCCGCCTGGCCCTGGTCCCCGCCCTGGTCCTGGCCGCCGGCTTCGCCCTGGGAGCGCCCGCGCGGGCCAGCTTCGAGGTCGCCCAGGTCTACCCCTTGCTGCTGCTGCTCCATGTGCTGGCCCTGGAGGGCTGGCGGCGCCGCGCCTCGGTCGGGGGCCTCGCCCTGGCGCCCCTGATCCTGCTGCGAGGCTGGCATGGCCTGCCCCAGGCCTTCGGCTGGCTCTGGGCCGGGCGCCCGCTGGGCCTGCTCTGGGCGCTGGGAGGGGTCGGCCTGGGGGCGCTGCTGAGCCTGCCGCTGCTCGGCCTCGAGAGCTGGCGCCGCTTCGCCGAGCAGGCCCGCAGCGCGCCCTTCGACTCCGAGACGGCCGGCGCCCTCGCCTACCAGACCTGGCGCAGCCTCGCCCTGCGGCTGAGCACCCAGGGCCCCAACCTGCCCGACCCGGCCCTGCCCGGCCTGCACCCCTGGCTGCACCTGGGCGGCGCCCTGCTGATCCTCGGCCTCTGCGCCTGGGCCGCCCGGCGCCTGGACCGCCCCGGCAGCGGCCTCCCCTTCGCCGCCTGGACTGTGCTGGCCCTGCTGCTGGCGCCCTTCGCCGAGGACCACCACTTCCTGCTGGCCGCCCTGCCGGCCTTCCTGCTCTGGGAGGAGGCGCCGGCCCGCCGCCCGCTGGTCCTGCTGGCCCTGCTGCTGCTGCTCCCGGCCTGGCACTACGACAGCCCCGCGCTCTGGGGAGGCTGGCGCAGCCTGGCCGGCTACCCGCGGGTCTGGGGCATGGCCGTGCTGCTGGGCGCGCTGGTCTGGGAGGGCTGGTCTGTCGCCGGCAGGGCCCGGCTCAGCCCTCGCGCAGCGTCCCCGTCCAGCTGAGGCCCAGCCCGACGCTGGCGCCGGGCCGGCTGGCCTGCGCCCAGGGGATCGCCCCGCCCCAGCCCTCGGCGTGCAGGCCGCGGCCCAGGTTGACCGCCAGGAAGCCCCCCAGGCGCGTCCAGGCGCGGGTCTCGGGGTCCTCCTTCAGGTTGACCAGGCCGGCGCTCTCGACCCCCAGCCAGCCCAGGCTGCGATCGCCCTGGCGCGGCGCCCAGCCCAGCTGCACCGACCAGGGCAGGCCGTCCACCCAGGGCCCGAAGCGGTGCCGGTAGCCCGCCGAGCCCTGGGTCCAGATCCCGCGCCCCAGCGAGGCGCCCACCTCGGCCTCCAGGTCCAGGTCGACCGTGCCGTCCCCCGGCTCGGGGAAGCGGTCGGCCCAGCCGCCGAAGGCCTCGGCGCGCGGCTCGCGGCGGTCGGGGTACAGCGGGAAGCGCCCTCCCAGGCTGATCGCGCTGGCGACCTTGCCTTTGGTAAGCCTTCGGCTGAGGCCGAGCTCCCCGTCGCCGGGCGAGGCCGCCAGGTAGCCGCGCACCGCGTCGCTGTTCTCGGCGAGCACATAGGGCACGTAGACCGAGAGCTGCAGCGCCGCCGGCAACCCCAGCTCGCCGTAGACCGAGGCCTGCAGATCGCGGTAGGCGAGCTCGACCGCGGCGCTCTCGTCCTCTTGTCCGCGGAAGTGCCCCAGGCCGGCCTTGGCGTAGACGCCGCCCGGATCGCGGACCCAGGCCCCGCCGTGGGCCTGGAGGACCGCCAGCAGCAGGATCATTCCCCCCTCCAGGAGGCGAAGGCGGCCTCGACCACGTCGTCCAGCCGCCCGCTGCCCAGCGCCGCCTGCGCGATGGCGCCGCGCACCTCGGGCCGCGGCAGGGTCCGGGCCAGCCGCAGGATGAAGGGCAGGTTGCGGGCGCGCATGTAGTTGCGGCGGAAGTGGCGGTTCTGCAGGCGGGAGCGCCAGGCCACCAGGTCCGGGCCGGGCAGGTGCGAGCCGGGGAAGGGGTCCCGGCTGACCCGGTTGTTCCACTGCTCACCGTAGGCCGGCCAGGCGGCCGCCTGAGGGGAGTGCCGCTCCTTCTTCCAGAGATCGGTGCCCGGGTAGGGGGTCGAGTAGAAGAAGACCGTCCAGTCCGGCCGAATCCGGTCGGCCAGAGCGGCGGTGGCCTCGATGTCCTGCTCGCTCTCGCCGGGCGAGCCCAGGATGAAGCTGGCCCCGGTGCGCAGGCCCAGCCGCCGGGTCAGCGAGAAGGCCTCCTCGACCTGCATCGGCTCGATGCCCTTGTGCATCGAGCGCAGGACCTCCTTGCTGCCGCTCTCGACCCCGAAGTCGATCTGCACGCATCCCGCCCGGCGCATCGCCCGCAGGAGCTGCTCGTCCACCGCGCTGACCCGGGACTGGCAGCCCCAGCGCAGCCGATAGGGCCGGCGGGCCAGGGCCTCGCAGAAGGCCAGGGTCCAGGCCCGGTCGTGGGTGAAGACGTCGTCCACCCAGTACATGCCGCGGATGCCGTCGCGCTGCACCAGCAGGTCCAGCTCGGCCAGCACATCGTCGACCGAGCGGATCCGCACATCCCGCCCCAGCTGCCGATGGGAGCCGCAGTAGCTGCAGCGGAAGGGGCAGCCCCGGCTGGCCAGCATCGAGGCGATGCCGCTGCTGGCCCAGCCGCGGATCAGGCCGGGCGGGCGCAGGTAGGGCGCGTGCCCCAGCAGGTCGCGAGCCGGGAAGGGCAGGCTGTCCAGGTCCTCGACCGTCTCTCGCTCGGGGCCGCGCCCCGCCCGGGTGACCACGCCCGCGACGCGCTCCAGCGGCGCTCCCGAGGCCAGGGCCGCCGCCAGCTCGACGGCGGTGCGCTCGCCCTCTCCCACCGCCACCGCGTCGAGCACCGTGTCGGCCAGGGTGCCCTCGGGATCGACCGTCGCGTGCGCGCCTCCGCCCAGCAGCAGCGCCTCGGGCAGCCGCCGCTTCAGCTCGGCGGCCAGGTCCCGGGCCCGGTCGAAGGTCATGGTCAGGAAGGAGAGGCCGATCAGCTCCGGCCGGAAGTCCACCACCGACGAGGTCAGGTCGCGGCGGGTGGGATCGCCGTCCAGGACCCGCAGCTCGTGCCCCGCCTCCCGCAGCGCGCCTGCCACGTAGAGCAGGCCCAGCGGGGGGAAGACGTTGTTGCCCTCGTGGTACTGGACGTTCACCAGGGCGATGCGCACGTCTCGTCCTCTCCCGAAGGGCGGCTGGCGGCGTTCAGCGACCAGTCGTAGGTCAGGAAGGTGCCGAAGTCGACGTCGGCGGTCCCCCCCTCGCGGTACTCCTCGATGAAGGCCTGGACCGAGCCGAAGACCGGCGCGAAGTCGGCCGCGTACCAGTTGAAGATGGTGGAGATGCCCTGGGGCCCGGCGCCGTAGGCCGTGTTGGCGACGTACAGGCGGGAGAGCTCGTCGAGCTGCTCGTACAGCCGGGAGCCCTGCAGCGCCCCCGGGGAGAGGCTGGGGCAGGAGGCCGAGGCGCAGTTGAAGCCCATGTGGATGCGGCCGTCGATGGCCCGGTCGCCCCAGAGCTCGTCGTGCCAGCGCTCGGCCTGGGCGCGGGTGGCCTCGTCGGCGTAGGCCTGCTCCTCGTAGCCGCGCGCGATCCCGTGCTCGACGTCGTTGGGCGAGAGGGTCCACTCGCCGACCTGGATGAAGGGCGTGGTGAAGATCAAGAAGCCGTCGGCCTCGACGTTGTAGGCCGGGTCCTGGGCGTAGGCGGCGGCGACCGCGTAGAGCACCCAGGCGTTGTAGGCGTTGATCCAGTAGGCGAGCTGCTCCTCGTGGCTCTCCAGCGCGCTGGGATCGACCCCGGCGTAGGTGCTGAGCGAGTCCTCCAGCGCCTTCCAGGCCTCGGCGTCGGTGACGAGGTGGTCGTAGTCCACCCGCCGCACCAGCCCGCCGATGTCCTCGTCCAGGGTCTCCAGCCGCAGCACGGCGTCCCAGCTGTGGTGGCGGAGGCGGGTCTGGGCGCTGAGGTCGGGCACCTCGACGTCGTAGACGAGGCCCGCGCCGGGTGAGCCCTCGGGCAGGCAGACCCAGTCGGCGCAGGAGGCGAGCAGGAGGAGGGCGAGCATCCGCCCTGGATGCCCCCCTGGTCGGAGGGTTTCAGCCCGTCAGCAGGGCCTTCAGGCGGGTGGCCCCCATCGCGCTGAGCTCGTCCCGCGGGGTGGCCCGCAGCCGCTCCAGGGCCTTGAAGGGCTCGGCCCCCTCCTGCTTCAGCGCCCGGTAGGCCCGATCCGGCAGCTCGTACTCGGCGAAGATCAGCTTGACCGCGGCCCAGGCGGCCTTGTCCCGGCGGGCCAGCCAGTCGTCGCGCAGCCCGGCCAGCTCCTTGGACTGACCCTTACGCTCGGCCGCCTTCAGCTCGCGCATCACCTGCCCGGTCACCTGCATCGCGTGGGCTAGCTTGGGGCGTGGCCCGATCTCCGGCGGCGAGGGCAGCGAGCGGGCCGCCTTGCGCAGGGCGACCAGCCAGGGCGTGTCCACATGGGCGAACTCGCCCAGGATGCCGGGGTCCGCGGCGGGCGTGGGGGGCTCGGGCTCGGGCGAGGGGGCCCCGAAGCGGGCCGCGAGCTGGCTCTTGAGATCGGACATCGCTCCTCCTGGGTCTGGGGTATCCTCTCCCGGCGCTCCGAGGCCTCCCCCGAGACAGGCTGGGGCGGCGCCGAAGCAGGCGGAGACGCGATGCGCATCCTGGTCATCGAGGACGAACCCAAGATCGCCGGCTTCCTCGGCCGCGGGCTGCGCGAGGAGGGGCATGTCGTCGAGGTGGTGGGCGAGGTGCGGGCCGCCGAGCAGATCCTCGCCGAGCAGTCCTTCGATCTGCTGCTGGTGGACCGGATGCTGCCCGATGGCGACGGGCTGGGGGTGGTGCGTGAGCTCCGGCGGCGCGGCGATCGGACCCCGGCCATCTGCCTGACCGCCCGCGACCGGGTGGACGAGCGGGTCGAGGGGCTCTACGGCGGCGCCGACGACTACCTGGTCAAGCCCTTCGACTTCGACGAGCTGCTGGCGCGGATGGCGGCGGTCCTGCGGCGCTCGGGGATGGGCGGTCGCCTGAGCGTCGGCGACCTGGTGGTCGATGTCGAGGCCCACCGCGCCTGGCGGGGCGAGGACGAGCTCAAGCTGACCGCCCAGGAGTTCATGCTGCTGCGCTACCTCGCCGAGAACGCCGGGCATGTGCTCAGCCGCACCCGCATCCTCGACCGGGTCTGGGATATGCGCCACGACCCGGGCACCAACATCGTCGATGTCTACATCAGCTACCTCCGGCAGAAGGTCGACCAGGGCCGGGCGCGCCCGCTGATCCACACCGTTCGCGGCATCGGCTACCTGTTGTAGGATAGCTCCCCATGGCGCTGAGGCGCCTCCACCGGACCACGAGACACCGCCGCTCCCGGGCGCCTCGGCCCCCCTCGCTGCCTTCAACGAGCGCCGCGTGACGAGCTCGCTGGTCCGGCAGACCACCGTCGCGGGCGTGGCGGTCCTGGCGGTCGGGGTCGGGCTGACCGGGCTGGCCACCGGGGTGCTCCTGCACGGGCGAGCCATCCGGGCCCACGACGAGGCCCTGCTGGCGGCGGCCCAGGCCTGGCGTCAGTCGCTTGATCAGACCGTCCGCCCTCCCTGGGAGGCCCACCACCAGCCGCCGACGGTGGATCTCGAGCTGAGCTCGCTGGGTGCGGCCGGCCTGCCCGAGCCGACCTTCGAGGGCGACAACGAGGAGGTGGTGGCGCGGACCGAGGGCGGCACCCGCGTGCTCTACCTGCCGGTGGAGATCGAGCGCGGGGCCGAGTCCGCCGACTCTCACGCCGTCGTCATCGCCCGCGGGGCCCCCGTCCGGCTCCGCGACAGCGTCGGCTTCTTCGCCCTCGCCTACGGGCTGGTGGGCAGCCTCGTCGTCGCGGGGGGCAGGGTCGTGCTGGCCCGGCTCCTCTCCCACGCGGTCCTGCCCCTGGAGCGGGCGCGGCGCGACGTGAGCGAGGTCGTCCGGGTCGGCCAGGGAGGCCGGGTCGAAGAGCAAGGGCCGGTCGAGGTCCGGGCGCTGCTGCGCGACGTCAACGCCCTGCTCGACCGCCTCGACGCGGCCTTCGCCGCCCAGGCCCGCTTCACCGCCGAGGCCGCGCACGAGCCGCGGACGCCCGTGACCATCCTGCGCGGCGAGCTGGACCTCGCCCTGCGCCATCCCCGACCCCACGGCGAGCTGATGCGCACCATGGCCAGCCTCTCCGAGGAGGTCGACCGGCTGGGCGCGCTGGTGGACAGCCTGATGGTCCTCGCCCGGGTCGACTCCGGCCAGGTCGAGCAGGACCGGCGACCGGTGCCCGTGGTCGAGCTGGTGGCGAGGTGCGTCCGCCAGGAGGGGCCTGGCATCGAGGCGCAGCGGGGGCGGCTGGAGGTAGACCTGGGCCTGGCCCAGCACGCCCAGGTCCGGGTTCACCCCAGCCTCGCCGAGGTGGCCCTGGGCAACCTGCTGCGCAACGCCCGTGTCCACGCGCCGGGCAGCCCGGTCCGCCTCAGCGCCGAGATCGATCAGGGCTTCGTCGTACTGCGCGTGGACGACGCCGGCGCCGGGATCCCGCCTGCCGAGCGGGAGCGTGTCTTCGACCGGCTGGTTCGGGGCCGGCAGGTGCGGGCGCCCGGGCTGGGCCTGGGCTTGCCGCTGGCGCGCGAGATCGCTCGCCGCCACGGCGGCGACTGCGCCGTGGAGGAGGGACCGCTGGGAGGCGCGCGGTTCAGCCTGCGCCTGCCCCGGCTTCCATGAGAGCTTCATTGGAAACTCCTTGGAGAGCGCTCGGGCGGCGGCGGGCCGGGGCATGATCCGCTCGGTCGAAAGACCAACCCCTGGAGGTGACCCATGACCATCCTGTTCGCCCTGCTCCTTGCCTGCGCTGGAGAGGGTCGTGTCGACGACATCCTCGCGCTCACCGGCGACCCGGTCGCGGGCGAGGCGGTCTTCGACAGCAGCTGCGCCTCCTGCCACGGGGCCGCCGGGAGCGGCGGCAGCGGCGGTGCCCTGAGCGGCGGCGACCCGCAAGGTGTGGCCGAGACCGTCCTCTTCGGGAACGACGAAATGCCGGCCTTCGACGGGGATCTCAGCGACCAGGAGATCGCCGACGTCGTGGCCTATGTGACGGAGGTCCTCTGAGCAGCCCGAGCCCGGCTCAGAAGGGGTGGTCGAAGACCACGTAGACCCCCAAGGTCGCCTCCTGCACCACCTCCTCGCCCCGCTGCACCGGGTCGAGGCCCCAGCCCAGGTCCAGGCGGCCGACGAAGGTCTCGTCCATCACCAGCCTCGTCCCCAGCCCCGCCGCCGGGTGCAGGAGGCCAGGGTCATCCGCCAGGAACACGGTTCCTACATCGATAAAGGGTGCGAGCTCCAAGCCCAGGCGGGTCTGTTTGATCGCTCCGTCCAGGGCGCGGATGCGCAGCTCGGTGTTGGCGATGGCCTTGCCCGGGGCCCGGAAACGCCCAAAGGCCAGCCCGCGCAGGGTCTCGAAGCCGCCGACCCCCTGCACCGGGGTGTAGCCGCCCCAGTGCACCATCTCGTAGAAGGGAACGTCCCCCCACAGGACCTCGCCCATCAGCCGACCGGCCAGCACCAGCCGCTCGTGGCCCAGCTCGTGAAAGCCCCGGGCGGACAGCAGCAGGCCGGAGAAGCCCCCGGCCTGACCCGTACCCCAGGGGGCCAGCCGCCCGCCCGCCTCCAGCAGGTGGCCGCGGTGGGGCGAGAGCTCCGGGCTGCGGGTGTCGTGCTGGACCCCGACCAGGAGCTGCGGCAGGAAGCCTCCCTCCGTCCCGTAGGGGCGCTCCTCCGCCAGCAGGCTGCCGGGCTCGCTCTGTACGAGGCTGAGCTTCGGGTTCAGGGCGAGGTACCCGTACAGTCCTCCCTCCCCAAAGGGGCGCCGCAGGGCCAGGTGGGCGAAGGGCTGGATCAGCGAGTAGCGGTAGCGGTCCGGCCCGGCGTCCTCCTCGCGAACGGTGTCGTTCCCGATGCCCCAGTAGCCGTCGTTGCTCCACTGCCTCCAGGCGAGGTGCGCGGTCAGTCGTACAGAGCCGTCAGGCCCCAGGCCCAGGCGATCGTAGCGGATGCGGTGGTGGTGGTAGCCGCGCAGGCTGCTGAAGAGGTGAACGACCCAGGCCTGCCGGTAGGGGGCCAGCTCCGGGTCCAGCCGGGCGTGCTCGAAGCGAGCGCCGAAGCCCAGCCCGTCGTCGCTGTCGTAGGCGAGGTTTGGGACGATGTACCAGGAGCTCTCAGCGCGGGCGAGGCCGAGCAGGATCAGCAGCAGGATCACGAGCCGCAGGCCGCCTCGGTTTCGTCGTCCCATTTGGCGAGGTTGTTGAGCAGGATGCGCTGTAGCTCATCGTTCTCCAGATCACCGATCCCGTAGTCGGCCTGCCGCCAGAGGCCGTAGAGGTGCAGCATCTGGCCGCCGGGCTGCTCGATGTAGATCTCGATCTGGTAGTCCTGATCGAAGGACTTGTTGTCGCTGTCGTAGTCGGCGGGCTCGGGCAGGTAGGTGCGCTGGAGCAAGGCGCCGTCGGGCAGGCGACGCAGACCCCCGACCGTCTCGGCGACATAGCTGGAGCCCAACAGCTTCGCCTCGTAGACCACCTCCCAGCTCAGCGTGTCGACCGCCCCGCTGGCGAAGTCCTCCTGCGAGCTGGTGAAGGTGCGCTCGTAGCTCTCGTAGACCCCCTCGTAGAGCGAGGCCTGATCCGGCTCCCACAGCACCGGCTCCAGCTCCTCCATCGTGCAGTCGAAGACGTTGAGCAGGTACAGGCCGACGGCCTGGGCCGGATCGCGGTCGGTGACCCCGACCAGGGCGGCCTCCTCCTCGGTCAGGTCAGTGAGGGTGCCCTTCTCGAACTCCTCGGCCAGGGCCTGCACGTCCACGATGTCCAGGGCTTCGGAGATGCTCACGAGCATGGCCGCGTCGTCGGCGGTCTCGTACTCCGCCCAGAAGCGGTGCAGGAGCTCGTCGAGGTCGGCGGGGGCGGGCTCGACCTTCTTGCAGGCCAGCAGGGGGAGGAGGAGGAGGAGCGTCATGGCGGGCAGTATAGCGGCGAGCCAGCTGTTCCGGAAAATGCTATGTTCCGCATTGTGAGGAACAGCAAAAAATCTGGAACGCCCCGAGGCGCGCTCGACGCGCTTGCAGCCCGACTGCCCCCAGGGTGGCACCTTGAAGCTGGAGCCAACCCGGCGATCCACATCGTGGGTCCCGAAGACATCCGAGCAGCTCTGCGGCGCGTCGAACGGCGGGTGTTGACGCCGCAGGCGGCGGCGCAACTGCCAGTCGACGGGACCGTACTGGCGCTTGTGCTGGCACCGTTCCTGAGCCCACGGGCACGTCAAGTGCTCGCCCAGCGCAACTTCAACTACGCCGACGCGACGGGCAATGTCCGGTTGGTGCTCTCGCGCCCCGCAGTCTTCGTCGAGACGCAAGGCGCCGCGCAGGACCCGGACCGTGTCCCCCGCGCGCTTCACAGCTTGCGGGGTGCCGCCGCGGGCCGAGTCGTCCGGGCCCTGTGCGAGCTCGATCTGCCCCTGGGCATACGCGAGCTCGCCGAGGCATGTGGAGCCTCGCTCGGTACGGTCTCGCGCACCGTGACCTTCCTCGAGAGCGAGGCGGTCCTCACCCGCGACGGGAAACGGCAGGTCACCGCGGTCGACCGACCCGCCCTCCTTCGAAGGTGGGCCCAGGACTATGGGCTCCAGACCTCCAACGACGCACGCACCTATCTCGAGCCGCGAGGGCTCTCCACGCTCTGGCCCAAGCTCGCGCTGCTGAGCAGCTACGCGGCGACCGGCACACTCGCCGGCCCGGGGGTCGCGCCCACGCGCCTGGCGATGATCTTCGTTCCGGACGCTCCCGCGGCCGCGCAGACGCTCGGGCTCGTCGAGGCGGAAGTAGGTGCGAACGTGCTCCTGCTCGAGCCCTTCGACCCGGTGGTCTTTGATCGGACGCGCAAGCGGCCTGCCCCGGGAGCGCCGGATGTGGGCCTGGTGGTGGTGTCCGAGGCGCAAGCCTACGTGGATCTCGCTACCGGACCCGGGCGAGCGTCGTCGGAGGCCGAGGCGCTGTTGCGACAATGGGGGGAGGCAGATGGATCCTGAATATGTGGCCGCGCGGCGGGTGCTGCTCGACGCCCTGGAATCGCTCGGCGCGCAGCGGCAGGCGGTGGTGCTCGTGGGTGCGCAGGCGCTCTACCTTCATGTGGGTGAGGGCGATCTCGCCATTGCGCCCTTCACCACTGACGCGGATCTGGTGATCCACCCGCGCCTGCTCGACGACGAGCCCCTCATCGCGGAGGCGCTGGGGTCAAGGGGGTTTCGCCTCTCCATCACGCCCGGCACCTGGAGCCTCCATGGTGTCCAGGTGGATCTGATGGTTCCGGCTTCGCTCGGCGGCTCAGGCAGGCGAGGGGCCCGCCTCGGGCTGTACGGTGCCGAGGTGGCGCGCAAGACCGCGGGTCTCGAAGCCGCGCTCGTGGACTGCGCGCTTCACACGCTGGGTGCGCTGGAGGGGGACGACCCGCGGCGGATTGGGGTACGGGTTGCGGGCCCCGCCGGTCTGCTCGTGGCCAAGGTCCACAAGCTGGCGGAGCGAGCGTCGGCCCCCGCGCGATGGGCTCCGAAGGACGGGCTCGATGTCCTGCGCATACTTCGGGGATGCGACCTGACGGTCCTTGGTGGTCGGCTCTCCGAACTCGAGAGAGACCCAATCGCATGGGCTTCTGCGCAGCAGGCCCGGTCCGACTTCGCCCACCTCTTCACCAGGCGCGGCCACGGGATCGCCATGCTGCTCCGAGCCACCGCCGGCTTGGACGACGCCGAAATCCTGGCGGCCTCGTGCGAAGTGCTTGCAAAGCAGCTTCTGGCGGCGTGGGGGCCAGCTTCGTAGGGTGACCAGCAGGCCGCTTTCTACAGCGGCGGAGGACGTGCCATACTCGCCAGGACCAATGGATCCCCCTTGCTGCGGTTCACCCGAGAGAGCGTTGACCTGAAGTCTGTTGAGGTCGACCTCGCGGAGGGTTTCCAGCGTCTCGTACGCGAGCTGCTGGCCCCGGAGCTGCCCGGCCTGTCTGCCTTTGCCGCCGGGGGCAAGGATGGCGGGATCGACCTCTGGTCGGAGGGCCCTCCCCGCGCCGTCGTCGAGTGCAAGGTGGTCGGCGTCGACACCGTCCCCGTCGTACTCGCGCGCTGGCGCGAGACGGCCGATCACCTCCGCACCCACCTGGCTTCTCCGGCAGGGCCAACTGCTGGCCAGGCCCAGTACGCCCCCTGGTACCGAACCGACCGGCCAATCGGCCGCTACCTGTTCTGCACCTCCGCCCTGCTCGCGGGCTTGGGCCAGGTCGACCGGGTGCGCGACGAGATCTCCGCCTTCTTCCAGGACCTGGCCTCCTGGCCCCACCTCGCCCACCTCGCTGGGCTCGCCGTCGACGTGCGCCACTGGGGCTAGCTCTCCGAGCTCATGTCGCCGCACCAGCGCTTCCGCTGGTTCCATGCCGCACGGCCAAAAGGCCTCATACCCCTGGCAGAGGTCGGGACCGCGCACGGCTTCCGGGCCTGGCTGGACGAAGGGCGGCTGCCGTTCCTGGACCGCGCGGCCTTCCTGGCGCGCGAGCCTGCTCCGGCAGGCGTGACCATCCCCACCGAAGAAGACCTGCTCGACCTCCTGGAGGTGGAACGGGGCTACGGCATGGTGGTGAGCGGGCCCGGCGGGACAGGCAAGACCCGCCTGACCCTGGAGCTGGCGCGCCGCGCGACCGCGTGCTGCTGCTCCTGGACTACGCCGAGACCCAGGCCGACCTCGCCGAGCTGGTCATGGAGCTGGCCGACCTCTGCGACGGGCAGGGCCTGCACCTGCGCTACCTGGCGAGCTGCCGCAGCTCCTTTGTCGAGGCCCTACCTGCGGAGGACTACGAGCATGTCCCCCTCGATCCGCCCGGCCCCGCCGGGGACTGGCACGAGGCCCACCGCCGGGAGACCGTCCGCCACATCCTGGCCCATGCCCGCGTCCCCGCGGACCCGCTCCACATCGACGCCTGTCGCGATGTCCCGGTGCTCGCCGTCTTCATGGCCTGGCTGGCCAGCCAGGGGCGGGAGGCCGACCTCGCGGGGCTGCTGGCCGAGGCCGACTTCGGCGCCTGGGTCCACAAGCGCATCGGCCTGAGCTTTCCTGAAGGCGCCCGCGCCGTCGGTCGGGATCTCGCCGTGCTCGCTGCCCTCTACCCCCTCTCCGAGGACGGAGCGCGCGCGCTCGATCCCACGCCTCTGGCACCGTTGCACCGGCGCTTCATCGACGACGGCTGGGTGGAGCGGGAGGAAGACCCGTGGTCGGTCGAGGCGCGCTGGGTCGCGGTGCACGATGTGCTGGCCGACGGGGTCTTCCTTGCCTGGGTCGAGCGCCACCCCCACCATGCCACCGCGCTGGTCGAGGAGGTGCTGGACGTCGCCGCCGGGCTGGGTGGACTCGGGGCGGCCCTGGCCGCGATGCAGCGGGTCGCGGGCAACACCGCGCTGATGGGACTGGACTGGCCCCTCGCCCTCCAACAGCTCGCAATCTACTTCCCCGGTCGAGTCAACCTGTGAACCCCGAGGTCACCCGGAACGACGCCGATACACAAAGTCCGGTACACCCCCCGACTGGTCGTACGCGAAGCGGCGCTCACCCACTTGCATGCCCACCGCGACAACCCGGACCTGGTCTACGTCCTCAAGTTCATCACGGAAGAAGAAGACCTTCCCCTCGAGGCTTTCGACGACATCATCCACTGGTGCAGAACCAACTCAGCGAACCCCGACGCCGTCTGGCGCCTCAGTAGAGCATGGCATCTCTTCGACTACATCGACCTCGCCAGCCAGGCACTGTACGTGGCTGAGCTGGTCCTCGCGGTGGCCTGGACGGCCTCAACCGTTCTTCCTCGACCCATTCGCAGAGGAATCGCAAACCTTCTCACTCTACTTGCCGCCAACCCGGGCATCCGGGACGCCACGGACACCCTGCGGCTCACTCGCCTGACCGCCACATGGCTGCGCTCGCCCGACCCGCTTCCCGATGGCCTGATGGTCCTGCCAGAGGTCGACCTCAGTGACATGGTCTGGCATGTTGGCCACGCCCTCCGACACGGCCTCCTCGACGCCAACAAGGACCGCGCCATCCTCGCCCGCTTCGTTCGCTGGGCCGGAATGATCCGCGCGCCCAAGCCTTAGCCCTCGCTCCAACCTCCCCGTCTTCCCGCCGCCGTCGCCCCGCCCTCGCCTCTCAGCGCGTCGCGGCGAGCAGCTCGGCGCGACGTGCCGGCGGCATCTTCTCGATGGCGTAGCGCACCGCTTCGCGCTGCATGCGGGGCCCCTGCTCCAGCAGGAAACGCTCGACCTCTTCCGGAGCCGCCCGCCAGCGCTCGCGTAGCAGCCAGCCGGCGCCGAGCTGGGAGAAACGATGGTCCAGCGCCAGGGCGCCCGCCACCACGGCGCGGATCTCCTCGGCGTACAGGCCCTTGTGGGCCTCGTTGACGAAGGCGACGCAGGCCAAACGCCGCAGCCAGGGGCTGTCGGACCGGGACCAGTCGAGCAGCCGCGCGCGGTCGGCCTCGACCGGCAGGCGGTAGCGCAGCACCTTGCCCGCCACATCGTCGGCCGTGCCCCAGTTGGTGGCGCGGCGCTCGAGCACCGGGCGCAGGCGGTCGAGCAGGTCGGCCGGCAGGCGTTTGCCCTCGCGGTGCAGGATCATCACCCCGACGTGGCGCAGCTCAGCCGGGTCCGAGTCCAGGCAGGCCAGGGCCAGGTCGAACCGCTCCGACTCGGAGAGGGCCAACAACCGCGGCCGCAGCTCCTTGACGAGCGCGTCGACGGCGGGACCCTTGACCCCGAGGAAGGGCAGAACGCCCTTGAAATAGGCCTCGGCCCCGGCCTTCTGCTGGGGGGTGGCCAGGGCCTCCAGACGGGTGCGGATCTCGGCGGGTGTCATCGAGAGAGAGGATAACCCTCGCCCCATGCTGCTCCTCCTCCTCCTCGCCACCGCCGCCCTCGCCTCGCCCCGCGAGCAGGACTGGGCCGAGCTGGGCCGCCAGACGGCCCGCCTGCTCTCGGACTACCTCCAGGTCGACACGACCAACCCGCCCGGCAACGAGACCGCCGGCGCGGTCTTCCTGGCGGAGTGGCTGGCGGCCGAGGGCATCGCGTCCGAGCTCTGGGAGTACGCGCCGGGCCGGGGCAGCCTCGCGGCGCGGGTGAAGGGGACAGGAGCGCAGCCGCCGC
>DDSR01000180.1 GCA_002343455.1 Deltaproteobacteria bacterium UBA2385 | reverse complement strand
GCCTGCTGGTCCTGCTGCTGGCCTGCAGCGCGGGCGAGCACGGCGCAAACGGGGGCACCGACGGGGGAGGCGACGGCGGCGCCGAGCTCGCCTGGGGCGATCTGCTGATCGTCGACGTCCTCCCGGCGACCCTGCCCGAGGCCAGCGGCGGCGACCTCACCCTCCTCACCCGCGCCCGGGTCGACCTCTCCCCCGGCACCTCCAGCCTGCAGACCAGCAGCTTCGGCGAGCTCCCTCTCTCCCTGAGCTCGCACGAGGGCGATCTGCTGCGCTTCGACGGGAAGCTGCCCGCCGACAGCGGCGTCGTCGGCCTGGAGGTCGGGACCCTGGTCGTCGACGGGGTCGAGATCGCCTCGGTGCCGCTGCGCCTGTACCGCGACGCCGAGGAGTACGTCGACGAGCTGGATCCCGTCCACAGCTCCCCCCGCTTCGCCGGCCTGGACTTCGACCCGCGCTCCGTGGCCCTGATCCCCTCCGAGACGGCCGCGACCGGCTTCGACCTCTCGGCGCTGAGCTGGAGCAGCGAGGGCGGCGAGCTCCAGCTCGACCGGGTCAGCGACCGCGACGGGCTGGTCTCCAGCCTGGTCCTCAGCAGCGAGGTCCTGGCCGACGACGCCCGCGCGGCGGGTCGGGGCCACGTCACCGTGCTGAAGGCCCGCGGCGAGGACGGCGAGCTGGTCGTGCTGACCGGCGAGAACGCGGTCGAGGCTTTCTTCATCGCCCAGCGTGACAGCGGCCCGGTCAGCACCGCGCTCGACCACGATCTCAGCGACGACCGGCTGCCGCAGATCGTGCTGGACATCGCACCCGTCGAGCTCGGCGACGAAGCCCTGCCGGGTCTCGCTATCCTGGGCCTCGACCAGGACTCCCGCGGCACCTGGTACGGCCTGAGCTGGGACGGCCAGGAGGCCAGCACCTGGGACGCCGAGACGATGGGGGTCAGCCCCCAGGACGTGGCCGAGGGTGAGGCCTGGGCCGGCATCGTCCACGAGGGCCGGGTGCGCACGGCGACCGAGGCGGGGGACTTCTGGACCTGGACCTTTGACCCCAGCGGCGAGCCGGGCAGCTGCCTGGGCACGCTCACCGTGCGACAGCACGGCAGCGGCCTCGCCACGGGACGCCGCCAGGTGCAGGACAACCCGGACGCCACCGCCGAGCGCGGGCGCTGCGCGACCTTCGACGACGCGCGCGCCGCCGCCGTGCGGGCCGTCGACCTGGGCGGGGACGGCTTCACCGACCTCGTGCTGCGTGTCTGGGGCGCCGACCTCAGCGGCGAGGCCACCGAGGTCGCCTGGTGGATCCCCGACATCACCAACCCCCGCTCGCGGGCGACCGCCGTCAAGCTGGTCGGCGCCGTCTCGGCCCCCGGCTACCGACCGGCCCCGCTGGGCGACTGGCCGGCCGAGGCCGACGAGCCCGTCGACAGCAGCTTCGCCGAGCCCGGCGTCCACCTGCACGGCGGCGCCGGGGACGAGCACCTCTCGCTCGACGGGCTGCAGATCCTCTCGACGGACCTCGACGGGGCGCCCGCCACGGTCGCCCATGTGCTGAACTCCTGGAACGTCCGCGAGCTGGTCGCCGCCGGGGAGAGCAGCGTCAGCGGGGAGACCGAGCTGGGCGCCACCGGCGGAGGCGTCCATGGACAGTCCAAGGCCGCCACCCACCGCGGCCACGTCACCGTGCTGAAGGCCTCCGACAGCGGCGGTCACGGGGTCTGTCATATGGGCCGCTGCTTCTGCGACCCCGGCTGGGCGGGAACGACCATGGAGCTGGGCAGCGGAGCCGGCACCGACGCCGCCGACGCCGCCGACCTGGCCCAGGGGGATCTGATCTGGTTCGGCAGCTCGGTCCCCGGAGGCGCCCCCGTGGCCAGCCGGCCCTGGTGGCAGAGCATCACCAGCTCGGCCCCGGCGGTCGAGTCCCGCACCGGCAGCGGCGACGGCGCCTTCACCGCGGCCCGCCTCGGCGACGGCAGCAGCGTCATCATCAGCGGGGGCAACCTCGACATTCGGGACGCCTCGTACTGCAGCTTCACCGACAGCACGATCGACATCCAGCTCTTCGAGCAGGGGCCCGGCTGGGTGATGGCCACGATGAGCGACGCGGTGATGGCGCGCGAGGGCGACAGCGGCTTCGCCATCCTGCTCGGCAGCATGGACGACGACCCCTGCCGCTCCGGCGATCTGTACTTCAGGCCGCCGGCCGACACCGTCGTCGGCGGCAGCAGCGCCCCCGTCGCCCTGGGCGAGCCCGGCGAAGACGGCGGACTGCTGCTCTTCTGGCGGGACGGCATGGGACAGGCCTGGCTGGGCCGGGTCGACCTCCTGACGGCCTCCACCCAGGACGGCGGCGAGCTGCCCTTCCTGGTGCCCCCGGTGGCCATCGGCGACGCCGACCCCACGGTCTTCGCCGAGCTGGGCCTCTCCGCCGAGCGTCCCCTCGCCGTCGGCAGCCGCCGCCTCCCCTTGGGCGAGAGCTACCTCAGCCAGGAGGACGCCGCGCTGCGCTTCGCCGACTGGGAGTCTCCCATGGAGGTCCCCTTCGCCGGCTACGAGCGCGCGGCCGGCACCGACGCCTGGATGACCGTGCCCTGGGCCTCCTCCGCCTGCGGCTTCGCCACCGTCGTCCTGCCCGACGACCTGCTGGGCGAGGGCTGGGAGGCCGCCGCCTTGGTCCTGGAGCCGGCCGAGCGCGACTGTTCGGACCTGGCGGTGCCGCTGAGCGCGGGCGACATGCTGCCCGACAGCAGCCAGGCCATGGTGATGGGCCACGGCTCGGGCAGCATCCGGATCGACATCCTGCCCGACGGGCGGGTGTACTACCGCAGCGACATCGTGAGCAACCCGATCTCCACCACCTCTGCGGCGGAGCACAACCCCCTCTGGGGCCTCCGCCTCAGCAGCGGAGACAGCGACGGCGACGGCCTCGACGACGTGTTGGTGGCCGCCTGGGACCGCGGGGGAGCCCTGCTGATGGGCAGCGACGGCAACGGCGGGCTGCACCTGCTGGTCGAGGAGCACATCCTGGACGGCATCGTCGGCTTCGCCTCGCCCGGACCCGGCCGGCCGGCGGCGGTCGACGAGGACCTGCGCGTCCCTCTGCGCGGCATCGAGAAGCAGGACCTGCGGCGCGGCATGTACTGAGCAGGGCCCCCGGTCGTCGACCTGATCTCCGGACCAGGCCCCCCTTGCGCCTCGGCCTCGCTCGCGCTAATACACAACCACATGGTTACACATCCTCCCGACGCCGACCTCAACCGCGTGTTCCGCGCCCTCGCGGACACCACCCGACGGGACATCCTCCGCCGCACCGTGCGGGGCGAGGTCTCGATCAGCCGCCTCGCCGACGACTACTCGATGTCCTTCGCCGCCGTGCAGAAGCACGTCTCCGTGCTCGAAGCGGCCGGCCTCGTCGCCAAGACCTCCGCCGGGCGCGAGCGGCTGGTCCGCGCCCTCCCCGACCGCCTCGCCCTCGTGCGGTCCTGCCTTCAACAGCTCGAAGCGCTGTGGGTCCACCGCCTCGACCAGCTCGACGCTGTCCTCTCTAGCCCCCAGGAGTAAGTGCCCATGCCGATCACCTCCGTGACCTCCGACACCGACGCCCTCACCCTCACCGCCATCGGCGAATACCCCGTCGCCGTGCAGCGCCTCTGGGAGGCCTGGGCCGATCCGCGCCAGCTCGAGCGCTTCTGGGGCCCTCCCCAGTGGCCGGCGACCTTCACCCGCCACGATCTCAAGGCCGGAGGGCGGTCCGAGTACCATATGTCCGGACCCAAGGGCGAGCGTGTGTCCGGCTACTGGGACGTCGACTTCGTGCAGGCCCCGCGGCTGATCGAGCTGCGCGACGGCTTCCTCGGACCGGACGGCCATCCCGACCCCACCCAGCCCGAGACCCGGATGCAGCTCTCCTTCGAGGTGACCACCACCGGCTCCCGCTTCGTGGCGGTCTCCACTTTCGCCAGCCTGGAGGCCATGCAGCAGCTGCTCGCCATGGGCATGTTCGAGGGCCTGCAGGCGGCCCTGGCCCAGATGGACGATGTCCTGGCCGATCTGCGCGACCACTCGGAGACGCTCTCCGCCTCGACCGAGATCGTCGACGACACCCACGTCGTCGTCCGCCGCGAGGTGCGGGGCAGCCTCCCGCAGGTCTGGCGCGCCCACCACGAAGCCGCGCTGCTGCAGCGCTGGCTGCTCGGACCGGACGGCTGGACCATGCCCGTGTGCGAGGTCGCGCAGGCCATCGGCGACAGCTACCGCTACGAGTGGCAGAACGACAGCGACGGCGGCCGCTTCGGCTTCACCGGCGAGCTGCTGGAGTCCGAGCCCCCCCGGCGCGCGGTCACCACCGAGCGGATGATCGGCATCGACGGGCCAGGCACGGTCAATGAGCTGATCCTCAGCCCGCGGCCCGGCGGTCGCACCCTGATCGAGGTGCGCATCACCTACCCCACCAAGGAGCTGCGCGACATGATCCTCGCCACCGGGATGGTCGACGGGATGGAGGTCTCCTACGCCCGGCTCCAGGCCGAGCTCCTGGACTGAAGCTCAGTCGCAGCGCGCGTCGTCGCGGATCCACCGCTCCAGGACCGAGGCGGCCTCCTCGTCGACGACGAGGCTGCCCAGGGGCGGCATCCGCGAGGCGCCCAGGTCGCGGATCCGCACCAGCAGCACGCTGCGCTCGGGCTCGCCGGGGGCCAGGATGCGGGCGTCCTCGACGCCGACGTCTCCGTTCACCGGCGAGGCGCAAAGCCCCGTCTCGGACATGGGGGTGCTGAAGCGCAGGTCCAAGCGGCCCGCGCCGGGCCCGTCCGGCTGGTGACACATCGCACAGTTGCTGTGCAGGAAGGAGCGCGCCGCTGCCTCGGTGTCGGCGTCGTCCAGCGGCACCAGCGGGGTCACCGAGGCCTCGCCCACCAGCAGGCCCGCCTCCCGCCAGGCCGCGACCTCCTCTCCGAGCTGGGCCAGCTCCAGGCCCAGGCTGACCCCCGCGACCGCCGTGTGACAGCTCTGGCACTCCGCCCGGCTGGGGTAGTGCCACTCCTGGCCCGCCACCGTCTCCCTCAGGGAGCCTTCCAGCAGGGTCGCGTCGCCCCCGTCCTCGTCCCAGCGGTAGCTGTAGCCCGCCCAGCTCCCGTCCTCGTGGTGGGCCAGCAGGCGGGTCTCGAAGCGGGTCCCCTCCAGCAGGAAGTCCTTCACCACCACGCTGCCCGGGGGAAGGGAGAGGTCCCCGTCCTCGCCGACCGTCGCGGCCTCGCCCTCTGGAAGCGAGAGCCAGCGGGCCTTGGCGGCCCCGTCCGACCAGAAGGGGTGGCGCAGCTCGTAGGGCAGCAGGCCGGCGGAGGGCCCCGTGTCTTCGTCCAGGCAGCCCGTCTCGGACAGACGTTGCGGGAAGCTGTCCTCGCCCGGCTCGGCGCCTGGGGCCAGCCGCCACAGCGTCCCCTCGACCATGCTGATCATCAGCACCTCGTCGTCGGCGTCCTGGGCGAAGCCCGACCAGAAGTGCGCCGGCTCGCTCAGCAGGCGGGAGGCCGACTCGCCCGTCAGAGGGTCCGCCTCCAGCGCCCAGATCCTCCCCGAGAGGAAGTCCGCGTACAGATAGGCTCCGTACAGATCCAGCCCCTCGCCCCGGTAGACCACCCCGCCCGTCACGCTGCGCCCGTCCTCGCGCCCGTACTCTGCCTCCGGCAGGATCATCCCCGCCGTCTCGCAGCCCGCCTCGTAGCAGCCGCTGCCCTCCATCTCGCTCCAGCCGTAGTTGCCGCCCAGCTCGATGCGGTTGATCTCCTCCCAGCTCACCTGGCCGACATCCCCGGCCCACAGCTCGCCCGTCGCGCGGTCGAAGGCCATCGCCCAGACGTTGCGCAGCCCATAGGCGTAGATCTCGTCGGCGCCGTCGCGGTCGACGAAGGGGTTGTCTGGGGGCGCCGTGTAGGGGCCGTCGGAGACGTCCAGCCGCAGGATCGAGCCGAAAAGGGTGTCGGTGTTCTGTCCGTGTCCCAAGGGATCGCCCCCGCTGCCGCCGTCGCCCACGCTCACGTACAGATAGCCGTCCGGTCCGAAGGCCAGCGAGCCCCCGTTGTGGTTCGCGTAGGGCTGGGCCAGCTCCAGGATCGGCAGCTCCGTCTCGGGGTCGAAGGACAGCCCCCCGTCCAGGCTCGTGAAGCGGGAGAGCGTCCAGTCCACGCCCGTGCTCTGGGTGGTGTAGACCACGTAGGCGTGTCCGTTCGTCGCAAAGTCCGGGTCGAAGGCCAGGCCCAGCACGCCGCACTCGTAGGCCACGTAGATCCGGTCGGAGAGGTCCAGGGCCAGGGGGGCGTCGGTGGCGTCTTCGCCAGAGAAAGTGCGGATCCCGGTGGCCTGCTCGACCACCCACCAGCGATCGGCGTCGCCGGGGGCCTGGGTGAGGAAGATCGGGTCGTCGAAGGAGAGCGAGGGGAAGGCGCGTTCGAGGGTGATCTCGCCGGCGGAGGTAGGGGGCGAGGGCGGGAGCTCGCAGCGGGAGCCGGTACCGAGCGGGGTCGTGGGGGTGGTGCCGGTGTCGGTGGGGGT
>DDSR01000254.1:24647-24796 GCA_002343455.1 Deltaproteobacteria bacterium UBA2385 | reverse complement strand
CGAGGCCGGGGCCGGGGAAGGGGTGGCGGTAGAGGACCTCGTGCGGCATGCCGAGCGCCTCGCCCGCGGCGCGGACCTCGTCCTTGAAGAGCTCGCGCAGCGGCTCGCAGAGCGAGAGGTGCATGCGCTCCGGCAGGCCGCCGACGTTG
>DDSR01000254.1:0-24524 GCA_002343455.1 Deltaproteobacteria bacterium UBA2385 | reverse complement strand
CTTCTGCTCGGGGTCGGTGACGCCGGCGAGCTCGTCGAGGAAGCGCTGGCTCGCGTCGACGTGAAGGAGCTTGAGGTGGTAGCCATCGCGGAAGGTCGCCACGACCTGCTCGGCCTCGCCCTCGCGCAACAGGCCGTTGTCGATGAAGATGCANNGCAGGTGAGCTGGTCGCCGATCGCCTCGTGGATCAGCACCGCCGCGACGGAGCTGTCGACGCCGCCGGAGAGCCCGAGCACGGCGTGTGCGTCGCCGACGCGCTCGCGCACCGCGTGGATCGCCTCGTCGACGAAGCTCGACGCCGTCCAGTTCGGCTCGAGGCCCGCGACGTCGAAGAGGAAGGCTTCGATGAGCGCGCGCCCTTCGGTCGAGTGCACGACCTCGGGGTGGTACTGCACGCCGTAGATGCGTTTGTCGTGGTGGGCGACCGCGCAGAACGGGGTGTTGTCGCTCGTGCCGAGGTTCACGAAGCCCGTGGGCATCGCGGCGATGCGGTCGCCGTGGCTCATCCAGACGCTGAGCTCGGGGCCCGGCAGGCCGTCGAGCAGCCGGCACGATCCGGCGGCACGCACCACCGCGTGACCGAACTCCCGGTGACTCGAAGCCTCCACCTCGCCGCCCAGCTGGGCAGCCATCGACTGCATGCCGTAGCAGATGCCGAGTACGGGCACCTGAAGTGCGAAGACCACGGCGGGGATGGCGGGCGTGACGTCGCCGAAGGTTGCCCCCGAGATCACCGACTCGGGGCCGCCGGACAGGATGATGCCGGCGGGTGCGAAGGCACGAATCTCGTCAGGATCCGCGTCCCAGGGCAGGATCTCGCTGTAGACACCCGCCTCCCGGACCCGGCGGGCGATGAGCTGGGTGTACTGCGAGCCGAAGTCCAGGATCAGGATGATGTCGTGGTCCACGGCGCGCTCAGCCCTTCGGCAGGCCGGCGGAGAACCGCCCGCCCGTGTAGGCGTCGATGCCCGCGCTGAGCTCCTGCAGGCGCAGCTCGTCCTTGATCTGCTCCCGCAGGTTGGTGGGCGGGTTCAGCAGCAGCTCGACCTGCAGGCGGCGGCGGTCGAAGTAGATCCGGGTCACCTCGTCGAGGACCTTGTCGCGCAGCTTGACGACGTCCTGCCCCTCGTTGATCACACGGATGCGCTCGGAGCTGATGATCAGCTTGTCCAGGCGCCACTCCAGCTTCACCTCGTACTCGTCGTCGTTGCCATAGGCGTCGGAGTAGTCGTAGGCGCTGTAGACGCCGGGGTCGTCAAGCTCTTCCTCGTAGCGGTTGGTATCCGAGAAGTCCAGGTCCTTCTTGTACTTCAGGTTGACCTTGGGCAGCAGGTAGGCGTTGCGCGAGGCCCGCATCCAGCCTTCGACCATCTCGGGGTTGGTCCGGGTGTAGGACATCGACCAGTCGTGCACATCCTGGATGGAGGGCTCGTTGGCGAACTCGGCGAGCACCTCGGCCGCCGAGGCGTAGCGCTTGCCGTTGTCCACCTTCTGGAGCGACATGTTGACCCAGGTGCCCGAGCGGAGGCTGTCCAGGGTCGGCTCGTCCAAGCCCAGCACCCGCAGGGCCTCGACCGAGGAGAGGCTGCCGCGCTCCTGGCGGAGGGCGACGATGCGCTCGGCCTCGGAGGGGTCGACGTCCTGCAGGGCCGAGAGCTGCTCGGCGCTGGCCGCGTTGAGCGAGAGCTCGCCCGCCGTCGCGGGTGCGCCCAGGGCGAGGAGCAGGAGGGAGATGGGGGCCATGGGCAACCTCGGCGTTCAGGGGGAAGAGGCGGGTGGTGCGTCCGAGGCGAGATCACGCGTGCGCGTGAACCAGCCGTCGGTGTAGGCATCGAGTCGGGCGTCGAGCTCGTCGAGGAGGAGCAGGTGGGTCACCTGCTCGCCCAGCGGGAGGGAGGCCATCTGGGCGCTCTCGGCGAGCAGGCTCTGGCGGGTGCCCCAGGCCGCGGTCACGACCTGGGCGACCTCGGTCCGATAGGTGGACGCCCGCTGGGCGATGTTGGCGGCGACCGAGGGCAAGGAGCCCTCGTCGCTGAGGTCGTAGACCTCGCCGTCGATCACGGCGAGCTCCTCCACGGCGAGCTCGCTGGCCTCGACCGCCACGTCGTAGGGGTCGTCGGAGACGTCGTAGGAGGAGTAGGTGCCCGAGCAGGCGCCCCAGCAGAGGGCGACCTCGAAGCCGTAGTCGGGATCCTTGCCCTCGGAGGTGCGCAAGGAGTCGTAGACGGTGTCGCGGTAGCGGGAGATCCCGTAGTAGCCATCGACCACGAGGCGCGGCATGAACTGGGTGAGGATCACCGTGTTGCCGAGCGTCATGTCGTCCAGGTCCAGGCCCTTTCGCTCCAGGGCCTGCCCGACCACCTTGGCCAGCGGCGGGTCCCGTCGAGGACGCAGCGCCCCTTCAGCCTCGCCGGTCGCCGCGGGGTCGGCCTGGCTGGCGCGCCGTCCGAGCTGCTGCACGCCCCGGGGCCCGGCGGCGAGGACCACGTCGAACCAGGTGGCGACCGACTGCAGATCCGGATCCGCCAGACCCAAGGGCAGCGGGCTCCAGGTCAGCCCGCCGTCCAGCGACTCCCAGGCGCCATCGCTGCCGCCGAGGATGAGCTGTCCGGTGGTCGCGATGCGGGAGAGCGCCCGCGTGCCGGGCATCGGGTTGCGGCCGGCGAGGCGGGAGGTCTGGCCGAGATCATCGCTGCGGTAGAGCCCGTCCGGGGTCCAGAACCAGAGCCCGCCTGGCCAGTTGGGGTCGGCGAGCACTCCCCTCACCCGCTCGATCGGGACGGCCATGGCCGACCAGCGCAGCCCGTCGATCGAGTGCTGCAGCCCCTCATCGGTCGCCGCCACCAGCGCCTCGCCCACGGCGTCGAGGCCCCAGACGGCCCGCTCGCCCAGGTTGTCCCGCTCGGAGCTCCAGCTCCGGCCATCGTCCGAGGACTCGAACAGCCCGCCGGGCCCTCCGGCGATGATCCGGCCGTCGACCAGCTCGACGAAGGCCCGCAGACCTTGGGCCTCGTCGACCTTGACCCAGCTGCGGCCGTCGTCCACGCTGCGCCAGAGCCCGTCGGAGCGACCGGCGAGGACCAGCTCTACCCGATCCTGGCTGGCCCAGAGGCTGCCCTCGGCCGAGGGGGCCTCGTCCTCCTGGCGAGCCTCGAGGTCGATCAAGGCGACCTCGACCTCGTCGGCGAGGTCCACCTCGAGCTCGGGCGCCTCAAAGGACTGGAGCTCCTCGACCTGGTCGGAGAAGAGGTCCTCGCCGCCCGTGGGGTCCTGCTCGACCTCTTCCACGTCCGGCTGGCTGTCGTCGATCAGCTCGTCGAAGGTGGCCTCGGCCTCGAGCAGGATGTTCTCGTCCTGGCTGATCTCCTCGCCGGGGCCGTTGACGCCGGCCTGCACGCGCCGCCAGGGGCCGCCCGAGGCGCTGCGCAGGAGCTCGCCATCGGCCGCCATCGCCAGGCGGCTGCCCTGAGCGGTGACCTGCACGCTGAGGATCGGCCGGACCAGCCCCGTGGAGCGCCACTGGTGGTCCGAACCCCAGGAGCGAAGGGGGGGCGGAGCGGCCGGCGGCAGGACCTCGGTCTCGGGGGCCTGCGGGTCCTGGGCCTGGGCTACGGGGAGCAGCACCACGGGAAACGAGGCGAGGCAGAGCCACGCCCATCGGCCGCCAGACCTGCGCCATCCACCTGATCCCACCGCATCGCTCCTGCCGCCAGGGTATGCCAGCAGCCGGAGCGGATCAAGGCTGCCGATGGTCGGCCGCCCGGGTCTGGCAGAGGTGGATGGGCATGAACGTGCTGAGGGCCGCGATCGAGGCGATCGAGGGCGGACAGGCCGCCGCGCTGGTCACCGTGATCGGCGTCCAGGGTTCCGCACCGCGCCACGGGGGCGCCCGCATGCTGGTCTTCGCCGACGGCGCCATCGTCGGCAGCGTCGGGGGCGGGACCTTCGAGCACCGGGTGATCGCGTCGGCCATCGAGGCCATCGCCCAGGGGCGCCCCCGGCGCTTTCAGGTCCACCTGACCCGTGATCTCGGCATGTGCTGCGGAGGACAGATGGAGGCCTTCATCGAGCCCTTGCCCGCCCAGGAGCGGCTGGTGATCTTCGGGGCCGGTCATGTCGGCGCCGCGGTGGCGCGCCTCGCCGAGCCCCTGGGCTTCCGGGTGAGCGTGATCGACGAGCGCCCCGAGCTGCTCGAAGACGCCCTCCTCCCGCCCGGCGTGGAGCGCCGCTGCGGCAGCCCGCTCCGCCTCGTCGACGAGCTGGGCATCGATCCGCGGACCTGGCTGCTGGTGCTCACCCACGAGCACGCCCTCGACCAGGACCTGGTCGAGCGGCTCCTGCCCTTGCCCCACGCCTGGCTGGGGATGATCGGCAGCCGGACCAAGGTGACCCGCTTCTTGATCCGCCTGCGGGCGGCCGGGATGGACGAGTCTCTGTTCTCCCGCTTGTGTGCCCCCGTGGGCCTGGACATCGGCGCCGAGACGCCCGAGGAGATCGCGGTCAGCATCGCGGCCGAGCTGATCCGCGTCCGGCGCGGCGCGCGGCAGGCTCCCCTGCCCCTGTCCAGCCTGGAGATGCCAGCGCGCGGGGCTTCGGGCCCGGCGGTCCCCCAGGCGTGGCAGAACGAAGAGCGCCGCTCTCTACCGCCCGAGCGCCCTCAGCCGACAGCGACCTCCCAGGGGCCCGACGAGTCCGACTGAGCGTGCGCGAGCAGGTCCAGCAAGCTCTCGACGACCTCAGCGTCCGAGGGGCTCTCCAGCAGGACCCGGGTCGCAGGTGCCAGGTCCTCGGTCGGCGTGGGGCGGGGCGTCTCCGGCTCGAGCAGGCCCAGGATGGCCGGTCGGGTCCGGAGCCGGGCGCAGGTCTCGACCAGCCGCACCCAGCTGACGATCGGGCGGACGAGGTCCACCACAAGGACGCTCGGGCTGGAGTGGCCCAGCTCGAAGCCCAGGCCGATGGCGGTGTCGCAGTGGCGCAGATCCAGCCCGCAGCGCTCGGGCAGCTGACCCACCAGACGACCGCAGACCAGCGGATCTCCATGGACCACCAGGACCACCGGCGTCGACAAGGCGGTCCCCGGCTGGCCGGTGCCGAGCTGCTCGGGGATCGGCAGCCCGTGGAGCAGGCAGTAGCGCCGCACCTCGCCCTTGCTGAAACGACGATGCCCACCGGGGGTCCGGTGGGCAACGAGCTTCTGCTGGCGCTCCCAGTTGGCGACCGAACCGAGGCTGACCCCGAGGAGTTCGGCGACCTGCTTGCTGCTCAGGTACTTCCGGTCCGGCACTCTCTGTTCCACCCGGAAGCTAGCGTAGCCAGGTTCACATGATCCGGAAGCGGAAGAAGGTCTCGCCGATGATCACCTCTTCGCCGCCGAACAGGCGGCGCTCGGTGATGAGCTCGCCGTTGACCAGGGTCCCGTTGCTGGACTTGTTGTCCTCGATGTAGAACTGCCCGCCCTTGCGGAACATCCGGCAATGGAACCGGCTGACCTTGGAGTCGTTCTTGATCTGGATGTCGTTGTCGCGACCGCGACCGACCGTCAGGACATCGCCCGTGAAGGGGTAGATCTGCTCCTCGGCCGTGCCCTCCTGGTAGAGGAGCAGCGCCCTGCGGCCCTGATCGCCCTCGTCGGCCGAGGGGCTGGCCTGGGCCGAGTTGTTGGCCGTGCCGAGCACCACCGCGATGTCCTCGTCGGCGTCGGCGTTCTCTTCCACGAGGTCGAGCTGAACCTCGGCCCCATCGGCCTCGGCCAGGAAGTCGTCCCCATCGTCGAAGCCGAAGTCCACGTCCGAGCTGGCCTCGTCGCCGGTGCCCTCAATGGCCTCGGCCACCTCGATCAGGGCGTCGTCCTCGGCCAGCGCCTGGTCGGCCTGGACGGCCGGGCTGTCGCTGAAGACGGCCGAGACATCCTCGCGGGTGTGGCCCACCGTCAGGTGCTGGCCGCGGCCGTCGTCGACGACCGGCTGGTCGTCGACCGCCATGAGGTCGGGCTCGGCCGGAGCCTCGTCCATCTCGTCGCCGAGGAGGGTGTTGTCCTCGGCCGTCGAGGGCGCCTGGGTCACCCCGGTCGCCTGCCCTGCGGAGGTGGCGAGCTCGACCCAGCGATCCAGGGCCGACTGGAGGATCGCCCGATCGTGGTCCAGCTCGTTGACCCGGCCGGCCGCGCCGTCGAGGGTCGCGCGGAACTCGCTGGAGAGCTCATCGAACTCCTCGGAGGTGATCTCGCCGATCGCCGCGCGGAGCTCGAGCTCCTCCATCTTCTCGACCGAGCCCGACTTGTCGCGGTCGATCCGGGCCTTCTCGCTGTCGATCTCGACGATCCCAGCCAGCAGCGAGGGCACATGCGGGAGGACCCGCTCGGCCGTGTCGGAGGACTTGATCTCGTGGTCGAGGATGACCTTCTCGATCACCGCGGGCGAGAACTTGGCGGCCTGGGCCTTGGCCTTGGCGATGTACTCGCGGTGCTTGGCATAGTCGTCGAGCAGCCCGTTGAACTCGTGGATCAATTCGTCGTGCGCCATGGCGTTTGGGGTCTCCGTAGGGCGGCCCTTCAATGGAGGTCGAAGGGGGGAGGTTGCAGGTGGGTCGACCCAGGCGGTCGACGGGATCATGGTGGGGGTCTGATAGTGGACGCGGCACCCTCCTGTCAAGGCAGGGGCAGGCTTCCCCGTCAAATAGGGATTCTACGGTGAGTCCGCCAACACCCGGCGCTTGCGCCGCGCGGTCCGGGTCGCGTCGGTCGCCGCCGCCACGCGGACCAGCACGTCCAGGGCCAGGATCGGGACCGTGGCCCCCACCGAGCGCTCACCGGCCAGGGTCCACACGGCGGCGCCAAGCAGCGCGCCGTCCAGCACGGCCCAGCCGACCGCTTCCTTGGGCTGGCCGACGGCGAGGTGCCCGGCCCCCGCCCAGGCCATGGAGAGGCCTCCGGCGAGGGCGGGCGAGGCCGAGGGGCCCGGGGCGGCGCGAAGGAGGTCCAGCCGCTCCTGGCTCTGGCGGACCTCTTCGAGGAAGGCGTCCACCGTGATCGGCTCGTCGTTGAGCCTCACGGCGACGACGAGATCGACCGGCACTGGCACGATCTGGTTGTCTCCGCTCAGCCGCAGGACGCCCTGATCCACCGAGACGTACCAACCTGTCACGGTTGCCCCGCCCTCCAGGACCAGCTCGAAGCGGTCGTTGCCTCCGAAGGCGCACAGCCAGGGCAGGAGGAGGAGCAGCGCAGCGTGCGCCAACGAGCCGCGCGGCATCAGAGGTACCCGGCGTCGTGCGCCAGGTTGCCGAAGAGGCTGTGCTCGCCCTGCCAGGAGAGCTTGACCGTCCCGATCTCGCCGTTTCGCTGCTTGGCGATGATGACCTCGGCCACACCGGGATCGGGTGTCGTCTCCGGGTTGTAGTACTCGTCCCGGTAGATGAACATGATGATGTCGGCGTCCTGCTCGATAGCGCCGGACTCGCGCAGATCCGAGAGCACCGGCCGCTTGTTCGGGCGGGCCTCGACCCCGCGGTTGAGCTGCGAGAGGCAGACGAAGGTCACCTCCAGCTCCTTGGCGATCAGCTTGATGCCTCGGCTGGCGGCGCTGATCTGCTCCTGGCGAGAGACCTTCGGATCGCCTGCCATCAGGCCGATGTAGTCGAGGATGATCATCTTGAGGTCCGGGTGCCGGCTCTTCAGCCGCCGGCACTTGCTACGCACCTGCGTGATGGTCAGGCCCGGCGAGTCGTCGATGTGGATCGGCAGCTGGTACAGCGACTCCGCGGCGTCCCGCAGCTTGGGCCAGTCGGTGTCCCGCCCCAGGTCACCCGTCCGGATCCGCCCTGCATCGACCCGGGCGGCTGAGGTCAGCAGCCGGGTGGCCAGCTGGCCCTTGCTCATCTCCAGGGAGAAGATCCCTACCCCTGCCCCCGACATCGCCGCCGAGTGGGCGAAGTTCAAGGCCAAGGCCGTCTTGCCCATCGCCGGCCGCGCGGCCAGGACCACCATGTCCGTGGGCTGGAAGCCGGCCAGCTTGCGGTTGAGGTCGATGAAGCCCGTCGTGGTGCCGGTCAGGCCGCGGTTGCCGCCGCCCTCGGCCCAGGCCTGCGAGAGGCCCTCGATCCGCACGAACTCCTTGTCCACGACCTCGCTCAGCGCGTGCCAGTCCTGGGCGGCGCGCTGCTGGGTGACCTGGAAGATGCTGGACTCGGCGAAGTCCAGCAGCTCGGAGAGATCGTCCGTCCCGCCGATCGCCCGGTCGGCGATCTCGCGCGAGGCCTGGATCAGGCGCCGCGAGACGGCCCGCTGCCTCACGATGCGGGCGTAGTACTCCAGGCTCTCGACGCTGGGCACCTGGTCGACCAGGGCGCTGACGTAGGCGATGCCCCCCACCTCTTCGCCGGTGTTCGTCGCCGCGATGCGATCCACCACCGCCAGCAGCTCGGTCGGCTGGTCGGCCTGGGCCATCGCCAGCAGCTGCCGGAAGAGCGCCTGGTGCTTGTCGCTGTAGAAGTCGTCGGGGTCCAGGACCTCAGCGATGCTGAGCGCCTGGGACCCATCCAACATGATGCCCCCGAGCACAGCCCGCTCGGCCTCCAAGCTTTGTGGCAAGGGGCGAGCGGAGTCGTACTCGGGGGCACCAGGCATCGGCTCTCGCCTACTGCTGGATCACATAGACCTTGACGTTGCCGCTCACCTCGGGATGGAGGCGAACGGGTACCGTGAAGACCCCGATCTGCTTGATCGGCTCGGCGAGCTCGACATGGCGACGATCGACCTGCACACCCTCGGCCGCGAGGGCGTCGACGATGTCCCGGTTGGTCACGGCACCGAAGAGCTTGCCCTCTTCGCCTGCCTGGACCTTGATCGACACCGCGGTCTGACCGATACGCTCGGCCAGCGCGCGAGCCTCGGCCAGCAGGCGGGCAGCGACCGCAGCGGCCACCCGCTTCTGGTGCTCGAGGCGCCGGATGTTGCTCTCGTCGGCGCTGACCGCCAGGCCCCGAGGCACGAGGAAATTGCGGGCGTAGCCGTCCCGGACGCGCACGATGTCACCGATGCGGCCAAGGTTGGCGACGTCCTGCTGAAGAATGACCTTCATGGGTTCGTTCCTACTCGGTAGCGAGGAAGGGCAGGAAGCCGATGTGCCGGCTGCGCTTGATGGCCAGCGACAGCATCCGCTGGTGGCGGGCACAGACGCCAGAGACCCGCCGAGGAACGATCTTGCCGCGCTCGGTGATGAAGCGCCGGAGCAGCTTCGGGTCCTTGTAGTCGATGTCCTTCACCTTGTCAGAGCAGAAGGGGCAGCTCTTGCGGCGGCGCCGACGGGCCCGCATCACGGATTCAACATTGGCCTTTTCGGGGGTGGACATGGTTCAGCCCTCCTCGCTGTGGGGATCGTCGGTGTCGTCGTCGCCAATGGACTCGCCATCCTCGTCTTCGGCGTTGAGGCCCAGACGCGACGCGCGAAGGTCCACGGCAGCCAGCGCCTCGGCGCGGGCCACCTCTGCATCCACGTTCTCGTTCAGGCGAACGGTGATGTAGCGGATGAGCGTGTCTTCGAGGTTCATGTTGCGCTCGAGCTCCTGGGGGAGCTCGGCCGGCGCGACGTAGTGCAGGAACTGGTAGCTTCCCTGCAGGACATGGCGGATGGGGTAGGCCAGCTTGCGCTTGCCCCACTGCTCGAAGATCAGCAGGTCGCCGCCATTCTCGACAATGCCCTTGAGCTTGTCGTCGATGCGCGCCTGCTGAGCCTCGTCGAGGTCAGGGCGGGTGACGTAGATCGTCTCGTACTCGTGACGGATCATGGGGAGGAGTCCTCCACTTGGACTGGAAGGGAGGGCCGACAGGCGGCCCCCCGGGGAGGCTCGGAGCCCGAAGGCGCCGATGGATGGGCTTGTGGTCAGGATCGACCCAGGCCCGGGTTCAGAGGTTCAGGAAGCCGCCAATGGTGAGGAGCGGAGCGATGACCAGGGCCACCACGCTCATCAGCTTGACGAGGATGTTGAGCGAAGGACCAGCGGTGTCCTTGAAGGGGTCGCCGACGGTGTCGCCGACGACCGCGGCGGCATGCGTGGGCGAGCCCTTCTTGGCGTAGGTCCCGTCCGCCATCTTGAAGCCTTCCCCTTCGAAGGACTTCTTGGCGTTGTCCCAGGCGCCACCCGCGTTGGACATGAAGATCGCCATCAGCACGCCGCTGACGGTGACGCCGGCGAGCAGGCCGCCCAGGGCCTCGGCGCCGAAGAGGAAGCCGACCAGCACCGGCGAGATGACCGCCATTCCGCCCGGGACCACCATCTTCTTGATGGCAGCGTCGGTGGAGATGGCCACGCAGCGAGCGGTGTCGGGACGGGCCGTGCCCTCGAGCAGTCCGGGGATCTCGCGGAACTGGCGCCGCACCTCGGTGATCATCTCCATCGCCGCCTCGCCCACCGCCGACATGGCCATGGAGGAGAACAGGTAGGGGAGCATGCCGCCGATGAAGAGGCCGGACATGACCAGCGGGTTGGCGAGGTCGATGCTGGTGAGCTTGGCCTGCTGCATGAAGGCCGCGAAGAGGGCCAGGGCGGTCATGGCCGCCGAGCCGATGGCGAAGCCCTTGCCGATGGCGGCGGTGGTGTTGCCGACCGCGTCCAGCTTGTCGGTGCGCTCGCGGACCAGGGCCGGCTGATGGCTCATCTCGGCGATGCCGCCGGCGTTGTCGGCGATCGGGCCGTAGGCGTCCACAGCGAGCTGGATGCCGGTGGTCGAGAGCATGCCCAGCGCGGCGATGGCCACGCCGTAGAGACCGGCCAGCTGGTTGGCCACGAGCACGCCAGCGGCGATGCAGATCATCGGCAGCGCGGTCGACTCCATGCCGATGCCGAGGCCGGCGATGATGTTCGTGGCGCTGCCCGTCCGGGACTGCTCGGCGATGCGGTTGACCGGGCCCTTGCCCATCGAGCAGTAGTAGGAGGTGATCATGCCGATGGCGACGCCGGTGATCAGGCCGATCACGGTCGCGCCGCCGACCTGCCACCAGTGAACGATGCGGCCGTCGAGCTCGCCCGAGTTGTTGAGGTTGTGGAAGCCGGCCTGGGGCCAGAGCCAGTAGGCGATCCCGAAGGTGGCCAACGCCATCACGCCAGCCGCGCCGAAGGCGCCCGCGTCCAGGGCGTGCTGGGGGTTGCCGCCTTCCTTGGTCCGAACCACGAAGGTGCCGAGGATCGACGCGACGATGCCGGCAGCCGCGACCAGCAGCGGCAGCAGCATCGGGGCGAGGGTCTGCCCGGCGTGGGCTTCCTGGAAGCCGTAGCCGAGCACCATCGCGCCGATGATCGCGCCGACGTAGGACTCGAAGAGGTCCGCGCCCATGCCGGCGACGTCGCCCACGTTGTCACCGACGTTGTCGGCGATGACCGCGGGGTTGCGGGGGTCGTCCTCGGGGAGGCCCTCTTCGATCTTGCCGACCAGGTCCGCGCCGACGTCGGCGGCCTTGGTGTAGATGCCACCGCCGACGCGCGCGAAGAGCGCGATGGAGCTGGCGCCCATGCTGAAGCCGGTGACGACGTTCAGGATCTTCAGCATCTGGCCGTCCCAGATGTTCATGTAGACGATCATGAGCGAGCCCAGGCCGAGCAGGGCCAGTCCGACCACGCTCATGCCCATGACGGTGCCGCCGGAGAAGGCCACCATCAGCGCCTGAGGCAGCCCCAGCGTGGCCGCCTGGGTGGTCCGCACATTGGCCTTGGTGGCGATGCGCATGCCGAAGTAGCCGGCCAGACCCGAGGTCACCGCGCCCAGCACGAAGGAGAGGGCGATCAGGGGGCTCTGGTGTTCGCCGCTGAGGTTGGCGAGGGCCAGGAGCACGGCGACCACGGCGACGAAGCCGGCCAGCACCGTGTACTCACGCTGGAGGAAGGCCATCGCGCCTTCCTGGATGCGCGAGGCGATCTCCTTCATCTCCTCGTTGCCGGCGTCCTGCTTGCCGACCCAGGTCGCCTTGACGAAGCCGAAGATCAGCGCGAGGACACCCGCGGCCGGGACGGCTAGGAAGAGGTTCTGCATGGGCGTTTGCTCCTGTCCTGTCGCTCAGAGGGCGGCAGGGCTGTTGCGGATCTGCGTGGAAATGCGGAGAGCCGCCGAGGGCCCCCCAGTGACGGGTCCCGCGGCGGCGCGCGTGTTCAAGGTGTTCATGGCGGCGATCGGCCCATCCCGCAGGATGGCCTCTACCGCGTCGGCGGCGGCGTCCACCGCCTGGTCGAGGGCCGCCAGGCCGGCGGCATCGAGGCGCTGCAGCACGAAGGCGGCCGTGTCCCAGCCTTCGGGGGGCCGGCCAACGCCGACTCGCACCCGGAGGTAGTCGGGGCCGAGCTGCTGGTTGATGCTGCGCAGGCCGTTGTGGCCGCCATGGCCTCCGCCCTGCTTGATGCGCACCACTCCGGCCGGCAGCTCCAGGTCGTCGTGGACGACGATCAGGTTGGCCAGGTCCACCTTGTAGTAGCCGGAGATCGAGGCCAGGGGCTGACCGGAGAGGTTCATGAAGGTGTTGGGCCGCACCAGGGCCACCTTCTCCTGCCGGATGGAGCCCATCGAGATGAGGCTTCCATACTGAGCCTGTCCGGCAGGGAAACCCCAGCGCGACGCGAGCACCTCGACCACGCGGAAGCCCGTGTTGTGTCGTGTCTCGGCGTACTGCTTGCCTGGGTTTCCCAGTCCGGCGACCAGCTTCACGATCTCAGGCCTCCCCGTCGCCGGGCTCTTCGGCGTCGTCGCTCACGGCCACCGCGCCGCGCTTGCCGGTCACGGTGACGACGTTGAAGTCGCCCGTGGAGACCAGCGTGCAGCCGGGGGGCATGACCAGGGCCGAGGCCTTCACGAAGGCGCCGACCTGGAGCTTGGTGACATCGACCTCGACCGCGGAGGGGATGTCGGAGGCCTTGCACTGCACCCGCAGATCGCGGCGGATGAGCTGGAGCTTGCCGCCGAGCTTGGTGCCGATGGCGGTTCCGACCGGAACGACCTTGACCTGGATGATGCAGCTCTGGTCGTCGCCGACCTGGTAGAAGTCCACATGCTCGAGCCGGCGGCTGACCGGGTGGCGCTGAGCTTCGCGGATGAGGCAGGAGCGCATCCCCTGGCCCGGCACGTTCAGCTCGACCAGGGTGTTGCGGTCCTGGGTGCGCTTGAAGGCGATCTCCAGCGCGTCGGGGTCGATCGAGACGGAGGTGGCCGCCTGACCGCGGGAGTAGACCACCGCGGGGACCCGGCCGGCGGCCCGGTCCTTGCGGGCGGCGCCCTTGCCGGTGGTGGAGCGGAGGGTGGCGTCGAGGCTGACGGTGGCCATGGCTTTTCCTCGGTACCGGGCTGGCCTGAGCAGGCCGGCGTGGCAGGTGGGCGGAGATCCGGCGAACGCAGATCCACGCAGTCCAGTCGATTGATGGCTTCCTCACCCGCAGCCAGGCTGCTGAGGCGTCGTCCTGGACATTGGACCCGAGAGGGGCCGACGACGCGAGCGATGAAGCCGATGGATCGCGGCGAGCCGCGAAGATGTCGCCCGATGGAACAGGTCCAGGGACGGCCCGAAGGATTAGCCGACGGAGCGCCGCGTGCTTAGTGCGCCCGCGGCTTGGCGTCAAGCCGCTGATCGGCTCATCGCATCGATCAGAGGAAGAGTCGGCTGACCGAGTCGTCGTGGTGGATGGCCCGGATGGCCTCGCCGAACAGGCTGGCCACGCTGACGACGTGGAACTTGCCCGAGGCCACCGCCGCCGCGCTGAGCGGGATGGTGTCCGTGACGACCACCTTCTCGATCACGCTGGCCTTGATGCGCTCGACCGCCGGCCCCGACAGGACCGGGTGGGTGGCCACGGCGAAGACCTTGACCGCGCCTTGCTCCTTGACCGCGGCAGCCGCCCCGCAGAGGGTCCCGGCGGTGTCGATCATATCGTCCACCAGCACGGCGGTCATGCCGTCCACTTCGCCGATCAGGTTCATCACCTCCGCAACGTTGGGCCCGCTGCGACGCTTGTCGATGATCGCCAGCCCCGCCCCCAGCCGCTTGGCGAAGGCCCGCGCCCGCTCGACACCCCCGGCGTCGGGGGAGACGAGCACCGGCTTGTCCAGCGGGAGCTCCCGCTCGAGGAAGCTGCTGAGGCAGGCGTTGCTGTAGAGGTTGTCGACCGGGATGTTGAAGAAGCCCTGGATCTGCCCCGCGTGGAGCTCCATCGTCAGCACCCGGTCCATGCCCGAGGCCGAGAGCAGATCCGCCACCAGCTTGGCGCTGATCGGCGCCCGGGGGGCCACCTTGCGATCCTGGCGGGCGTACCCGTAGTAGGGGACCACCGCCGTCACCCGCCCCGCGCTGGCCCGCTTGCAGGCGTCCCCCAGGATCAGCAGCTCCATCAGGTGGTCGTTGGTCGGAGCGCAGGTGGACTGCACCAGGTAGACGTCCCGGCCGCGCACGTTGTCGGCGATCTCGACGTTGATCTCGCCGTCGCTGAAGCGGCCGACCCGGGCCCGGCCGAGCTGGAGGTCCAGGTAGTCGGCGATCGCGTGGGCCAGCAGCGGGTTGGCGTTCCCCGTGAAGAGCTTGATCTCGGATCGCATGGGGACTTCCCGGTGAGGAGGTTGCCGGACAGGCTGGGGCTGGGGCGGTAGGGATCGAACCTACATGGCCGGTTCCAAAGACCGGTGACTTGCCATTAGTCGACGCCCCAACGGACAGCGGTCCTATGAAGGTCCAGCGGCCGCGGCAAGCAGCGCCGGAGCGCGGCTCAGCGGGCCGGAGCGGCCGAGAGGGCCGCCCGGACGGCCTCGGCGGTCGGAGGCTCGCTCCAGTCGTCGAGCAAGGCGCCTTGGGCGTCGTAGAGCCCCATCCAGGGCAGGGAGGCGATGCCGAGCTGGCCTGCGAGGCGGGCCTCGGGGTCGGCGAGGGGCTCGACCTTCAGGCCCGAGAGGTCCAGCCACTTCTGGGCGCCCTCGCTGTCGGCCTGGACCGAGAGGGCGACGACGCGCAGCGAGCGGCCTCCGGACTCCGCGCCGACCCTCGCGACCTCTTCGGCCACCCGCAGCCCCACCTGGCAGGCCGCGCACTCGGTCGACCAGGCCACCACCAGGACCGGCTGGGTCTCCCCGGGCGCCGCCGGACCTCCCCGGAGCGAGTCGGGCAGCGTCGACACCGGCAGGACCGGCGGGGACGCCAGCGGTGGTGTCCCCTCCCCTTCGACCCGGGCCTCCCCTTCGACCCGGGCCTCGCCTGCGCAGCAGCGAAAGCCGGTGGTCTGGGCCCTCCAGCCTGGGCCCGGCACCTCCTGGACGGCGGCGCAGCCTCGGCGGGCCAGCCCGGCCTCTCCCGAGCTGCCGCCCAGCAGGATCCCCTCCTCGACCCACTCCGCCATGTTGCCGGCCAGGTCGTAGGCCCCTTCGGGGGTCCGACAGGCCGAGCGGGCGCCCGTCGGATCGATCGGGAGCTGCGAGGCGCACCATCCCGGGGAGGGGCCGTCGCCGTACGGCCAGGTGCGCCCCTCGGAGAGATCGTCGAAGGCGTCGCCGTCGCCGTCGTCGTCGATCGGGGCCGCCCCCTGGCAGGCGCTCACCCACTCCGCGCGGGTGCAGAGGCGCTTTCCGGCCGCCGCGCAGGCTCCCCGCGCCTGGTCCAGGTCCGCCGGCCAGGGTGCCACCCCGAAGCGCGCGACGGCGCCTCCCTCGCCCTGGAGCGCGGCCTCGACGGCGTCGATCCACAGCCCGGAGTGGCCGGGGACCGCCACCATGGGCGCCGCACCTTCGGGGACCGGCGAGGATGCCGGCCGATCGACGAACGCCTCCGCCATGCCGTCCTCCCCGAGGGGGCGCTCGCCCAGCGCCACGGCCAGCAAGGCGTCCACCTCGGCCTCGCTGGCCCCGGCGCTCAGGACGCGGCCCTCGACGAAGAGCCAGGGTGGATCCACCAGGCTGCCCTTGCCCGCCTGCTCCACATCCGCCTCGACCGACTGCAGCGCCTCCTTGCTGGAGAGGCAGGCGTTGAACTGCTCCAGGTCGAGCCCCAAGCGCGCCGCCTGGTTCCGGAGGTCCTCGTCCTCGACCGCCCCCGGGTCACGGAGGATCGCCTGCCTCATCCCCCGGAAGCCGCGCTGGGCATGGGCGCACTGCAGCGCCACCGCGACCTCACAGCCGCGCGGGTGCTGCGTCCGACGCCGCTTCTCGTTACAGCTCGCGTCCATGGGCAGGTGCTTGGTCACGAAGCGGACCCGGTCCTCGTATCGAGGCTCCAGCACGGAGAGGACCCAGGCGAGGTCGCGGGAGGCCGGGTCCAGCAGGTCCAGGAAGACGACCGCGGTGACCGCTGCGTCTCGATCCCCGATCCAGGGATCCTGGTCGTCGATCGGCGCGGGTGAGCGAACGGGAGGGACGGCCACCCGGCCGGCCGAGACCCGCTCCATCACCAGGGGCGCGCCCGCGGGCAGGGTCAGGGCGGGCTCGGTGCGAGCCCTCTCCTCCTGCTGGGTCAGCCGGAAGTCCAGGATTCGAGCCGCGAAGCCTGCGCCCATCAGCACGGTCAGGCCGACCAGCAGGGCCGGGAGCCAGTCCTCGACCTGCGGCACGGCGGGTCGACCGGCGCTGAGCCGGGCCGACTGGGCGAGGAGGCCCAGGACCAGCACACCCAGCAGCAGCAGCGGAGGGCAGCGCAGGAGCGAGGGGGTGAGGGCCACCGAGAGCGCCCCCAGGAGCGCCAGCAGCGCCGCCACGGTGAGGATGCCCCCGCGGGCGTGCAGGGCGCGAGGGCTGCTACCCCGGGCACCCGGCAGGAGCGCCGCCACCACCACCAGCAGCGGCATCGACCAGACCGGGATCGGCACGCCCGACAGGCTCGCGCCCGGCGACCGCATCGCCGCAGCGCAGGCCTCCTCCGCGACGCACCAGGCGCCGGGCTGCGCCCCGTGCTGGACCAGGACCTGTTCGTAGCCGAGGAAGCCAGCGAGCAGGAGCCCTGCGCCGGTGAGGAAGGTCAGCAACAGCACGGTCGCTCCCATCGTTGGGGCAGGGCGCATTATCCGGAAACAGCGGGGGGGGCTGGGGCCTCGCCGGGCCGGCTCCGTTGGCATAGGGCGGGCGCTGGAGACCTGGTGGCCGGAGCCCTCCTTCGAATCCGCGGGGCGCGGACCCACAACCTGCGCGGCATCGATCTCGATCTGCACCTGGACGGGCTGATCGCCTTCATCGGCCCCAGCGGGTCGGGCAAGTCGTCGCTGGCCAGGGACACCATCCACGCCGCCTCGCGCCGGACGATCGCCGCGGTCATCGGTGAGGCCCGCGCTGAAGAGCAGGCCGCCCGGGCGCTGGCCGGAGCCCAGGTCGAGCTGATCGAGGGGCTGCCCCTCTGCCTCTACCTGGGGCCAGAGCCGGTCCGAGGCGAAGGCTGCCTCGGCGACCTGCTGGACCTCGCCGCGCCGCTGGCCGCGGTGGGCCTCAGCCGGGTCCAGGCCCACTGCCCCGAGTGCGGCCGGGCCCTGCCCGTCCACAGCCCCGCGGCGATGGTCGACGAGCTCAGCGCCCTGCCGGTCGGCAGCCGACTCGCGCTGATGGCCCCGCTGGCGCGCCAGCGCACCCAGGGCCTGGCCGGCCTGCTCGACGAAGTGCGCCGCCAGGGTTTCTCGCGGGTCCGCCTGGACGGGCAGACCTTCAGCCTGGAGGACCTGCCGTCGATCGACGCCCGGCTTCCGCACGATCTGGACCTGGTGATCGACCGCCTGAGGGTCGGCCCCGACCAGCGAGAGCGGCTGGAGGACGCCGTCGGCACCGCGCTGGCCGCGGGCGCCGGCACCCTGCTGGTCGAGCGCTCTGGTCCCTCGGGCGAACCCTCGGGCGAACCCTCGGGCCATGCCCAGGAGCGCAGCTGGTCCGACCGACCCTGGTGCCCTCAGCATCCGGGCATCCCGCATCGCCGGATCCGGGCCGCCGACCTGCTGCCCGGGCCCGGTGGCGCCTCCGTCCAGGCGTCGCTGTTCTGGTCGCACCCCGAGCTGAGCTGGGCCCGCCTGCTCGATCGCCCCCTGCACGAGCTGACCGAGCTCGTCGAGCGCACCTCACCGCCCAGCCGACTGGAGGGCGCCCGGGCCCTGTTCCTTCGCCGCGCCGGACTGGCGGGCGAGCTCGGGCTGGGCACCCTCCCGCTCAGCCGGCTTGCCCGCGATCTCTCCTCTGGCGAGCTGGCCCGCGCGCGCCTCGCCCGCTCAGGGGCGCTGGAGCTGCCCGGCTCGCTGCTGATCCTCGACGACGTCTTCGCCCACCTCGACCCCCTCGCTGCGCAGCGGGTGCGGTCATGCCTGGGGCGCTGGACCGACCGAGGTCGAGCCGTGCTGGTGCTCGATCACGACCCCGCCCTGGCTCGGAGGGCCGGGCAGCTGATCGCCTTCGGGCCCGGCTCGGGGCGCAGCGGAGGCGCGCGGGTCTGGCAGGGGTCCGGCGTCGACCTGCCGGACGGCCTGCTCGACCCGGTCCCCGAGGCGCCCGCCCTCCCCTCCCCCCCTCCGCAGGGTCTGCGACTGTCAGGCCCCGCGCTGGAGGCCCTCGGCCTGGATCCGCTGCACCTCCCGCCCGGCCGCCTGGGCGTGCTGCGAGGTCCCTCCGGAGCGGGCAAGAGCCGGCTGCTGCACCAGCTCCTGGCCCCGGCCATCGCCGGGCGGCTGGCGGGCGTGACCGGCCTGCCCCCCGGCCTGAGCACCCTGGAGGGCCTCGGCGGCGACGTGCAGCTCCTCCAGGTCGAGGCGGGCACCGCGACCCGCAGCCCGCACGCGATCGTCGCCACCTCGCTGGGAGCCTGGACACCCCTGCGGGAGCTGCTGGCCGCCACCCGGCAGGCGCGCATGGCCGGGTTCGACGCGGCCAGCTTCCGCCTGGACCGGCCGGGTGGGCGCTGCCCGGAGTGCGAGGGCTCCGGCCTGGTCCACGCGGGCCGAGAGGACCGGCTGGACGCGCAGGGGCTGGCGGAGGCCACCGACGAGCCCTGCCCCTCTTGCGAGGGCCGTCGTTTCACCCCCGAGCTGCTGCGGGTGCGCATCAAGGGGGGCACGCTGCCCGAGCTGCTCGACCTGGACCTCCAGAGCTGCGCCGCGCTCTTCAGCGCGCATCGGGTGCTGGGCCCGATCCTGGCCGCCGCCGAGTCGGTCGGACTCGGTCACCTGCCCCTGGGGCAGTCCACCCGCAGCCTCTCCGGCGGCGAGCGCCAGCGGCTGCGCCTCGCCCGAGAGCTGGCTCGCGGCAACGCCAACCGCAGCCAGGCGCTGGCGGGGCGCATCTTCCTGCTGGACGCGCCTACGGCCGGACTTCACCCGCGAGAGGGCTCACGCATCGCCCAGGTCCTACGGCAGCTGGCCGACCGGGGTGCGACCATCCTGGCCAGCACCCACGATCCGATCCTGATGGCCCAGGCCGACTACGCCCTGGACATCGACGCTCAGGCGCCCTGAGCGGAGCGGGCCTGGTCGATCATCTCGCGCAGCTCGCCGGACTGGTGCATCTGCATCAGGATGTCCGATCCGCCGATGAACTCACCGCCCACATAGACCTGCGGGATGGTCGGCCACTGGCTGAACTGCTTGATCCCGTCGCGGACGGCCGCGTCGGAGAGCACGTCGAAGGACGCCACGGCGACGTCGTAGTTGCGGAGGATGCCGGCGGCGTTGGCGCTGAAGCCGCACATCGGGTTGTTCGGGGAGCCCTTCATGAAGAGGACGACGGGGCTGCTCTTGACGAACTCGGCGAGGAACTCGGGGACGGGACGACCGGCACGCACATTGGACTCCTGTTCTTCTTCGGGGGGGCTCCAGGTCGGAGCCGCAGGCTGGGGGCGGGCCGAGGCCACGCCAGGGGTGGAGGACGGCGGAGGGGCTGAGCCGCCGACCACGGGGAGCTTTCGCTTGATGCGGTTTAGAATGCTCATCGGGACGTCCTCCCAGGCCTGGATGTGGCGTTCTGCCCCACCCGACCGGACGCGGTTGGAATACCCCATTCCCGAACGTGCGCAAAGAGGCTCTCGATGCCCGCCCTCCACTTCCTGCTGGCCCTGCTCTCCGTCGCCTGCGCGATCATCCCGCTGCTCGGGCTGGTCACCGCCTTGTGGTGGCTGGACCGCCACGAACGCGAGCCGGTCTGGGTCCTGGGCCTGACCTTCCTCTGGGGGGCCTTCGGGGCGACGCTGATCTCCCTGCTGCTCAACAGCGGCGCCAGCCTGGCCCTGGCGGCCGCCTTCGGGGCCGAGCTGGCAGGCCGCTGGACGCCCGTCGTGGTCGCCCCCCTGGTCGAAGAGCCCGCCAAGGCGCTGATCCTGCCCCTGATCTGGATGAGCCGCCACTTCGACAACACCGTCGACGGCTTCGTCTACGGGGCAGCCACCGGGCTGGGCTTCGCCATGACCGAGAACCTGCTCTACTTCTGGCAGGTCGCCTCGCTGGCCTCCTACGACCCCATGCAGGGGCTGATGGCCTGGGGACAGACCGTCCTGATGCGCACCTGCTACAGCGCCGTCCTGCACGCCTCGGCCTCGGCGGTCCTGGGGGCGGGCCTGGGCTTCTCGCGCTTTCGGGGGACCCCGGTCCGCCTGCTGGTGATCCCCTCCGGGCTGCTGGTGGCGATGGCCATGCACGCCGCCTTCAACGGCCTCGTCACCATGGGGGGGGCCGGCATCGGGCCGAGCTGGACCTGGAACCTGAACCTGGTCCTGATGCCGCTGGAGGCGCTGGGGGTCTTCCTCGTCTTCCAGGTCGCCTTGCTGGCCGAGCGCCGCTCGATCTCTCGCGAGCTGCGGCAGGAGGCCGAGCGCGGCACCCTGCCCCTCGCCCACGTCCCGATCCTGGTCAGCCCCCTGCGCCGCTCCGGGCGCGCCTGGTGCCCGCCGATGGTCGACCGGACGGCCTACGTCCGCACCTCGATCACCCTGGGCCTGCGGCTGCGCCAGGCTCGGATGCGGCCCCAGGAGGCCTTCCACGACGAGGACGTCGACCGCCTCCGCCTGGAGCTGCGCTCGCTGCTGCGCAGGGCCTGAGCCCTCAGGGTCGCAGCGCCTGGGCGTCGGGCTCGGGATGCCAGACCGTCAGGCTCCGGGTCGAGGTGAAGCCGTCCACGTCCCGGGCCAGGACCACGAAGAGGTTGGCCCCCGGGTCGAGGTTGCGATCGACCGTGAAGGGGGTCCCTGGGCTGCCGGCCCGGCCACCCTGGTAGAAGACCTTGTCCTCGCCGTGGAAGACCATCACGTCCCGGACGCCTACGTCGTCGCTGACCATCCCGCTGAGCACCACCCGAGAGTCGAGCACCTCGATCTCGGGGGCGCGAGAGATCTGGATCTCGGGCGGCGCTCGCGAGCCCTGGGGCAGGGGCTGGTCGGGCGAGAGCCGGATCGTCTCGACCTGCTGGAAGTACTCCGAGAAGCCCGCCCGCTGCACCGCGGCGTAGTCGTGGGCCCGGTTGTCCCCGATCTGGAGCTCCAGCGTCCAGGCCCCGTCGGTCGGCAGCTCGCGCAGCTCGAAGAGGAAGGCCCCGGACCACTCCTGACCCGCCAGCAAGGTGCGCGGACAGGCGGCCTCGTCGGCCTTGCAGGCGGCGCTGTCGTCGGGCACCACCTCGCCCGGACGCAGGCTGCCCTTGTCGATGTCCAGCCCCTTGCCCGATCGGTTGCGCAGGCGCGCGAAGGCGTCGGCGGTCGCGCCCTGCCCCTGGTTCTTCAGGCGGATGGAGAGGGCGAGCCGCTCGCCGGCCTGCGGGAGGCCGTCGCCGTTGCCCTGGCTGCCGGCGCTGCCGTCGTCCAGCACCTGGATCTCGTAGGCGAGCGCGGGCAAGGGCCGGCCCTCGGTCCGCAGGGGGACGTCGATGTGGGCGAGCGAGGGGCTGTCCGGGCTGCGCAGCTCGACCTCGACGGGGACCTGCTCGGCGGGGTACCCGTCGACCACCTGGACGCGGAAGGAGCCCTGGGCTGACTCTCCGGGGGCGAGCTGACCGAAGTAGACCTCGCGGTGGTCCAGGTAGGGGTTTTCCGAGCGGGTCAGCACCGACAGCCGCCGGACCGTCTCCGTCCCGGTGTTGGTGGCGATCAGGTTGACCTGGTCTGCCTTTCCGGCGTGAAGCGCGCCGCCTTCGCCCGCCTCGATCCGCACCTCGACGCTGGGCGTTCCGGCCGAAGGCCCCGCCTGCCAGTCGATGTCGATCCGCTGAAAGGCCTGCTCGATGCGGGCTTCTTCCTGAGCCCGGCGCTGCTCCACGATCGCCCCCGCCGAGGTCAGGACGTCCGGGCGGCGGCTTCCATCGGCCGAGACCAGGACGTCCCGGGCGAAGAGCACCTCCCAGTCCCGCTTCGCGCTGGAGTCCGGCTCGTCGTCGTCGGTCGCCCGCAAGAAGCGTAGATCGAAGGCCGGCTCCGCGTCCAGTGGACCGTCGGCCCGAAGCACGTTGTCCAGCGCCTCTTCGCGGTCGATCCACTCGCGGAAGTACAGCGAGGCCAGCGGCTCGGTCTCCTTGGCTTCCGGATCGGCCGGGCGGACGACCGCGGGTCGAAGCAGGATGTCCGGGGCCACCCCGACGGCCTGGATGTTGCGGTCCCCCGGCGTCAGGTAGCGGGCCACCGTGAGCTTCAGGCGGCTGCCGTCGTCGTGGTCGTAGAGGTTCTGGACCGAGCCCTTGCCGAAGGTGCGCTCGCCGATGATCACGGCCCGGTCGCGGTTCTTCAGCGCCCCCGCGACGATCTCCGAGGCGCTGGCGCTGTTGCCGTTGACCAGCACGGCGATGGGGTAGTCCTCGTTGCCCGCGGCGCGCTTGGCCTTCTGCTCTTCGCGGCGGCCGGTGCCGCCGTCCACCGTGATGACGATCGAGCCGTCGTCGAGGAAGTGGTCCGCGACGTCGACCGCCTCGGAGAGGTAGCCGCCCGGGTTGTTTCGCAGGTCCAGGACCAGCCCCTGCAGCGGGCCGTCCGCCTCGCGCTGGAGGCGGGAGATCAGGTCGGAGAGGTCCTTGCTGGCGCGCATGTTGAATTGCTTGATGCGCACGTAGCCGACGTTGCCCTCGAGCAGCTCGCCCTCGACGGGGTTGACCTTGATGACGTCCCGGATGATGGTGAAGGGGCGAGGCTCGGAGAAGCCCTTGCGCATCACCATGATCGTCACCGGATCACCGGGCTTGCCGCGCAGCTTGCCCACCGCGTCGGTCAGGTCCATGTTGATCGTGGACTCCTCTTCGATGCGGACGATGTGGTCCTGGGCCTTCAGCCCGGCCCGAGAGGCGGGGGTGTCGGCGATCGGCTGCTTGATGATCAGCTGACCCTGGCGCTCGATGATCTCGATGCCGAGCCCGCCGAACTCGCCCTTGTTGTCGACGTTCATGTCCTCGGCGGCGGCGGGGGGCATCAGCAGGGTGTGGGGGTCCAGCGAGGCCAGCGCCCCGTTGATCAGGTCGTACTCGACCTCGCGCCGGTCCACCTCGGGATCGAGGTGCCGGTCCAGCAGCACCGCGACCTCGCGCAGCCGGGCGGAGAGGTCCTGGAGGTTGTTCAGCGGCTGGGTGGAGAGGGTGGAGCTGTGCTCGCCGATGGAGAGGTGGACGCGCTTGCCCACCACGTCGTGCTCGACCATCACCTCGGCCACCTGGCGCTCGACCCGGTTCAGCGCGCCCTCGAACATCTCCTGCGGCACCAGCCGGTGGCGCTCGACGTAGCGGCTCTCGAGCCAGTAGATGTCCCGCTCCAGGACGGGCAGCGCGCCCAGGCGGTAGGGCGCCCGGACGAAGGAGCGATCCGCCGCGCCCGCGACGCCGGCGATGGGGCCACCCTCCCGGTGCAGGACCGTCGTGCCGAGGTGGTAACCGCCCACCCCCAGGGGCACCGCGATGCCCACGGCCACGAGGTGCTTGAGGAGCTGCGACATTCGGATCCCTCCCCGCGTCCCAGCGGCTCGGCACGAACCGCCAGCCGACGCAGCGTGGCTTGTGATCAACCCTACAGCCGCAAAGGGCCACTGACCAGCCCTGCCCCTCCCGCAGGTGAAGCCATCCCTGGATATGCAGGGGCCTCGCCGGGCCCAGGAGATGGGCCCCAGCCCTCGGAACGCTTGAATGGCGCTGAAGATCAACTGCCCCCACTGCAGCACGGTCCGTCGGTTGGCCCAGCCCTACCCGATGCCGGGGAGCGAGGTGCAATGCGAAGGATGTGGGCGCGGGCTGGCCATCTCCTACCCGCCGGGGCTGGTCGACCGGATGCGCAACGAGGGAGTGCGCTTCGACGACCCCTTCGCCGATCCGGTGCCCGCCGCTCCCCCCAGCGCGCCACAGCCCACAGCTCCGCCGCGGGTCCAGGCGCACGCGACACCGCAGCCGACCCAGACGGGCCAGGACCGCACCCAGGTCGATCGGCCCGGCCCGAGGCCCACCGACCCGACCGAGCGCCTGCACACCCCTCTGGCCACCCAGCCCCTCCCTCCTCCGGCGGTTCGTAGCCTCAGTCCGGCGCCCGCCCCTCCGGCCCAGGCGCCTCGGACCGCCACCGCTCCCCTCCCGCCATCCCAGCCCCCCAAGGGCCCCAAGCCCCCCAAGA
>DDSR01000070.1:29348-29615 GCA_002343455.1 Deltaproteobacteria bacterium UBA2385 | reverse complement strand
GAGATCGTCGCCGACGAGCTGGACGCGGCCACCCAGGCGCGTGGTGAGCTCGGCCCAGCCCGCCCAGTCGTCCTCGTCCAGGCCGTCCTCGATGCTGAAGAGCGGGTACTTCGCCGCCATCGCCTCGTACCAGGCGATCATCCCTGCGGCGTCCCGATCCTCGCCCTCGAAGCGGTAGCCGCGTTCCCCGTGGAACTCGGTGGCGGCCACATCCAGGGCGAGGCGCACATCGGCGCCCAGCCGGTAGCCGGCCTTCTCGATGGCCTC
>DDSR01000070.1:29202-29335 GCA_002343455.1 Deltaproteobacteria bacterium UBA2385 | reverse complement strand
CCGCCCTCGTCGCCGACCGCCGTCGAGAGCGAGCGGGCCTTGAGCACGCCCTTGAGCGACTGGTAGACCTCGGCCCCGCAGCGCAGGGCCTCGCTGAAGGTCGGGGCGCCGACCGGGGCGATCATGAACTCCT
>DDSR01000070.1:0-29080 GCA_002343455.1 Deltaproteobacteria bacterium UBA2385 | reverse complement strand
TTGGCGCCGAGCCGGCCCTTGTTGGGGCTGCCGTCGAGCTCGATCATGAGGCGGTCGATCGCGCGCTGATCGCGGGCGTCCAGGCCGATCAGCTGGGGACCGATGGTCTGCTTGACGTTGGTCACGGCCTTGTCGACGCCCTTGCCGCCCCAGCGGCCCTTGGCCCCGTCGCGGAGCTCGACCGCCTCGTGGCGGCCCGTCGAGGCCCCGCTGGGCACGGCGGCGCGGCCGACGGTGCCGTCTTCGAGGACCACCTCGACCTCGACGGTGGGGTTGCCGCGGCTGTCGAGGATGGTGCGGGCGAGGACATCGAAGATGGCGGGCATGTGGGCCTCCAGGGGGACGACGGGTTTGCAGCTGTATGTCCGGCGCCACCCCAGGGCAAGCGGCCTCCGGGGGCCCCGCCACACAGCCCCCATGGCCCCGCCCGGATTGGGGCGTTAGCCCCCGCCCCTCGCACCCTTCGGAGTGATGCCATGCGCAGTCTCGCCCTCCTCGCCCTGAGCCTCCCCGCCCTGCTCCCCTCGGTGGCCCTCGCCGGCACCCAGGGCAAGATCGAGAAGCCCGTCGGCAGCGCCGACCTGGCCGGCGTCGTCACGGTCGACCTGCTCGCCGGCAGCGACGCGCGCCCGCTGGTCTGGGGGCTCACCTCCGACGCCGAGGGCGCTGACCCCTGCGTGGTCGAGCTGACCAGCCAGGGCCTCAGCAGCAGCATCTCCGAGGGCGCGGCCGACGGCCTGAAGCTCAAGCGCAAGGGCGCGAAGCTCAACGGCGCCGACATCGAGATCGTCACCATTCCGACGCTGAAGATCGGCGACGCCACCCTGACCGACGTCACGGCGACGATCGCCGAGAAGATGCCCGGCGGGGCCTGCGTGCAGCTCTCGCTGCCGGCGACCGGCCTCGCCTGGGCCGTGACCCCCTCCACCGGCAAGGTCCACCTCGCCCCGGCCAGCCAGGGCGCTCAGCTGCTGGGCCAGGTGGGCGGCACCAGCCTCCCCTTCACCTCCAGCGAGACCCGCACCATCAAGTTCGGCAAGGAGAAGCTGGAGCTCGCCTCATGGCCGACCGCGGTCGAGGGCACGGTCGGCGGCCAGCAGGCCACCTTGAACCTGGGCTTCGGCGACCGCACCGACCTGGCCCACACCATCGTCCTGGAAGGCCCCACCGCCACCTCCGGCGACAAGCGCTCGACCTGGGCCCCGATCCAGGTCGGCGGCCTCGAGCTGGGCAGCGCGATGGTCACGGCCAGCTCCAACTACCGGATGCTCGACGCGAGCGGCGACGCCCCCGCCCGCCTGGGCCGGGTCGGCACCTCCCTGCTGGGCGGCTTCGACATCGCCGTCGATCCCGCCGGCACCATGGCGCTCAAGGCCGCCCCCACGCAGATCCGGGTCGACCCCCGGGCCGCCAACCTGGAGCGCGCCCAGGCCGCCCTGGACAAGTGCCTGGACCCCGACGAGGTCCCCACCGGCGACGAGGCCGAGAAGAGCCCGGAGGAGCGCTGCGCCGGGGCCTACGGCAAGCTGGCCGGGGCCGCGCAGAGCGCCGGCAAGCTGGACCAGGCCATCACGGCCCGCCAGGTCGCCATCACCACCACCCCCAACGCCTGCGACGCCTGGCTGGGCATGGGCGATCTGCAGCTGGCGATGGGCGACACCGCCGCCGCCGCCACCTCCTACGAGCGGGCCTCGACCCTGGCCCACGCCTGGTGGGACAACGACCCCTGGCAGCGCCAGGACCTCCAGAAGGCCCACGACGACCTGGACCCGGTCGACCAGAAGGCCGCCGAGCTCCAGCCCCAGTCCGTCGCCTGCCTCGCCGCCGACGGGCGGCTCGCCATCGCCCTGCTGGCCGCCAACCGCACCGCCGAGCTCAGCACCCTCGCCGCCCAGCGCACCGATCTGGACCCGGTCCTGCCCGCCGTGCTCGGGTCGCAGCTCATCCTGGAAGACCGGGTCGAGGACGCCCACGGTCCCTGGCGCATGGTCGACCACCTCGCGCTCGGCCCCAGCGTGCTCGCCAAGGCCGGCTTGGGCCGCCTCTTCGCCAACCAGGGCGACTGGGACAGCGCGATGATCAACTTCCACGCCGCGATGGACATGGCGCCCCACGACGCCACCGTCGCCGCGATGTGGGTGCAGGCGCTGATCGAGCAGGTCGGCCCCAAGGACGCGCTGGAGACCGCCCGCAAGCGCGTGGCCGCCCGCCCCGACAGCCTCGCCCCCTGGCTGGCCGTCGCCATCGCCGCCAAGGCCGCCGGCATGGCCCCCGACTTCGCCATCAAGGACGCCGACCCGCTCTTCGCCGAGCGCCTCGGCCGCGCCACCCTGGACGCCGACCTGCACGCAACCTGGGCCCGCTTCCTGGTGGCCACCGGGCGGCTCGACCTCGCCGCTCCGGCCGTCGATCGCGCCCTCGAGATCAGCGCGACCTCGCCTCAGGCCTGGCTGGCCAAGGCCGAGCTCGCCGCCGCCCAGGGTCAGGACAGCAAGGAGTCCCTTATGCGCGCCGTCCAGGCCAGCGGCGGTCACCCCGGCTACACCCTGCTGGTCGGCCAGACCCGCTGAACTGCTCCTCCCGAGCATTCGTCAGGGGGGAACCGCTTGCGGTGCCCCCCTCGGGTCGCGGCCTGGAGGGGGGTGACCTGTCGAGGAGTGGTTGGACCGGGAGGGCGTAGCCCGGAGGTCCAACTGCGACGAGACAGGTCAGGGGGGAACCGCTTGCGGTNNGCCAAGCTCAGCGTCGCTTGCCCAGCCCGGGGGGTGCCGTGTCGCGGGCCCGCTGGACCATCGTGCGCATCAGGGCCCGCAGCTCGGCGCGCACCTCGTCGCCCTCGCCGTTCCAGGCCAGGACCTCGGCCACCGCCTCCAAGGTCGAGACCGCCTCGGGCCGCGGCTCGCGGCGGACCTTGCCGTAGATCGAGGGCTCTTTCGGGCGCAGCAGGATCCTGCCCAGCCGCAGCAGCCAGGGGTTGCGCCACCACAGGCTCCGAGCCTGGGCCCAGGTCCCGTCCAGCACGACCACGCCCTGCCAGACCGTCGGGCTCCGACGACCCGCGCGGTCCAGGCTGAGGAAGGCGGCGGCGTCCTCCTCCGGACTGAGCTCCCGAGGCAGCTGCCCGCGCCAGAGCACGGCCCAGCCCTCGTTGCCGAGGGGCTCACCCCACGCATCGGCGAGGGAGCCCCAGCTCTGCCCCACGACCACCCGCACCTGCGAGGGCAGGGCCAGCTCCAGCAGGCGGGCGGTCCCCAGCACCGAGTCGGGCTCTTCAGGGTGTTGCAGGACTAGCACCCGGGTCTGGACCTCACGCGGGCGGACCCGGTCACAGACACAGATCCCGGTGGGCTTGTCACAGCGTTCGCAGCGGGGGCTCATTCCACTCTCTAGCGCGACGGGCCTCCTCGCGCGCTAAGCTGCCGCAAACCCGGAGCGCCCCATGTCCCCGCTGCTGATGCTGGCCCTCGGCCTCGCCTGTTATCGCGAGGAGCCGGTCGACTCCGACTGGGCAGCGCTGGACGGCCAGGCGGTCATCGGGATCGCCAACCTCGACGACGACGACGAGAACGAGGTGATGGACTGGGAGGACCTCCAGGTGGCCGGAGACGACGACCTCGCCAGCCTCAGCCTCCCCGCCCTGCTCGAGGGCCAGAGCCTCAGCCTGACCCTGACCGGCGACGCCGAGCGCAGCCGGGTCTGGCTGGACGACGAGCTGCTGCTGGACGCCTCCACCCTGCAAGCCACCCTCAGCGGCCCCGACTCCGGCCGCGAGCTGCGCGTCGAGTTCTCCGACTTCCGCGTCCTGGCCGGCCTGGAGCTGTCGCTCGGCCACGAGGACGAGGACGGCCCCCTGGCCCAGGCGGCGCTCAGCCTGGAGTCCGCCCCCCTCATCCTCAACCACCATCTGCAACAGGGCGAGTACGAGATGGCGATGGAGTACACCGGCTTCGGTGGCAACTCCGCCTTCATCAGGGGCTTCGAGGACGGCCTGGGAGACGCCTTCGATGGCTGGAAGGTCGCCAGCTACGGCTACGACGTCTGGATCCAGGACGAGATCGAGTTCGCCACGCAGACCGCGCCCGGCCTGCACATGGACCTCGTGCTGGACAGCATCCGCTCGCAGAACGGCCAGTACCTCGACGCCCTGCCGCCCAAGCTGGCCGAGCCCGGCGTCGCCGTCATCGGCTACGGCCAGGGGCGCTCCTCCTCCCAGGACTACTTCGGCAACCTCGAGGTCAGCCCGCCCGTCACCGTCGACGGGGTCCACTACCCCTACGGGCGCGCCTACTGGGGCCGCAACGGCACCCTGGCCCCGCACGAGGATCTGCGCACCATGCTGGAGTCCCAGCAGGTCCAGCGCCCCTTCGAGCTCGACGTCAGCTGGCTCTGCGTCGGTCATGTCGACGAGTTCATCACCTTCCTGCCCGACCCCGACAGCGACAAGGGCTTCGTGATGTGGGTCACCGACACCGCGCTCGGCTGGGACCTGATCTCCGAGATGGCCCCCGAGACCGAGCTGCCCCGCTACGGGCCCACCCACGGCTTCGACACGATCGGCCAGATGGTCGAGGACGATGAGCTGCTGCTGGTCAACCAGGACCTGCAGGCCGAGTACATCGAGCCCAACATCGAGATCATGAAGCAGGAGCTGGGCCTGGACGACGCCGACATCGTGCGCATCCCCGCCCTCTTCGAGGCCAACCGCCTCTGCGGCGGCTACTCGCTCTCGCTCATCCCGGGCACGGCCAACATGACGGTCTACCCCAGCGGCGACACCGTCAAGGCCTTCATCCCCGACCCCTTCCTGCGCACCGACGACGACGATCTCTCCAGCGATCCGATGATCACCATCATCGAGGACCTGCTGCCCAGCGGCGTCGAGGCCCACTGGCTCGACGACTGGAGCACCTACCACGCGGCCTGGGGAGAGGTGCACTGCGGCAGCAACACGCGGCGCACCCCCGGCGGCTCCTGGTGGGAAGACGCCCGCCACCTGATGGGGGACTGAGCCGATGACCTGGCTGCTCCTGGTGCTGGCCTGTGCGGGCGAGAAAGGACCCCTGGGTGAGGACACCGGCCCGCCGGAGGACGGCGGAGGCACGCTGAGCGACGGCGGCACCAGCGGCGACGGCGGAGAGACCACCGCCGACGGCGGGGGTACGAGCGGCGACGGTGGGGGTACGAGCGGCGACGGTGGCGGTACGAGCGGCGACGGTGGCGGTACGAGCGGCGACGGCGGCACCAGCGGCGACGGCGGCACCAGCGGCGACGGCGGCACCAGCGGCCTGCACCCCTGGGACGGCCTGGAGGGCCCGGTGCTCGGCATCCCCAACCTCGACGACGACGACGAGGACGACCGGGCCGACTGGAGCCAGACCCGCGTCAGCAGCGCCGAGGACGACCTCTCCGTCCTGACCCTGCCGGCCCTCGGCGCAGGCGAGGCGCTCGAGCTGCGCCTCTCCGGCGACACCTCCAGCGTCCGCGTCTGGCGGGATGGCGCCCTGCTGCTGGACTCCGGCTCCCCCAGCGCCCGCATCGAGGGTCCGCTGGACGGCCTCGACCTGCGGGTGGAGTTCTCCACCTTCCGCGTCGAGGCCCTGCTCGACCTCTCGATCGAGGGCGTCGGCGCTTGGGAGCTGGCGCTGCGCAGCTCGCCGCTGATCCTCAACCACCACCTGCAAGACGGCGAGCTCCAGAACGCGATGAGCTACCCGGGGGCCTACGGCAACGCCGCGATGCTGGCCGGCTACACCGAGATCCTCGGCGGCGCCTTCGAGTCCTACCCGGCGGCCTCCTACGACTACGACGTCTGGCTGCAGGACGAGATCGAGTACGGCACGGCCACCGCCCCCGGCCTGCGCCTGGACGTGGTCCTGGACTCGATCCGCACCAGCCGCGGACAGTATCTGGACGGACTCGTCCAGACCTTCGGCGGACCCGGCCTCGCCGTCGTCACCTACGGCAGCGGCATGGCCAGCTCGCAGGACTACTTCGGCAACCTGGAGATCAGCCCGCCGGTCACCGTCGACGGGGTCAGCTACCCCTACGGCCGCGTCTACTGGGGCTACACCCGCACCACCCGGCCCCACCTGGACCTCCGCACCGCCCTGGAGGACCAGGCCGTGCAGGAACCCTTCGAGCTGGACGTGGGTTGGCTCTGCGTGGGCCACGTCGACGAGTTCATGACCTTCCTGCCCGACCCCGACCGCGACAAGGGCTTCGTCCTGGTCGTCGCCGACACCGACCTCGGCTGGGAATTCCTGGAGAGCCTGGACCCCGACACCTCCCTCTCCAAGTACCGCAGCACCCACGGCTACCGCACCGTCGGCGACATGCAGGCCGACTCGGCCATGCAGCGCGAGAACGAGGACATGCAGGCCGAGAACATCGAGCCCGCCCTCGAGATCATGATCGAGGAGCTCGACCTGGACGAGGCCGACATCCTGCGCATCCCGGCCCTCTTCGAGCAGAGCCGGGTCTGCGGCGCCGCGCTCGCGCTGATCCCCGGCACCGCCAACATGACGGTCTACCCCATGGGCGGCGAGCTCCACGCCTTCATGCCCGACCCCTTCCTGCGCGAGGACGGGGTGGACGTCGCCGACGACCCCTTTGTCGCCGAGATCGAGGCCCTGCTGCCCGCGGGCATCGTCCCGCACTGGCTCGACGACTGGAACACCTACCACGCCAACTGGGGCGAGGTTCACTGCGGCAGCAACACCATGCGCACCCCGACCGCCAGCTGGTGGGACGAGGCCGATCATCTCCTTGGAGTCGACTGATGCTCATCACCGCCCTGCTGACCCTGGCCGCCCTGGCCGCCCCGCCCCACCTCGACGCGCTCAGCGCCCGCTCGACCGTCGAGCTCGACCGGGCCGCCCTCTCGGCCCCCACCTGGCAGGAGCGCCACGACGCCCGGGTCGCCCTCGCCTGGCGCAGCGCACCGGACGAGGCCGCCCTGGCCTGGGAGGGCCAGCCCGTGCTCTCCCGCACCATGGTCCCCCTCTTCACCAGCCCCGACTTCCACGGCCCGGTGGCCGGCGTCGTGCTGGTCGACCGCCTGCGCCGCGGCGGCGTGCCCCAGCACTGGCGAGGGGGCCTCACCCAGGCCGCCGTGCTGGCCGGAGGGGTCGAGGCCGAGGCGGTCATCGGCCTCTTCCGAGACGAGCCCGTGCCCGAGGCGCGGGCCGCGCTCCTCGACGTGCTCGGCAAGGCCGAGCCCGGGCTGGCCCTGGCCGGTCTGGCCGAGGCGATGGAGGACGAGTCCGGCCGGGTGCGGGCCACCGCCTTGCAGGTGCTGGCCGGGCGCGCGGACGGCGCGGCGCGGGCCGACCTCGTCCTGCGCGGCAGCAGCGACTCCGACTACGAGGTCCGGGCCGCCGCGATGCAGGCCATCGGTTGGCTGGGGCTCGCCGACCTCTGGGACACCGCGGTCGGCGGCCTGTCCGACCCCGAGGCGCGCGTGCGGATGAAGGCCCTGCGGGCGCTGGAGCGGCTGGACAGCGCGCGGGCGGTCAGCCTGACGCAGGTCCAGGCGATGGCGCAGGATCCCGACAAGAGCGTCGCCAGCGTGGCCCGGCGGCTCCTGGCGCGCTGAGCCGGAGGGACGGCCCGCCTCACTCCGCGCGCAGGTACTCGGCGAGCTTGTCCATCGTCCCGTTGCCGATCTCGACCGCGCCGAAGCCAATCCCGCCGTCGCGCTGCTCCTTGGTGGGGTGGAGCTGACGCAGGGTCAGCACGGTCTTGCCGTTGCTCTGGGCGTCGAACAGCAAGGTGACGCGGAACTGGCCCGGATCGTCGTCCTTGTCCGCGCCGTGGTCGAAGACGATCCGGCTGGGCGAGGTGATCTCGAGGTAGGTGATGCGGTTGTCGTAGATCAGGCCTTCATCCCCGACGAAGTCGAAGCGCAGCATCCCGCCGACGCGGACGTCCGCCTGCCGGACCCGGCAGGCGAATCCTTTGGGCGCGAACCAGGCGCCGATACGATCGGGGTCGGTCCAGGCGCGAAACACACGCTCGCGAGGCGCGTCGAACACCCGTGTGAGCACGATCTCGCGCTCCATCTCCCAGGTCTCAATCGCTCGTGCCATCGTCGTTCTCCTGCTTGAGGTACTCGTCCAGTCGATCGAAGCGCGCCTCCCAGGCTCGCTTCGTGTGCTCGGCCCAGCGGGCCACCTCGTCCAGCGCCTCGGCACGCAGGCTGGCGGGCCTTCGTTTCGCGTCACGCCCGCGGGTGATCAGCCCCGCGCGCTCCAGCACCTTGAGGTGCCGCGAGATCGCCGGCAGGCTCATGTCGAAGGGCGCCGCGAGCTCCATCACCGAGGCGTCGCCACAGGCCAGGCGCGCGAGGATCGCGCGACGGGTGGGGTCGGCGAGCGCGGCGAAGGTGGCGTCGAGGTCGGTCATGGTGGGGTGGTCCGGTGGGGTGACGAACACTTAATGACTACGTTAAATGACGTCCACTCAGGGATTCTCGTCCAGCCCCGCCAGCTCCTCGGCCACCCGCCGCGCGCGCACCTGGGCCTCGTCCAGCAGGTCGCCCTCCCGGGCGCCCACCACGGCGGCGACCATGGCGTCTCCGGTGACGTTGGTCGTCGTCCGGCACATGTCCAGCAGCCGGTCGACGCCGAAGATGATGGCGATGCCGCCCTTCATGACCTCCTCGTCCATGCCGACGCTCTGCAGGACGATGACCAGCATGATCAGCCCGACGCCGGGCACGCCGGCGGTGCCGATGCTGGCCAGGGTCGCGGTCAGGACGATGGTGAGCTGGTCCTCCAGGTCGAGCGGCACGCCGAAGAGCTGGGCGATGAAGACGGCGGCGACGCCCTGGTAGAGGGCGGTGCCGTCCATGTTGATGGTGGCGCCGAGCGGCACGACGAAGGCGGTGACCTCCTCGCCGACGCCCAGGCGCTTCTCGACGCAGTCCATCGTGACCGGCAGGGTCGCCGCGCTGCTGCTGCTGCTGAAGGCGAGCAGCTGCGCCGGGGCGATGGCCTCGAAGAAGCGCCGGGGGCCGATGCCCGCCAGGGCGCGCAGGATCGTGGGGTAGACCCCGAAGGTCATGATCGCCAGGCCGACGATGACCGTGACGGTGTAGACCGCCAGGGCCCCCAGCACCTCCAGCCCCATCCCGGCCATGACCTTGGCCAGCAGGCAGAAGACCGCCAGCGGGGCCAGCTTCATCACCGCCTCGACCAGCTTGATGATGGCCTCCGTCAGGCCCTCGGCCGCCTGGATGACCGGCCGGGAGAGCTCCTCGCGCACCAGGGTCAGGGCCCCGCCGATGGCCAGGGCCGTGACGACCACCTGGAGCATGTTGCCGTCGGCGATGGCCTCGAACGGGTTGATGGGGACGAGGTCCAGCAGGGTAGACCAGGCGCTGGGCGCGGCCCCCCCGACCTTCTCGGCCACCCCGGCGGGCACCTCGCTGGCCAGCCGGTCGCGCAGCTCGGCGGGCAGGAAGCTGCCCGGCCGGACGATGTTGGCCAGCAGCAGCCCGGTGCTGATCGCCGCCGCCGTGGTCGACAGGTAGAGCAGCACCGTCCGGGTGCCGATCCGGGACAGCTTGCGCAGGTCGTTGAGGCTGCTGGCCCCGACCACCAGGCTGAAGAGCACGACCGGCACGGCGATGAAGCGCAGGCAGCGCAAGAACATGTCGCCGACGAAGGCGTTGGCGTTGGAGGCGAAGCCGGCCGCGTCGTCGAGCAGGGGGCTGGCGAGGCGGGCGGCGTCCAGGGGCCCCTGGAAGGCGTTGACCAGCAGGCCGACCACCATCCCAGCGGCCATCCCGATCAGGATCTGCCAGTGCAGGGCGAGGCGAGGACTGGACAAGGGCGCTCCGGGTGAGGGGGGGAGAAGGTACCATGGGGCTCGCTCATGATGTCCCCATGGCCTCCCTCCCCTCAGGCGGGCTGGACGAACTAGCCCGGCTCCAGGGCGCCACCGTCCGGACCCTCATCCTGCTCGACGCCGAGGTGTGGCCGGTGGTGCGGGAGTGGGTACAGGGTTCGAACCAAACGAGGTCTCCGTGATCCTGCTCCTGCTGGCCTGCGCTCCCGACCCCGACCCCACCGACGAGGGCCGCGCCTTCCCGGATGGTTTCCTCTGGGGGGCCTCGATGGCCGGCTTCCAGGTCGACCCGGGCTGCCCCAGCCTGCCGGCCGAGCAGTGTGAGGATCGCGGCAGCGACTGGTATGTCTGGGTGACCGACCCCGAGCTCGTCGCCCAGAGCAGCAACTACCTCAGCGGCGAGCCCCTCTCACAGGGCCCCGGCCACTGGGAGCTGTTCGAGCAGGACTTCGCGATGGCGGCGCAGGAGCTCTCCCTCGGCAGCCTGCGGACCAGCCTGGAGTGGAGCCGCCTCTTCCCCCAGGATCCAGGCGAGGTGCAGACGGTCGAGGAGCTGGCCGCCTTCGTCGACGCCGAGGCGCTGGAGGCCTACCGCCTGCGCCTCTCGGCGATGCGCGAGGCCGGCCTGGAGCCGATGCTGACGCTGAACCACTACACCATCCCCACCTGGCTGCACGACGCCAAGGGCTGCCACGACGACCTCGACGCCTGCGAGGACAAGGGCTGGGTGGACCGCGAGCGCATGCTGCGGCACATCGCCCTCTACTCGGGCTTCGCGGCGCGCGAGCTCGGGGACCTCGTCGACATCTGGGTCACCCTCAACGAGCCGCTGGCGGTGGTGCTCTCCGGCTACCTGCTCCAGACCGAGGACCGCACCAACCCGCCCGGGGTGATCAACCCCGAGGCCGCCTTCCAGGTGATGCTGGCCCAGATCGAGGCCCACGCGGCGATGTACGACGCGGTGCACGCCTACGACGACACGGCCATGGTCGGCGCCGCCCCCAACCTCGCCGCCGCCGTCCCCCTGGATCCCGAGGATCCCGAGGACGTGCAGTCCGTCGAGCACTTCGAGTACCTCTACAACCGGCTCTTCCTCGACGGGACGATCCTGGGGCACTGGGATCCCGATCTGGACGGCGAGGTCGACGAGATCCGGGCCGATCTGATCGGCCGCACGGACTTCATCGGCATCAACTACTACACCCGGATCACCGTCGACGGCCTGGGCGTGCAGATCTTCCAGCAGAGCCCGCTCTTCGACTTCCTGCCCGTCGGCAGCTTCTGGGACAGCTACCCCGAGGGCCTGGGCGAGGTCGCCGGACTGGCGGGCGAGTACGGGCTGCCGATCTACATCACCGAGAACGGCACCAGCGACTGGGAGGGCGATCCGACCGGCGCCTTCCTGCTGCCCCACCTGCACGCCCTGGCCGACGCGATCGACCAGGGCGCCGATGTGCGCGGCTACTACGTCTGGTCGCTGATCGACAACTACGAGTGGAACCACGGCATGGCGATGCGCTTCGGCCTCGCCGAGGTCGATCTCGACACCAAGGCCCGCAGCCTGCGCCCGATGGCGCTGGACTACCGGGAGATCGCCCTGGCCAACGCCCTGAAGCCCTGAGGGCTCAGCACTGGCCCCAGCTCCGCACCAGGCAGTCCACCACGGCGCCCTCGCCGTTGGCCTCGTAGGTGACCGAGCACTCCCGCGGCGCGGCGTCCGGACCGCGGACATCCCGCTGGAAGACGTACATGCAGACCGGCTCGCACTCCAGCCAGAGGTAGCTCTCGACGCCCTCGGCCTCGACCACCGCCTGCAGCTCTTCCGTGTCGACCGCGCCCTGGACCTCGACGTCCTCGAAGGCCGCCTCGCAGGCGCAGACCTCGCCCGTGCAGCAGCCCGAGAGCAGGCTCAGGCCGAAGGAGACAACCGTAAGGGTCAAGCCGCGCAGGATCATCGCCTCTCCAGGGTCCGTTGGCGCCCACCATAGCCCCGGGGACCCGCCATGGTAAAGCGCACCCCTCCTCCCGGCTCGGAGCCCCCGCATGGCTGTGCGCACCATCCCCGACAGCGTCGTCACGGTCAGCCACCCGCCGCCGGACCTGGCCGCCCTCGACGCCGCCCTGGCCACCCTCCGGCGGCGCTTCCCCGGGGCCCTCTTCCAGCGCTACCTCGGCTTCGTGCCCCAGGTCGCCGAGGACGCCTACGTGGCCCCCGGCGCCATGCTGATCGGCCGGGTCCACCTGGGGCCGCAGGCCAGCGTCTGGCCCGGCTGCGTCCTGCGCGCCGACATCGCCGAGATCCGCGTCGGCGCGCGCAGCAACCTGCAGGACGGGACCGTCGTCCACCTGGGGGACGAGGACCCCACGATCCTGGGCGAGGACGTGGTCGTCGGGCATCGGGCGGTACTGCACGGCTGCACCATCGGCGACGCCTGCCTGGTCGGCATCCAGGCCACCCTGCTGGACGGCTGCCGCATCGGACCCGGCAGCGTGATCGGCGCGGGCGCCCTGGTGCCTGCCGGCCGCGAGGTGCCCGCCCGCAGCCTGGTGCTGGGCATGCCCGGCCAGGTGGTGAAGAGCCTGCCGCCGGACAACGAGGCCTTCAACCGGGCCCTGGCCGCCAAGTACACCCGGCTGGCCCACAACCACCGCCTGGGCTGAGGCGGTCCCGGCGCTCAGCGCTTGTACTTGTGGCGCCGGTCGTCCTCGGTCTGGACCAGGCGGATGTTCTCCAGCTCGTCCAGCAGATCGGGGTCGAAGCCCGAGCTGAGCCGATCCGCGGCGTGCCCGGGCGAGGCCGGCACCCCCGAGCGCCCGCCACCCTTGGGCGGCCGGGGCGGCTCCTCGCCCTGCAGGCGGGCCGCTCCCCTGGGGATGGACTCGCCGTACTCGGTCACCAGCTCCTGGAGCTGCTGGTTGGTGTCGGACATCAGGCCACCCATGGTCGCCAGCATCAGGCGCCGGAAGGCCTGGTTTCCCGCCCCCGATCCGGCGCTGAGCTCCCTGACCTGCGCCTGGCCGATCCGGATGAGGACCGCCGGGCTGACCGTGTCGATCGAGGCGCTGCGCGGCAGGCCGGTCAGCACCCCCAGGTGCCCGAGGACGGTCGGCGCGCTGATGGTCGTCAGCACGGTCTTCTGGCTCCCCGCGCTGACCCGCACCGTGCCATCCAGCAGCAGGTGCAGGCACTCCGAGGGCTCTCCCTCCCGGTAGATCGAGGCGCCGATCGGGAACTCCTCGCGGGGGAGGGGCTGGAGCAGGGCCCGGAGCTCGGCCACGTCGACCGGGCAGGCCTTGAAGCGGGTGAGGAGCTCGTGCAGGGCTCGGTTGAGCCTCAGGTCCGGCGCCATCTCAACCTCCGACCAGCCGCCGCAGCGAGGTCATCACGCTGGCGACCCAGGAGGCCGAGGGATCGTCGTCCTCGTCCTCGTCCGAGAAGCGCCGGGCCTTGGCCGCGCTGCGGCGGATCCGATCGGCCACGCTGGCCATCGCGCGCCGCTCCAGCTCGTCGATCACCGGCCGCAGCGCCTCCTGGTTGAGGGCGTCGGGCAGGATCAGCAGCGCGCTGACGTCCTCTTCCGCGACGACCGTCGCCGTGCGCTTCTGGCCGCAGGCGTACAGGCCCAGCTCACCGAACAGATCACCGGGGCCCAGGCTGCCCAGCACCATCCGGCGGTCGCCGCGCTGGACCTCGGCCCGGCAGCGCCCGGAGACGATCAAGAAGGCCCCGACCGCGGGCTGGCCCTGGGCGATGATCACCGTCTCGGTCCGGAAGTCGGTCGTCGTCGCGTGGCGGATGAAGGCCTGAAGGTCCCGGTCGCCGCAGGCCTGCAGCGAACGGAGCGATCTCAGGGAATGAAGACTTGTCACGGCGCCTGCCTCCTCATGGTTCCCGCTATGGGATGCACCATCTCGGCTAGACCCGATGGGACGAGGCCGCGCGATTGTGATCGGCGATCTGCACCTTTCGACAAAAAATCTTCGACAGCCCCGCTCAGGGCATCTTCAGGACCCGCTGCTCGCGCCCGGGCGAGCCCGAGAGCTCCAGCTCGCCGATCAGGACCGCCGGCACCGCCCAGCTCGCCGGCAAGCCGCCCAGCGTGCCGATCCCGAAGCGCTGCGAGCCCGGGGCCGCGTCCATCACGCCGACCGGATCCTCCGTCCGCCCGGCCAGCACGATGTCGCGCAGCACCCGGCGGTCGACGCCGACGAAGGAGAGGCCGCGCACCGGCTCCCGCCGCCCGTCCGGGTACAGCCGCCAGGCGCGGGTGGGCCGCGTCAGGCCCGGCAGAGGGCCCTCGCCCGAGAAGGCCACCTGGAAGTCCTCGGAGACCGCCGGTGGCTCCATCTCCTCGACCACCAGCAGGTAGGGCTGAAGCGTCGGCCGAGCCAGCCGCAGGCCCTTCTTCTGCAGGCGCCCTTCGCCCTTCGGCCGGGCCGGCTCGATCCGCACCGCCGCCGGCATCGCCTCGCGCCGGTTGCTGCCCAGGGAGCGCCCGTGGCCGGTGCTGCCCTCCATCCCCTGCCGCGGCACCCGGCTCATCAGCAGGCGGCGGACCACCCCGTCCTCGACCAGCTCGACCCGCTGAGCCGGCACCCCCTCAAAGTCCACCGTATAGCCCCCGGCGAGGCCCTCCTCCTCGGCCCGGGCCGGATCGTCGACCACGCTCCAGCCCAGCGGCAGCAGCCGCCGCCCGATGCGCGCCGTCGGCACCTGCCCGCCCTCGCCGACGTCCTCGGGGGGCAGCTCCATCGGCGGCGTGCCGGAGATCTCCGCCGCCAGGAGCTGCCGGAACAGCTCGAGGGCGGCCGGGCCCTCGAAGAGCACGGGGCCAAGGTAGTCCCCCTCCACCGGCGCCGTCTGCAGGCCCACCAGCCAGTCGACCATCGCGTCGACCTCGGCCCCCATCTGCTCACGCTCGGGCAGGCTGGCCGCGTCGCGCACCACCCAGGAGCGCACATCCCGCAGCCGGGCTCCGTCCTCGGCCCGGGTCACCGCCTCTACCCGCACCACCGCGTAGCCGGTCGGGATCCAGGCCCGGTGCCCCTCGCTGCTGATCAGCAGCCGCGCTCCCTGCCAGGCGCGGGCGCTGGCCCGACCCTCCTCCAGGCCGCGGCCCACCAGCCGCCCCGAGAGCTCGCGCACCAGCTCTTCCAGCGGCTCGGCCGGAACCTCGCCCCACTCCACCGGCTCGGTGACCAGGGGCTCCACCCGGTACAGATCCGGCCCGAAGCTGCGGGTGCTGCCCTCCCGCGCCGCCAGCTTGCCCGAGAGCTGCTCGGTGGCGCCCTTGTAGGCCTCGTCCGTCGCCAGCCAGATCTCCCGGCGCAGCGCCAGCACATCGTCCTCGTCCGGCAGCAGGCGCTGGGTGGTTCCGGAGCGCTCGCCGAAGCTGCCCTCGAAGTTGCCGTTGTCCAGGGCGTAGTCGCCCACCCGCACCTCGACCCGCAGCACCCGGTAGGGCCCCTGGTCCGTGCTGGTCAGCGCCCCGAAGGAGGCCTCGACGCTGGCGACCTGGCCGTCGAGCAGCTCGTAGCTGAGCAGGTAGGGCGGAGGAGAGTCCGGCAGGCGCAGATCCGTGGCGCGGGCCAGCTCGGCCTCTGCGGCCTGGACCAGCACCGAGCTGGAGGGAGAGGCGAGCGCCACGCCGAGCAGGAGGAGGGTCCACATCAGCGCACCTCGGCCTTGGTGGTGGCCGGCAGCGGCGGCGGCAGCAGCGGCGGTCGATCGTGGGCCTTCTCCTTGCGCTGGACCTCGACCTCGGCGACCAGCAGATCTGGCGCCACCGCCGCGACCGGCACCCAGCCGCTCTCGGCCCCGCAGGAGCCGTTGAAGACGTCCACCTGGTCGCTGGCCGCCAGGATGCGCTCGAAGGTCGTCAGCGGCGTGCCGATCAGGTCCACCCCGCGCACCAGCTCGTCGGGGCGCCCGTCGGGGAAGACCTTCCAGACGCTGACCGGCTGCACGTTGAAGGCGTTGGGGGTCACCCGCCCGGTGAAGGTGAAGCCGCCGGTGATGTCGTCGAAGACGAGCCCGAAGGGACGGCCCTGGGCGCGCACCTGGGCGATCAGCTGGCGGCGCAGCTCCGTGTAGCTGACGCTCTGCCGGGCGCTGATGATCAGGTTGCCCTGCCGAGCCACGGGAGCCGCGCCAGGCTGGCGGCGGGCGTGCCCGTTGCTGGTTCCGAAGCCCTGGATCGGGGAGCGGCTCATCAGGAAGCCGCGGAGGATGCCCGCCTCGACCACCGAGACCCGCTGGGCGGCCACCCCCTCGTCGTCGTAGCGGTAGTGCCCGTTCAGGTCGACCCCTCCCACCCGCGCCAGGGTGGGGTCGTCGACCACGTCCAGGAAGGCCGGCAGCACCGGCTGGCCGACCTTGTCGGTGAAGGTCTGCCCCTCATCCTCGTCTTTCTGGCGGTGCCCCTCGACCCGGTGGCCCAGCACCTCGTGAAAGAAGACCGCCGCGGCCCGGCCGCGCAGGATCGCCGGCCCGACGTAGGGGTCGACGATAGGCGCCTTGCGCAGATCCGTCACCCGCTGGGCGACGGCGTGGGCCATGGCCAGGGTCTTCTCGCGGTCGGGCATCGCCCCGGGCGAGGCCCCGTCGACGTAGTCGTAGACGTCCAGGCGCATCCCGTCCTCGGCCGTCGTCGAGGCTGAGATCGACAGGCGCACGAAAGACTGCGGCAGGCGCAGCCGGGTGCCCTCGCTGGAGAGGATGTGGCGCACCTGGTCCTCGGCCGCGAAGCTGACGTTGGAGTCGTGCACGTCCGGGTAGGAGAGGAAGACCGCGCTGGCCTCGCGCACCAGGTCGGTCCAGGCTTGCGGATCCAGCTCGACCGAGGGCACCGCGCGCAGCTCGACCTGGGGGGGCGAGGGGCTGAAGTCGGCGCTGCTGTCGCGGGACTCCACCTTGACCGCGTCGTTGGCCCGCACCCGGATGAGCTGGCGCACGGCGCCCCGGTAGCTGTCGTCGATGCCCCGCCAGAGGCCCAGCTGGATGGCCCCACCCTGGTCCTCGATCGGCACCTCGAAGCGCGCCCGCGGCACGTCGGAGAACCAGCCCGCGTCGCGGATCTTGCGGGTGTTGTCCAGCTCGGGCGAGCCCACCCGCAGGTCGACGTCCCCGATGCGCCCGCGGTCGTCCCGCCAGGTGCCGGTCGCCCCGTGGGTGGCCTGGATCGAGCGCATCCGACGGTCCATCACCGCCACCTGCAGCCAATAGGGAGGCTCGGGCTGCGCCTGCAGCAGCTCCCAGGCGCGGGTCAGCTCGGCCTGCAGGGCGAGGTGCAGCGGATCCGGCTCGGGATCGGGCGGAGGCAGGGTGCGGGCGAGGGCGGCGGTGCCCAGCAGCGCGGTCAGGGCGAGGGCGGGGCCGAGCAGGCGAGCAGGATTCACGGGCGCTCCGGAGGTCCAAGGGGCTAACCGCAGCCGCCTGTTCACGCGGTCCACCATTTTTCTCCCGGCGGCTGTAACGGCCTGGCCGCTGGGGCCTTGACCTGAGCTCGAGTCGGAGACGGCCCGGCTCCCCACCCCTCCAGAAGGACCCCCACCATGACCCTCTCGCTCCTCCTCGTGACCGCCCTGACCCTCTCCAGCGCGCAGGCCGCCAGCCGCCCGGACCTGGTCACGACCCTGACCCCGCCCAGCTCGGTCGAGGTCGACCAGGCCGGCGTCTGGACCGTGCAGGTCGCCAACACCGGCAGCCGCGACGCGGCCAACGTCGCGGTCACCGTCCAGCTCCCCCCGACGGCCACCAGCCCCACCACCCACATCATGGGCACGCTCAGCGCCCTGGCCTCGGGCTGCTCCCAGGTGGGCAGCACGGTGAGCTGCAACCTCGGCACCGTCCGCAAGTCCCGCTCCAGCAGCAAGACCTTCTCCCTGGCCCTGCCCTGGAGCGCCGACGACCTCGTCCTGAGCGCCAGCGCCACCACGACCACCTACGAGCCGGTCACCTCGAACAACAGCGACAGCGAGACCGCGGTCGTGCTCTACGAGGTGGTCGACATCGTCGGTCCGGCCACCGCGACGGTCAACCACTGCACCGGCACCAACCTGTCCGCCTACTACGAGTGCCGCCTGTACCCCAGCAGCATCACCAGCCACAGCCAGGTCTTCGAGGACGACGGCAGCCTCAGCTTCCCGCTCTACGGGCCCGACTACGGCGGCGACTGGGAGCTGGTCGGCACCGAGCTGTACTTCAGCATCACCGAGCTGGGCACCGTGACCGCGGAGTTCCTGGGTGACGGCGTCGGCGACGGTTGCTACGAGGGCCTCACCACCTTCCCCGGCTCCAGCTACGTCTCCCCCTACGAGGTCTGCTTCTAGGCCTCCCCCAGGATCCCCCGATGACGCTGCTCCTCCCCCTGCTCCTCGCCTGCGGCGCGCTCCTCGCCTGCGGCGATCGGAACCCGGGGGAGGAGCTCGTCGGGATCCAGGCCGTCATGGCGGGCGAGGCGGTCGAGGCGGGCGAGACGGGCTGCCCGGACTGGTACTACGACGCCGACGCCGACGGCTACGGCGACCCCGACCTCAGGGTCCGACGCTGCGATGAGCCGGTCGGCTACTCCTCCACCAGCGACGACTGCGACGACATCTCGCCCCTGGCCTTCCCCGGCGCGACCGAGGTCTGCGGCAACGGCCTCGACGAGGACTGCGACGGCGCCGACCTGCCCTGCGAGCTGCCGGCCAGCGGGCTCCTGCGGGACTTCGCCACCCGGGTCGCGACGATCACCCCCGACGACGAGGCCCGCCAGCCGCTGGCGATGGGCGACGTCAACGGCGACGGGCAGGCCGACCTCGTGCTGGGCCGGCCCGACCTGGACAGCAACTCCGGCCGCGCCCGCATCCTGTGGGGCCCGCTGGAGGCCGAGCGAGAGGACTGGGACGCCGAGGTGGCCTTCCTGGACGTCGGCGGAGACGGGGACTCCCTCGGCGCGGCGGTGCTGGCCGGCTTCGACGCCGACGGGGACGGCGTCGACGACCTCGTGCTCGGAGCGCCCCAACGCCTGCTGGGCGACCGGGGCGCCGCCATCCTGTTGCCCGGGCCGCTGAGCGACACGACCTGGGCCGAGGATGGCCTCACCTTCCACACCTCCAGCGGTGCCGAGGGCCTGGGCGCCACCCTGGCCGGGGGGCTGGACCTGACAGGCGACGCCGTCCCCGACCTCGTCCTGGGCAGCTGCTGCGACGGCGCCTCCCCCGGCTGGGTGCTGCCCGGCCCGGTCACCTCCTCCGATCTCGCGTCCACCGCCTTCAAGATCACCCCCGCCGGCGGCGCCCGCCAGAGCTTCGACGCCATGGCCGTGGGGGACGCGACCGGCGACGGCATCGCCGAGCTCGCGGTCGGCGAGTCCACCCCGGACTCCGGACCGCAAGAGGGGCGCGCCTGGCTGATCGAGGGGCCCATCGACGGGGCGCTCGACCTCTTCGACGCCCAGACCCGCTTCTTCAGCACCTCCAGCCAGGACAGCTTCGCCTCGACCCTGCTGCTCGCCGATCTCGACGACGACGGCCTGGACGACCTCGTCGTCGGCGCCCCCCTCCGCGAGGAGGCCGGCGTGCCCCTGGGCATGGTCTTCGTCCTGCTGGCCCCCGCCAGCCGGGGGGCCATCGCCGACACCCTCGCCACGACCACGCTGGTCGGCACCGCCGCCGAGCCCTACATCGGCTTCTCCGTCCAGGCCCTCCAGCTCGATGGAGCCGGGCCTCCCGAGCTGCTGGTCGGCGCACCGGTCATGGATGGCTTCGCGGGCGGCGTGCTGGTCTTCGCCGACACCCGCGCGGGAGGAACCGTGACGGTCGCCGACCGCCGCTGGGCCGCCACCGCCGCCAACGGGCTGGTCGGCTGGTGGATGAGCGCGGGGGCCGACCTGGACGGGGACGGCGCCCCCGACGCCGTGGTCGCCGGGCTCGACGACAGCGGCAGCGGCGAGGCCTGGATCCTGCAGGGTCTGTAGGGGACCGCGAGCTGCACCCGGACCGGCTACTCGCGCACCAGCTACTCGCGCACCAGGCGCCAGCGCCGCCCGGCGGCGTCCCAGGCTCGGATGGCGGCAGGAAGGCTGCCCATCGCGCCGGCCTCGACCTCGCGCTCGGGGGAGAGGGGCAGCCTGCGCTCGCCCAGCTCCACCGTGAGGCCGGCCGGCCCCTCCTCCTGGCAGAGCCAGGCCGTGCCGTCGTCGTCTCGGCTCAGGCGCAGGCGGAAGGGCCCCGCGGCGTACATCGCCAGCTCGCCGGCGTCGTGGGCGGCGAGGCGGACCGGGGCCAGCTCCTGCGAGGGCTCCTCCTCGACGAAGGCGCCTTCGAGGAGCTCCTCTTCGGCCAGGTCCCGAGCCGCACGGCGCAGGCCGGCGGCCCGGGCGAACAGGGAGAGCAGCTCGACCATGGCGTCCTCCTCGCCCTCCTGGGGAGGGCCTCCCTCGAACAGGCGCTCGTACTCTTTCCGGCTCATGGCCTGTCCCCCTCCGGGAGCCCGGCGTGCAGCTCGGGGAGGACCTGGAGCAGCACCTCCAGCACCAGCTCGACCAGCTCCAGGGGGCGAGCCCCGGGGGTGGCGGGCAGCTCGGCGGACGACGCCAGCAGCACCCGGTGGACGAAGCCCTGGCCGACCCGGGAGATGGCCCGGGTGACGGCGACCTTGTGCGCGAAGTGCGGGCAGCGGGCCACCAGCTCGTCGTAGGAGTCGCCGCGGGCCACGCTGACCAGCAGGTCGCGCTCGGTCTCGGAGAGCGCGGTCCAGGCCTCCAGCACCGCCCGCCGCACCAGCATCCGGGTGGGGTGGTCAGGGGCGGACTCCACCGGCTCGGGCGGGGCTTCGACCGCGGGGGCCCCCCGCACGCCCTCGACGATGCCGGTCAGGCGGGACTGGCTCTGCGGGCCGCCCAGCTCCAGGGCACGGAGCACCAGCTCGGGCAGCTCGCGCGGGCCCTCCTGGCGCAGGCGGGCGACGACCACCTCGGGCGCGCGGGCGACGCTCGGCCGGCCGCCGGGCAGCCGCCAGCGGGGGGGCTGGCCCTCGCCGACCCGCTCGGACTCGCAGCGCTCCTTCAGCACCTGGCCGATGCGCCGGTACAGTTCGGCACGCCAGCGCAGGACCGGGTCGCGGACCAGGTTGCGGGCGTAGTCGTCGCGCATGATCTCGCGGGTGATGCTGAGCTTTGCGTAGAAGGCGTGGTAGCGGATCGCCCGGCCCTCGAACTGCTCGTGGACGAAGGCGACGAAGGGGGGCCGACCGCTGAAGGGGAAGCGGCCCTTGGGCACCTGGGCGCAGGTCGTGAAGACCCGGTGGCCCAGGTCGGTGACCGCCTCGCTGTCCTTGCGGCCCAGCACGAACCAGGCGTCGGGGTAGGAGCGGCTGGCGCGGGCGACATGGCGCTGCACCTGGTCCAGCAGGGGGCGCGCTGCGGGCGAGGAGGGCTCCTGGACGAAGGCAGCCACCAGCTCGGGCAGCTCGTCGGTGAGGCCGCCGCGGTCAGTCAAGAGGCACCGCCGCTTGTCCGTCGAAGTCCAGGCCCCAGCAGGCGATACGCGCGCCCGGGTCTTCGGGCTCGGCGACCAGGAGGGCGCAGGCGTGCCGGCCTCCGGACGAGGCGGTCACGCTCTGGACGAGGGCCGTGGGGGCCCCGCTGACCTGGCCGTGGTCGTCCGCTCCCCAGCACTGGACGCGCTGCGAGGTGTCCACCGCGCAGCTGAAGTCGGCCCCCAGGGCCAGGTCCTGGTACTCGCCCGACGGAGGAGAGGACTGTCCGTCGTCGTCGCTGCCCCAGCAGCTGAGGCGCTGGTCGGCGAGGATGGCGCAGCTGTGCTCGAGCCCGGCCATGACGAGGCGGGCGGCCGAGGCGGGCGTGCCGCTGACCTGCCCGCGCTCGTCGGCCCCCCAGCAGAGGACCTCGGTCTCGGTCACCGCGCAGCTGTGGCGCCAGCCAGCGGCCACGAAGCCCGCGCTGAGGCCGGCCGGCGGGGTCGCCTGCCCCTCGGTGTCCCGGCCCCAGCAGGCCACCGCGCCGCCCGCCTCCAGGCCGCAGCCGTGCGCGCCGCCCAGGGAGAGCCCGACGACCGTCAGCGCGGCGGGCGGGCTGGCCTGGCCTTGGTCGTCGCGCCCCCAGCAGCTGGGAGGCCCACCGGCGAGAGCGGCGCAGGCGTGCTCGTAGCCGGCGGCCTGGAGCTGGTAGCTGCCCGAGGGCGGCGTGCTCTGGCCTTCGCTGTCGTTGCCCCAGCAGCGCAGGCTGCCGTCCACCCGCAGGCCGCAGCTGAACAGACCGCCGGCCGCCACGCCCAGCCACTCCGGGGCGCTCTCGACCGTCGTGGTGCCGCCCCCGTCGGTGCCGCCCCCGTCGGGGGTCCCTCCGTCGGTGCCGCCCCCGTCGGTGCCGCCTCCGTCGGGGGTCCCTCCGTCGGTGCCCCCATCGGGGCCCGTGTCGAGGCCCGTGTCGCAGTCCTCGCCCCAGAGCGTCAGCGTGCAGGAGAAGAGCAGGAGCAGCGTCACAGCCCCAGCTCCAGGCCCAGGCCGGGCTCGACGACCAGGCCGCCGACGTAGCCGCCGCGGACCTCGCCCAGCAGGCTGAGGCGGCGGCTGAGGGTGTGGGCGTAGCGGACGAAGCCGGCCCCGCCGAGGTGCAGCTGGACCAGGGGATCGCCGCAGGCGTTCGAGCAGCGCTCCAGCGCGGTCGCCAGCTCGCCGCCCAGGCTGAAGGCGCCGGGCTGCCAGGCGAGGCCCACCCCCAGCGGCACCTGCAGCGAGGGCCCCGTCAGCGCGTTCATCCCGCCGCTGAGCTGCAAGCGGAGATCGGCCGGCAGGTGCAGGCCGGCGACCACCCGCAGGCCCCCGCCGCCGGCCAGCTCGTCGCCGGAGCGGAGCTGTGGGCTGAGCAGCAGGCCGAGCTGCCAGCGCGGGCGGCCCAGGGCCCAGGTCGAGGCGAAGTCCGCCGCCTTGGGCGTCCAGCGCGACACCTGCCCCGCGCCCGAGGGGTCCAAGACCAGCTGCTGACGGCGGCCGAGGGCCTGCCCGGCCGTGCGGACCTGGCCTTCCTCGACCTGGACCCGGGCGCCCTCGGCCCCCTGGCGGACCAGGAAGCGGGTCCCCTCGACGATCGTCTCGACCGCCCCGTGCTCGACCACCAGGGCGTTGCGCATCCGATACCAGACCTGCCCGGCCGACTGCCGCAGGCGGCTGAAGCTGGACTCGTCGGCCTGCTGCTCCAGGCTGAGCTCGCTGTCCTCGCCGACGTTGAGCACCGAGCCGTCCGACAGGCGCAGCTGCACCCGCGCGGCCCGCGTGACCAGCCGATCGCCGGTCTGCAGCGTGGCCCCCTTACGCAGCAGGTCCTCGCCCGTCGGCCGCAGCACCGAGCCCTGGTCGCTCTGCTCCACCGCCCGCCACCGCCCGCTGCGGTCCACATGGCTGAGCGACTCCACCACGGCGCTGGCCGCCGCCGCCGGCAAGGGCAGCAGCAAGAGCAGCAGGCAGAGCAGGATCGCGCGAGCCAGAGGTGCCTCCAGGCGCCCTCTATCAAGGGGCCCGTCGCCTCGTCGTTACAGGCGCCGGGCTCGTGGGTGGAGGGGTATGACTAGCTAGTGCCTGGCACTAGCTAGTCTCACCCCAGGAGGGGGTAGACTACGGCGCGGAGGTCCCATGCTCGCCCTCGCCCTCCTCCTGGGGCTCGCCCGCGCCGAACCGGCCACGCCACTCCAGGTCGTGTGCAGCTACTCGTTCATGCGCGTGCACGGACCTCTCGACCTGCACATCCCCGGTACGTCCACCGCCTGGGCGACCGTGCGAGGAGGCTGGAGGGCCGAGAGCGCACTGGCCGATGCCGAGCTCGGGGTCCGCGATGGAGTCCCGGTCCTCTCGCTGCTGCTGGCCGAGGAGGGCTCCAGCGCCCGCGGGGAGGTCGAGCCCGCGGGGCTGCTCTGGACCATGCACAACGTCGAGCTGAGCCCCCACGCGACCCTGCTGGAGATGGGGTCGTTGCGGGTCGTCGGCTTCGGCGAGGGCTCCGTGCGGGTTGTCGCCTTTGATTCTCCGATCGCGAGCGGCGAGGTGGAGCTGGGCTGCGACGATCTGACCTACAACACGGACAATGGCCGGCCCAGGCCATCGTTCGGGAGGACCAAGGAAGGGATCTCCGCCATACCGACAACGGTCTACGTCAAGGCCGGAGCAGCCAAGGAGCTGCTCGACGCCCCCGGCGGACAGATCATCGGCAGCTTCCCGGCGGCGACCTTCAGCCAGGGTGTGGGGGAGCTCTCGCGGAGCGGGAGCCATGTCGAGATCGGGGACATCAACGAGAGCAGGCTGTACTGGCGGGCCTGGATCGCCGCGCGACACATCAAGGCGGAGCCGGATCCGCGACCTCTGGGCCCCTCCATCCTCGTGGATGGTTTGATCGGCAAGCCCAGCGGCCACGATTGCCCGTTCCTGCTCCCCATCACCACCACCGTGGGCGAGTTTCGGCTCGTCGCGGGCGTCCTGGGCCCCGGCGTGCGCTTCCAGGTCGTGGATGGCTCCGGCGATACGGCGGAGATCACGCCCCTGGACGGCTGGCTGGTGCCCGCCGAGGGTGCCCGGTGGTTCGTGCCGAAGGCGGCCCTGGACTGCCCGGTCAAGTAGCGTCGTCGCGGGCGAGGCCGGTGCGGTCCGCCAGCCGGGAAGACGAGATCATGACCGCGATGCTACCAGGAGGAGGGAGGCACCATGGACTTCGATCTGCGAGCCCACACCCTGTTGCTGACGGTGGCCGGCAGCCGCGCCTACGGCGTTCACACCGCCGCCTCCGACGTGGACGTCAAGGGTGCGGCCATCCCACCCGCCGCGTACTTCCACGGGATGCTGTCTCGCTTCGAGCAGGCCGACAAGCCGAGCCAGGTGCAGGCCTTCCTGGGAGACCTGTCGGAGGTCGAGCGCGCGGCCTGCGCCGACAGCAAGCTGGAGGGGTCGGTCTACCACCTCGTGAAGTTCTGCCAGCTGGCCGCGGACTGCAACCCCAACATGCTCGACGTGCTCTTCTGCCGCGACGCCGAGGTCCGCCTCTGCACGCCCGCGGGTGAGGCGCTGCGGGCGAGCCGGGAGCTCTTCCTCTCCCAGAAGGCCAAGCACACCTTCTCGGGCTACGCCGCCAGCCAGCTCAAGCGCATTCGGGGGCACCGCCAGTGGCTGCTGAACCCGCCCACGCAGAAGCCCGAGCGGGCCGACTACGATCTGCCCGAGCGCACCCTGATCCCCGCCGATCAGCTCGCCGCGGCCCAGGCCGCGCTGCGCCACAAGATCGACGGCTGGGCCGTGGACTATGGGGATCTGTACCCCTCCTCGGTCGTCCACATCCAAGAACAGATCGCGCGCTACCTCGCCGAGATCCAGACCACCACCGACGAGCACTGGCGATCGGCGGCCCGGAGCATCGGCTACGACGAGAACTTCATCGCCCTGCTCGACCGGGAGCGGCGCTACAAGGCCGCGATGCGCGAGTGGCAGCAGTACCAGGACTGGAAGACCGAGCGAAACCCCGCCCGCGCGCAGCTCGAGGCGGACCACGGCTTTGACACCAAGCACGGAATGCACCTGATCCGCCTGCTCCGCACCGGGCGAGAGCTGATGCTGACCGGGCGGGTGAACGTCTGGCGAGGAGACATCGACGCCGAGGAGCTGGTCGCCATCCGCAACGGCGCCTGGGAGTACGAGCAGCTCGTCGAGGAGGCCGAGCGCATCGACACCGAGCTGGAGGCCCTCTACCGCAGCGGGGCCTGCATCCTGCCTCGCGCCCCCGACCGGGTGGCGTTGGATCGGCTGGTCATCGGACTGGTCGAGGAGGCGCTGAGCACGAGGCTCCCGTCGGATACCCTGCCGCGATGACCCTGCTGCTCCTGAGCCTCGCCCTCGCCGGCGAGCCGCCCCCGATCACCGACCGCCTCCTCCCCTACGAGGATGCCCGGGTGCAGCTCACGGTCGAGTACCTCCAGGCCCACCGGACCGCGCCGCTCAGCGGGGAGGCCGAGCGCGACACCCGGATGGAGCCGAAGGTGATCGTCCTGCACTGGACCGCCGGGCCCAGCGCCGCCAGCGCCTGGAACACCTTCACCGCGCCGACCCTGGCCGGCCGGGCCGAGCTGCTGGGCGCCGGCGCGCTCAACGTCGGGGCCCACTTCCTGGTCGACCGCGACGGCAGCATCACCCGCCTCTTCGAAGAGGACCGGATCGTGCGCCACGTCATCGGCCTCAACCACCTCGCCATCGGCGTCGAGAACGTCGGCGGAGGCGAGCGGTGGCCCCTGACGGCCGCCCAGGTCCAGGCCAACGCCGCCCTGGTGCGCTGGCTGGCCGGCCGCCACCCGATCACCCACCTGATCGGCCACCACGAGTACCGCTCGCTCGAAGGGCACCCATACTTCGAGGAGAAGGACCCAAGCTACCGCACCACCAAGCCCGATCCGGGCGCCGCCTTCATGACCGAGGTGCGCGCCTTGGTGACGGACCTGGGCCTTCAAGGAGATTAGAAACAGCTCGGCGGCAGCTCGTCGCTGCCCTCCAGCAGGTTGGCGGCCTGGGTGCGCTCACGCTCCCAGAAACAGAGCTGCTCGGCCCGGACCAGGTAGCCGTAGTCGTAGATGGTGGCGTTGGCGACGTCGTCGGCGATCAAGGTCGAGCCGATCGGATCGTGCAGATCGGCGTGGCGGCGGTCCACCACCCCGCGGGCGAGGTCGTGGGCCTCGTCGGCCAGGGCCAGCTCGGCGGCGGGGTCCTCGGCCAGCACCGCTCGGTAGAGGGCCAGGACGAAGCGGGTCCGTTGCAGGTCGATCTCGATGCCGTCGACCACCTCCTGGGCCCAGACGTCCCGGTCCCCGCTCTGCAGCCCCGGCACCTGGACCCGGGAGAGGGCCTGGGCGGTCTCCTGCTCCAGGGTCGCCAGCGGGGCGAGGACCTCGGCCTCGAAAGCGGCTCGCCCCTTGGCGTCGGCCACCGCCAGCTCGGCCAGCTCCACCCGGTCCGGCGCCGCGACGATGCCCGCCCCGAAGCCGATGTCCATCACCGTGTCCCGCCCGGCCAGGTAGGGCGCCAGCCGCGCCTCGATCAGGCCGCGGTGCTGGGCCTCGGCCAGGGCCACGACCGCCTCGGCCAGGCGCAGCCCCTCTCCGGCGTCGACCGCGAACCAGTCCCGGTACAGATCCCCCCAGGACTCCGGCAGGGTGTAGCCCATGCGCAGGGTGAAGGCGTCGTTCTGCCAGTAGCCCCACTCCCAGCCGCTGCTGAAGAGCACATGCTCGCTGAGATCGGCGTGGCCGTTGGCCTGGGCGCTGAGGCGGATCTGTTCGAGGTCGCGGTACCGGCTGTGGACATAGACCGGCAGGTACAGGGGCACGGGGTTGTCGAAGGCCACCCAGTAGCTGCTCTCGGGGAAGTAGGCGACCGGGCTGCCGGCGGCGAGCAGGTCGAGCAGGGCCTGCCGGTGCTCGCTGAAGTCCTCGTGGTGGTAGGCCCCGCCAGCGTCGTCGAACAGTGTGTAGTACATCACCGTGTGGATGTGCGGGACGAGGTCGGCGTCGCTCTTCAGGGCGAGCATGTAGTAGATCATCTCCTCGCCATCGACCTCGGGGTAGACGACCTTCTGGTCCTCGCTGTCGCCGACGTGGATCACCGCCGCCATCCGGGCCTCGTCGTCCTTGCTGCTCAGGGTCGTGCGGGCCAGCTCCAGCGCACGGATGAAGGTCGCGGGGTCCTCGCCGAAGAACTCCCCGAAGGAGAGGCTGTAGAGGTCGAAGCCGGCCGGGGTCAGCAGGCCCCAGCGGTCCTCCATCTTCTCCTGCCAGAGCGTCTCGTCGGAGGCGTCGTCCACCAGGTCGAAGGCCTGCTGGAGGTTGCCGCTGCCGAAGAGCTGCACCCCCAGGCCGGTCGTCAGGCCGCGCTGGTGGGCCAGCTCGTTGGTGGCCGTCGCCCGGGCCAGCCAGTCCTCGTACACGGTGTCCCCGGCCTCGATGTCGTCGAGCGAGACCCACTGCAGGTGGTTGCCGCGGTTCTTCACCACCCAGTCGGCGATCGCCTCGACCCGGTCGGTGCCGCCGCCCGGATCGGCCTCCCAGAAGCCGAAGAGGCCCTCGATCGGGTGCAGGGTGTGCATATGCAGGCCCCGCTGGCTCTGTTCGGGCTGGAAGAGGGTCAGCAGATCGGGGTGATCCCGGTCCAGCGACTCGGGGAGCGAGCCGGGCAGGCGGGTTCGGAAGGGGTGGGGGAAGCGGTAGTCCATCAGCTCCAGCAGGTGGGCGAGGCCATACTGCTTGCCCAGCATGCCCCCCGCCTCGACCTCGAAGACCCCGTCCGCGTCGCGCAGCAGGTAGCACTCGGCGCACTCCTCGCTGGACTCCACCCGCACCGCCAGGCTGCCCTCGGCCCGCTCGTCGGGCGAGCCCCCGACCGCGTCGACCTTGACCCGCTCGTCGCCGAGCAGCCGCACGAAGGACTCGATCGCGGGCATGGCCTCGTCCTCGGGGTCGACGTAGACCACCAGGGCAGAGGGGGGCGGCGGGGTGCAGGCGAGGGCGAGGAGCAGGAGCATGGCTCATCCAGAGGAGGAGCGCCCCCCTATCTCGCTGGCCCCGGGTTCCGGAAAGTTCGACGACCGCGATCACAAGTCCCCCTCGGTACGATATTCTCAGCGTCAACGAGGAAAGCGGTGTCCTCCACCTCGTACATCATCTCGATCCGCAACGCGCTCGGCGTCTCCGTCGGGCAGGCCGACTCATTGACCGAGGACGGTGTGTTCTTCGAGATGACGCACCCGATCACCGTCGGCGAGGTGATCGAGTTCCGGATGGAGCTGCCGCGGGCCAACGAGACGGTGCTGGGCGATATGCGGGTGGTCGCCGGCAAGGGGCCACCGGGGTCGCTGGTCCGCTACCGGGCCGAGATCGTGCGCATCGAGGCCCGAGACCAGGATGTGTACGCCGGCTGGCTGGACCGGACCCGACGGGGGCGACCTGCGGACGACCTGCGCAGCCGCCTGGACAGCTTGAACTCGCTCTCCAGCATGCACGGGGCCACGGCCGAGGAGACCGACAACGCCCTGCGGCGCATCGACGAGCGCAAGCAGCGGATGGCGTCGATCCGCGAGCAGGATCGCCCCAAGGACGACGCCCCCCTCTTCGTGCCCGGCCTCTTCGAGCAGCAGCCGGTGGGCACCGCCCCGCCCGTCCGCAGCCGCCGCGAGGCGCCCGCGCCCGCCGCTGCCCCGCCCCCCGC
>DDSR01000363.1:222-12540 GCA_002343455.1 Deltaproteobacteria bacterium UBA2385 | reverse complement strand
CGGTCCGCTCGTCGCAGTTGGCCCTCCGGGCTTCGCCCTCCCGGGCCAACCACTCCTCACTGGACCTCCCCCCCTCCGGGGTCTGGGACGACCTCCTGAGCCCCACTTGAGATCCGATGTTCGCCCTCCTCGCCCTCTTCTCCGCCCTGGCGGCTGATCCTCCTGCCCAGGCTTATGGCCACGAGGAGCGGCGAGGGACGCTGGAGTGCGAGCAGACCGACCCCTGCGCCGATGTGCTCCCCGGCGCGGTCCGTTTTGTCCGCGTCGACGGCAAGCCCTACGCCGAGGGCTACGACGGCGAGGGTCGGCTGGTCGGCTGGGTGGTGCTCTCCAACGACGTGGTCGACATCAAGGGCTACTCCGGCAAGCCGCTGTCGACCTTGGTGGGGCTCTCGCAGGAGGGCGAGATCACCGGCGGCAAGGTGGTCCACCACTCCGAGCCGATCCTGCTGGTCGGCATCCCCGAGCAGGCGCTGCAGGACTTCGTCGGCGCCTATGTGGGAGTCAAGGCCGGAGAGCCGGTCGCGGTCGGCGGCGCGGCGTCGGAGGGCGGTCACTCGGTCGACATCGTCTCGGGCGCCACCGTCACGGTGCTGGCCGAGAACCGCACCATCCTCGACTCGGTGCGCAGCCTGGCCGAGGACGTCGGCGTGATGGAGCGGGCGCCGATGGTGCCCGGGCACTGGGTCGAGGCCGAGCCGCCCTGGACCTGGGCCGAGCTGGAGAAGAAGGAGGTCTTTGGTCGGCTGACGGTGAGCCAGGAGCAGATGGGCTCCACCGGCGAGGGCTACCAGGACACGAGAGGCACCGAGCCCTTCGTCGACCTCTGGTTCACCCTGGCCGACGCCCCCCAGGTCGGCATCGCCCTGCTGGGAGAGCACGTCTACCGGCGCGCCCGGGCCGGGCTCCAGGAGGGCGAGCACCTCTTCGTCATCCTCGGCAACGGCAGCTCCAGCTTCAAGGGCTCGGGCTTCGTACGCGGCGGCATCTTCGACCGCATCCGGGTGGAGCAGGGGCTCTCTGGGGTCCTGTTCCGCGATGTGGACTACACCAACCTGTCTGGCTCTGAGGCGGAAGGCTCCCCCGAGTTCAAGGAGGGCGCCCTCTTCATCACCCGGGGCGGCCAGCTCGATCCCGGGCAGCGCTTCGAGCTGGTCTTCCTCGGCAGCCGCTTCGACGGCAAGGGCGCCTACTCCCGCGAGTTCCACACCTTCCGCGCCGAGCATCGGCTGCCTCGCTCGGTCTACCAGCTCGACGGGCCCGATCCCGAGAGCCGGATCTGGCGGCAGGCCTGGGCCAGCAACCCCCTGAAGACGGCCGTCGTCGCCGCCTGGCTGCTGGCGGTGGCCGGGGTGTTCGCCGCGCGGCGCTACACCACGGCTCGCATGGAGCGCTTGAAGAGGCTGCACATCGGCTTCCTGCTCTTCGCCTTCCTGGTCGGCGGCCTCGTTCTGGGGGTCCAGCCCTCGGTGACCCAGATCCTGACCGCGGTGGGCTCGCTCGTCCACGAGTGGCGCTGGGGGCTGTTTCTCTCTGACCCCGTGCTCTTCCTGAGCTGGATCTTCATCGCCGTCGTGACCCTGATCTGGGGCCGCGGCGTCTTCTGTGGCTGGACCTGCCCCTACGGCGCGATGAGCGAGCTGCTCTACAAGGTCGGCCGCTTGCTGCGCCTGCCGCACTTCGAGCTGCCCGACCCGATCCACAACCGCCTGCGCTACCTGCGCTACGTCATCCTCTTCGGCTTGATCGGCCTCTACCTCTGGGACCCGATCCAGGGCGAGAAGGCCGCGGAGATCGAGCCCTTCAAGAGCACCTTCTTCGTCAGCTTCTGGACCCGCGAGTGGTACTACGCCGGCTGGTGGCTGGCCTTGGCGGCCGGGTCGCTCATCTACTGGCGGCCCTTCTGCCGCTACCTATGCCCGCTAGGGGCCGGGCTGGCCATCCCTAGCAGCGTTCGGCTGAGCGGCCCCTACCGCCGCGACTTCTGCAGCAAGTGCAAGATCTGCACGCGGGGCTGCGAGCCTCGGGCCATCCGCGACGACGGCACGATCGACCCGAGGGAGTGCCTGAGCTGCATGGAGTGCGAGGCAAACTGGCGAGATGACCAGGTATGCCCGCCCCTGGTCAAGACGCGGCGGGACCGCGAGCGCGCGCAGGAGCTGTCATGACCCTGCTCCTGCTGCTGGGCGCCTCCTGGCGGGTCGGGGTCGACGCGCCCGACCTGGCCTCGACCCTGGCGCTGGCCGTCGACGGCGACGAGGTCGTCCTGCCCCCGGGGATCTGGGCTGGCGGGGTGCAGATCCGCTCGCGCATTCTCCTGCGAGGAGAGGGCGGGGTGGTGGACGGAGGAGGGGAGGGCCGGGTGATCGAGATCCTGGCCCCCGGCGTGGTCGTCGAGGACATCGCCGTGCGCAACAGCGGCGATGACCTGACGGTGCCGCACGCCTGCATCTGGGTCGGGCCCGAGGCCGCGGGCGTGCGGCTGAGCCGGATTGAAGGCAGCGACTGCCTGTTCGGGGTCTGGGTCCACCAGAGCCGGGGGATCGTCGTCGAGGGCAGCCGGATCACCGGGCTGCCGATCGTGCATCCTTCGCAGCGCGGCAACGGGATCGAGCTCTACGACGCCGACGGCGCCACCGTGCGCGACAACCACGCCTCCGGCTTGCGCGACGGCATCTTCGTCAACGCCACCGACGACAGCGAGATCTCCGGCAACCTGCTCGAAGACGTGCGCTACGGCATCCACTACATGTTCTCCCAGCGCAACCGGGTCCTGCGCAACACGACCCGGCGCTGCTCGGGCGGCATCGCCCTGATGGAGAGCCGGGAGCTGGTGGTCGAGGACAACGTCGCCACCGACAACCTCCGGCAGGCCTTCATGGTCCGCGACATCCAGGCCTCGCGTATCGCCTACAACACGGCCGCCCGCAGCGCGGAGGGCTTCTTCATCTTCTCGGCGGTGGACAACGAGATCGTCGGCAACCGCATCGTCGACAACGAGATCGGGGCGAGGGTCTGGGCGGGCTCGCTGCGCAACGAGGTCTGGGGCAACGACTTCGTCGGCAACCGGACCCAGGTCTTCTACGTCGCGGCGCAGGATGAACTGTGGGGCTTGCCCGACAAGGGAGGCAACCGCTGGAGCGACTACCTGGGCTGGGATCAGGACGGCGACGGCGTCGGGGACCGGCCCTACCGGCTGGAGTCCTTTGTGGCCTCGCTGCTGGCCCGGGCGCCGGCTGCCGTGCTGCTGCTCAACAGCCCGACCCTGGAGCTGCTGGCCATGGCTCAGCGGCAGCTCCCCGCGCTGCGTGAGCCCAGCATCGTCGACCCCTGGCCGCTGATGGTCGATCCGCAAGCCGGGGCGCGCCAGGGGGAGGGGCCATGAAGCTGGCGGTGCGCGGACTGTCTGTTCGTTTCGGAGCCGTGCAGGCCTTGGGCGGCGTGGATCTGGAGCTGGGCGCGGGGCAGGTGACGGTCCTGCTGGGGCCCAACGGGGCCGGCAAGTCGACCCTGATGGGCGTGCTGCTGGGCCTGGTGCGGGCCGACGTCGGCCGGGTGGAGGTCGAGGGCCTCGGCTACCCCAGCCTGCCGTCGGGTGTGCGCCGCTCGCTCGGCTACCTGCCCGAGGCGGTCAGCTTCGCCGAGAACCTCAGCGGCCGGCAGGTGCTGCGCTTCTTCGCGCGGGCCAAGGGGCTGCCGGGCGCCGAGGTCGAGACCCGCCTCGCCCAGGTCGGCCTGAGCGCGGCCGGAGGGCGGCTGGTCTCCGGCTACAGCCGGGGAATGCGCCAGCGCCTGGGGCTGGCCGTGGCGGCCCTGGGGGACCCGGCGGTGCTGATCCTGGACGAGCCGACCGGGGGGCTGGACCAGGAGGGGCTGACGGTGCTCTGGGAGCTGCTGGACCGGGCGCGGCAGCGAGGCTGCACCGTGCTGATCAGCACCCACGACCTCAACCTCGTCGAGCGGCGCTCGGACCGGGTCGTGGTCATGCGCGGCGGGCAGATCTGCGCTCAGGGCAGCCCTCAGCAGCTCCGCGAGCAGTGCGCCCTGCCGCTGCGGGTCCAGGTCGGGCTCCTCGAAGGCGCCGCCCGCCACGAGCTCGGGTCCAGGCTGACCCGCCTGGGCCTGCCTCCCGAGGAGCGCGACGAAGGCATCCTCGTGAGCCCCCCGCCGAGCCGCCTGCCCGAGGTGATGGCCGCCTTGGAGGGCCTGCACAGCAGCATCTCCGGCCTGCGCGTCGAGGAGCCCGGCCTCGACCGGGTCTACGAATCCGCGCTCCGGCGTCAGGTATTATCAATTGCCATTTCCCCGCCGGGAGCAAATGGCAAAAGGCAATACCTGACGCCGGGTTCGGCAAGGGTCTTCTTCGCCTTGGCGGTCCACGAGCTGGTGGAGCGGGCCCGGGACCGCTGGGTGCTGATGGCCAGCGCGCTGTTTGTGATGCTCTCGCTGGGGGTCTCGTTGTACGGGCGGGCGGCGCAGGAGGCCCAGGCCGCGGTGACGGCGCCCTCGGTCGTGACCCTCTCGGCCTTCCTGGTGCCGCTGGTGGCGCTGATCCTGGGCCACGACGCCGTCGTCGGCGAGCGCGAGCGCAACACCCTGGGCCTGCTGCTGAGCCTGCCGGTGCGGCGGGTCCAGGTGGTGCTGGCCAAGTTCAGCGGGCGCGCCCTGGCCCTGAGCTTCGCCGCCCTGGCCGGCCTCGCCGCCAGCGCCTCGACCATGGAGGCCGCCTACCGGGCCACCATCGGCCTGCTGGTGGGCCCGACCCTGCTGCTGGGCCTCTCCTTCCTCAGCGTCGGCGTCGGCCTCTCCTGCCTCGTGCGCCGCCGGGTGACCGCCGCTACGCTGGCCGTCGTGAGCTGGTTCCTCTTCGTCTTCGTCTACGATCTCGGCCTGCTGCTGGCCCTGGTGCTCAGCGACGGCGCCATCCCCCAGGACAGCATCGCCTGGCTGGTCATGGCCAACCCCGCCGGCCTCTACCGTTCTACCCTGCTGGTCCGCCTCGTCGGCTCCGACCAGCTCGCCGAGCTGGGCCTGACCGTGGCCATGCCCGGCCTCGCCCTCCAGGCCGGCATCTGGGCCGCCTGGATCCTCCTCCCCCTGCTGCTCGGGTCGGCCTGGCTGGCGACCCGCAAGGCGGTGCACGCATGATCCTGCTCCTCGGCCTGCTGGCCTGCTCCTCCCCCCAGGCGGCGCCGGCCTCCCTCGAACCGGTGGAGATCGGCCTCGCCGAGTGCGCCGTCTGCGGGATGGTCGTGCGCGAGCAGCCCGCGCCGCGGGCCCAGGTCCTCCACCGCGACGGCGAGCGGGCCCACCTGTGCTCGATCGGCGATCTGCGGGCCCACCTCGCCGCGCCCTCGCCCCATGGCAAGGCCCAGGGCGTCTGGGTCGAGGCCCTGCCGACGGGTATCGCTCCCGCCGAGCTCGGCAGCGCCCCCCGCCCCTGGCAGCGCGCGGAGAGCGCCGGCTACGTGCTCGGCGTGCCGCGCGCGGGGGTGATGGGCGAGGCGGTGCTCAGCTACGCCAGCGCAGAGGAGGCGCTGGCCGAGGCCGCCCGCCTGTCCGGGAGGACGGCGAGCTGGGCGGAGCTCTCCGCCCCTCAGCGGTAGAAGCAGCGCCCGGAGTTGACGATGCCGATCTCGTCGGGGCTCAAGGCCCGGAGGTAGTCCTCCAGCGGCATGCTGGCCGGGGAGAGCGCCTTCACCGGCTGGTTGGCGGGGTCGGAGTCCCCGTCCAGGTCGACCGAGCCGTCCCAGACCAGGGCGTGATCGTCCAGCGTGGCGACGCTGTGGCTGTTGAAGGACCAGCGCAGCCAGTCCTCGGTGCCGGCGGCGCGGGTGAGGTTCGTCTGGAAGCCGACCCCCAGGACGATCTGTTCGGCGGGGATGCCCCAGTGGTTGCCGAGGACAGAGAGCAGGCAGCTCACCGAGTGGCAGTAGAGGCTGAGGCCCTTGCGGCGGTCGAGCCAGGCGGAGAGGTTGCTCTCGATGCTGGACCAGTAGATGTATTCGCCCTCGTAGTCGCTATAGCTGCGGTCGGAGGGGTCGTATACCAGCCAGGGGTCGAGGTGGACCCGCTCCCGCAGCGCGTCCATGGTGGCGGCGGCGTCGTCTGCCGCGAGCCCCTCGAGGACCTCGGCGCTGTCGGCCAGGGCGCCGATCCAGGGGGTGCCGTCGCCCTGGCCCTCCTCCTCGCCGACGCGCAGGGTCGAGGGTCCGAACAGTCGGTAGACGGGGTGGCGGGTGGTGCGGCTGCCGGGCACGGCGACCGGCTCGCAGCCCTGACCCAGGCAGGCGGCCCAGCTCCACTCGATCTCCAGCTCGCCGCGACCGAGCGTGGGGGGCAGCGCGTCGAGCTCGGCCCTTCCCTCTGTCCAGGGGCCCGTCGATGGGGTGAGCAGCTCGATCTGCACGTCCTCCCCCTGGGTCGGGCCGCCGAAAGCCTCACTGGCGGCGACCCAGTCGGCCACGGGGATCGCACCGGCCACCAGCCCGGCGGGCAGGTTCGCGCTCTCGCCCTCGGCGGGAGGGATGTCGGGGTCGGTCCAGGGCTCCAGGATGGCGGCGCCGGGGTCGATCTGCAGCCCCGCCCAGAGGTACTCTGGCCCCTCGATCGGCTGCACACCGGCGGTCCAGAGATCGGCCTTGTGAAAGGCCAGGACCTGCTCCTGGCCGGGGTCGCGCGCGCCGATGTCCACCGACGCGGGGGCGAGGCGGACGATGGCGAGCTCCTGCACCGAGGTCGCGCGGCTGCCGTCGTCGCACTCGGCGTGGACGTACAGGCTGAGGGTGCCGACCGGGGCGGGGCTGCCGTCGGGGAGCCGCCCGTCCCAGGTCCACGGGGTGCCGGAGCCCTCGGCCAGGAGCTGATCGCCCCGGTACAGCACGAGCTCGAAGTCGCAGTCGCCCGGCTCGGCGAGCGACACCTCGACGCGCAGCTCGGCCCCGTCGAGTGTGGGGTCCAGGACCTGGGTGTTCAAGCTCAGGATCGGGGTGGGGATCGGACCGGTCTCCGTGGACGGAGCGACCTCGGTCGGCTGGCAGGCCAGCAGCAGCAGGGCGATCATCGGCGCCTCCGGAGGAGCAGGCCGGGCAGGGCCAGGAGGAGGGAGCCACCGGCCTGGCTGGCACAGCCGCGAGAGACTGCGGGCTTCTCGACCGGGCTCGGCTGGTCCTCGCCGAAGAGGTCCTCGGGATCGGGAGCGGGACCGGGATCGTCGGTGCTCCCGTCGTCGAGGGACTCCATGCCGAAGGGGTCCTCTTCCGCTCCTTCCAGCGCCACCGTCACCGCGGAGTCCACGTCGGCCCCGAAGCCATAGGCGAAGACCACCCGCGCCGTCTGTCCCGCAGCGAGGTCTCCCACTGCCACGGTCAGCCCGAGCTGATCGTCTCCTTCGCGCTCGGTCGAGCCCTCGCGGACGGCATCGGGGCTGGAGCACCAGCTACAGATGCCTCCCACTCCATCTTGGGCCGCCAGCGCCCAGGCCCGCCCGTCGTAGGCCCCGCTGGCGACGACGTAGCCCTCGCCCGCCTCGTTCTGTGTGCGGGTCGAGCCCGTGGCCCAGTCGTCCAGGTCGGGGTCGAAGACGCGGGTCACGGACAGATCCCCCAGGTCGACCTGGGCGGTGATGTCCAGCACCATCCAGACCAGGGGCCGGCCCCAGGGCAGGGAGTACCAGAGGTCGACGGAGACCGCCTCGTCCTGGCCGCTGCCCGACCAGCTCTCCAGGCCTTCCACAGCCTCCATCGCCCCCGGCTCGATCCGCAGATCGCTGTCCCCGTCGGGCGCCGCCTGCACCCGGGTCCAGGGCTGGCCGTCGACGGTGGCGCTGAGCGACCAGACCTCGAAGACCCGCCCCACCGCCAGCACATCGCCGCCGACCGGCATCGCACCCTTGGGCCCGTCCGGGTCGAAGAGCAGGCCCAGGTCCGCCTCGCGGTTGCCGAGTGAGCCGTCCTCGGCGATGCCGATCGCCACCCGGTCGGTGGAGAGCCAGCGCACGTCGGGAGCGGCGAAGGCGGGGAGGGAGAGGAGGAGGAGGGTCATCGGCGGACCTTGGTCGGGGCGCGGCGGCCGGGGTCCCAGCCGTAGAAGCGCTTGAGCTGGGCGTACAGATCGGGGGCGGCCCGCCGCAGCTCGGCGGGGCGCTCGAAGAAGTGCTCGCTGGCGACGGCGAAGAACTCGGGGGGCGAGTGGGCGGCGTAGTCTCGTAGCACCGTGTGGCTGCCCTCGCGCATCGCCTCGAAGCGGGCCGCCAGGGTCCGGGCCCAGGGTCCGACGTCCTCGGCCCGGCGCAGGGGAGGGGCGCCGTCGAAGCTGCCGTCGGCGAGGTCCAGCAGGTGAACGAACTCGTGCAGGGCGGTGTCGTGCCCGTCGGTCGGGGACTGCAGGCCCTCCTGGACCGCCGGCCAGGAGAGGACGATGACGCCGTGCTGGTGGGCGAGGCCGAGCACGCCCTGGCCGTGCTCGGGCACCGTGAGCTGGTCGTGGGCGTAGAGGACGATCTCGCTGAGGTGGTCGTAGTACTCCAGGCCCAGGTTGAGCACCGGGCGGACCGCGCAGGCCGCGACGACCACCTGCATCTCCTCGCTGACCTCCAGCCCGTGGGCGCCGACCCAGCGGTGCTCGGCGACGAAGGCGTGGATCATCGGTCGGGCCCGGGCGCGGCGGCTCTCACTCAGGCGGGACCAGAAGGGCACCTCGGCCTGGAGGATCTCCTCCCAGCCCGCGGGGAAGGGCAGGGCCAGGGTTCGACGGCGGCGACGGGCCCGCGGCTCGAGCACCGGCAGCCAGGCGTAGAGGGCGTCGAGCAGGGCGGAGGGCATGGAGGGAGGGTAGCCGGTGGATTCCACCGGGGGTAGGCCTCACTCGTGCTCCTCCTCCTCCTCCTCCCCGTGGCGCTCGCCCAGCAGACCGCCTCTCGCTCCGTGCTCCCCCGGCCCTTCCTCGGCCACTCGGTGCTGGAGCTGCGCGTCGGCGCGGATCTGGGGGCCAGCGCCTCGCCCGTGCCGCGGCCGACGATCTGCGCCCAGGTCAATCCCCTCGCCCGGCTGGGCTTCGAGGCCTGCGGGAACGGGGGCGGGACCTTCCACAACGACGAGGTGCCCGGCATCATGCACCTGCGCGCCCGGCTGGAGGCGCTGCGCCTGGACCGGGAGGAGCTCCAGGGCGCCCTGGTGGTCGGCTCGGGCATGACCGAGATCCAGAGCACGGCCGACGCCGCCGGGCTGCGCTTCGGGGAGGCCGAGGACGGGGCCATCGAGGCTGCCGGGGGCGAGCTCTCCCTCTCGGCGCAGGGGCGCTGGTGGGTCCACGAGCGGACCTTCGTGGTGATGGACCTGAACGCTGGCGCCGCTTGGATCCCCGGCGCGCCCGAGGTGATCGGCCAGGGCGGCCCGGTCGTGCCCTTCACCAGCCTGACGGCGGGGATGGGGTTCTGACCCGGCGGAGCCTCCCTACAGGCTCTTCAAGCGCAGCCCCTCCGAGGTCGCCACGGCCAGCGTGTCGCCGACCACCGCCATCGACACCAGGGTCTCGTTGACGTCGAGGGTCTTGATGTAGGCGCCGCTGTCGGCGTCGAGGACGGTGATGACGTCGTGGCCGTTCTTGGTGGCCACGAAGACCCGTCCGCCACCGACCGCGAGCAGGTCGCCGTAGGTCTTGCGGGTGGCGAAGTTGCCGATGTACCGCAGGCCGCGGTTGGCGCTGGGGTAGAGGCCGCCCTTCTTGTTGACCGACTCCCAGGCGATCTTTCCCTTGGAGTCGAAGGCGACGACCCAGAAGTTGGAGGAGGCGTAGACCATGTCGCCCTCCAGCACCATGTCGCCGCAGCCGGACTGTTCATCTGGCGACCAGGTCTTCCACTTGTTCTTCATGTCCGGCTTCATCGCGAAGTAGCCGCTCTTGACGTTCTGGTCGCCGGTCGTCCCGAAGACCACCAGCTCGTCGATCAGGACCGGCCCGCAGGTGATGTTGGAGTAGGGCGTCAGCCCGGCCATGAACTCCTTGTCGACCAGGTTGCCCTGGTGGTCGAACTTGACGAGGTGGCTGAAGAAGCTGGTGAAGAGCTCCTGGCCGACGGGCACGACCTCGCCTCGGGTCGCGTGGTCCATCACCCCACCCAGGCTGCCTCCGTGCTGGCCCGCGCCAGGCATCGGGGTGTTGGCGATGACGGCGCCGCTGGCGCGGGCGTAGACCGTGAGGTGCTCGCCGGAGTTGACGGCGACGATGTCGCCGGTCAGGGCGGGCGGAGCCAGGGAGTGCTGGTCGGCGGCCTCCACCTGCCACTGCAGGCTGCCGTCGCTGCCGAGCATGCCGACCGAGGCCCCCTCGATCCGGAAGGTGTCGAGGAGCTGGCCCGCCGCCCAGAGGTTGAGCCCCTTGGCCTTGTCGGTGACGCCGGCCAGGGTCCAGGCGGTGAAGGCGACGCCGTCGGGGGAGGTGCTGATGTTGCGGACCATCGCCTCGGGCAGGGGGGTGGTCCACTGTACGGATCCGTCGGCCGAGACCGCGGCGATCCCGCGTTGACCGGCCAGGATGAGCCCGCCTTCGCTGGCCTTCATCGCGGTGACCGTGCCGATGTCGACGGCGACGGAGGCCACCGCCCAGGTCGGTGCCTCCACGGTGCTGTGCCGGACCTTGTTCTTTGCCTGGGCCGGGGTGCAGAGGGTCAAGAGCAGACCGAGGGCAGGGGCGAGCAGCGGGACCATGGGGACTCCGACGGGTGTGGGGCGAAGGTCGGCCAGATAACGACCTGGGCTCGACCTCCTTTCTGATGTCTTCTGAGGCGGGTAGGCTGGCGCGATGCCTGAACCTCGCCTCGTCCTGCTGCTGCCCGATGGCTCCTCGGTGACCGTGCAGACCGAGGCCATCCTGGGGCGCGCCCGGCTGGCGGAGGTCCGGGTCTCCGATCCGCGGGTCTCGACGGTACACGCCGAGCTGTCCTGGCGCGAGGGTCGCTTCGTGGTCCTGGCCCGCGGGGGCCGGGTGGTGGTGGATGGCCTCCGCCAGGCCGCCGCGCCGGTCTCGGTGGGCAGCCGGATCGGGCTGGCCCCGGGGGTGGTCCTGGAGGTGCTGGACATCCACGACGGTGAAGCGCCGGGGGTCCCCGCGACCGCCGGGCGTGCGGCACTGGTGCTGCGGGCCTGCTCCGAGGGCGTGGAGCTGTGGAGGCAGGAGCCGTCGCCGCGGGCGACGATCGAGGGCCTCCCCGGCCAGCTGCTGACCTTCCTGGGGCAGGCGGGGGGACCGGTCCCGTGGGGGGCGGCCGCCGGCGCCTTGTGGCCCCCCGAGGCCGCCCTGCGGTCGGCCCGAGGCCCGCTGCGCTCGGACGCGTGGACGCCGATCGACGAGCGTCGCTTTCGCAACCGCTTCGACCAGGTCCTGGCCACCTTGCGGGCGCAGCTCGACGAGGTGCGGCCGGGGCGGTGGATCGGGATGAAGCAGGGAGAGGTGAGCCTGGAGCTCGCCCCGGGGGATCAGTTCGAGATCGCCGCCGCCGAGCCCGGGCTCAGCGGCTGCGAACCAGCCGGAAGCCAAGGTTGAGGCCTGCGCCGCTGGGGCGATCGGCGTAGCGTGCGGCGACGGGCCGGGCGACCTGGTTCCAGCCTCCGCCCCGAAAGACGCGGTGAGGACCCGCCTCGGCGCCGCTGGGGTCGATCTGCTCCCCGTCGGGGCGGTCTGCGTAGACGTCCCAGGTCCACTCGCTGACGTTGCCGATCATGTCGTACAGTCCGAGGGCGTTGGGCTCCAGCGAGCCCACGGGCCCCAGCACGGCCACGCCATCGGCGCATCCGACCTCGTTGCCCCAGGCCTCGGGGGCGGACCGATCCCGGACGTTTGCGTGTGAACAGATGGTCTCCCGGGCCTCGGCGCCTGCCCATGCCTGGGCCTCGCCGGCGCCACGGGCCGCCCACTCCCACTCGGCCTCGGTGGGCAGCCGCCATCCGTCCGCGTCGCGATCCCAGCGCACCGAGAGGCTGCCGTCCTCGCGGAGCTGGAGGTGGTAGCTGGGCCGGAGGCCGTCGGCGACGGAGCTCAGGTTGGCGAAGCGAACCGCGTCCCACCAGCTCACGCAGGCGACGGGCAGGGCGTCGTCGACCAGGTCGTGGCCCTCCCAGCTGGCGCAGGGCACCTCGCGGCCGTCGGGGAGGCGCTCCGTGCGGGTGGCCACCGGCGCCTCGGCGAGGAGGGCCCGGTACTCGCCCTGGCTGACCTCGGTGCTGCGGACCCAGAGGCCATGAGAGAGGCGCACCGGCGTGGGCACGGCGTCGACGGCCCAGGGGACCTGTTCGGGGGCGCTCGTCCCCGCCGTGAAGCTCC
>DDSR01000363.1:0-198 GCA_002343455.1 Deltaproteobacteria bacterium UBA2385 | reverse complement strand
CGCCAGGGCCGCCGTCAGCCCCAGGGGCAGCCCCCCGACGAGCAGGGCGCCGACGAGCAGGCGCGGCGTCGGGGGAGGGCCCGTGCGGGCGGTGGGCCTCCCTTGGAGGGCGGCCAGCGCCTGCGCGGGCGGGGGGCGGCGCTCGGGCCGAGGGTCGAGCATCCGGGCGACGGGATCTCGCAGCGGCGCGGGCAGGAC
>DDSR01000101.1 GCA_002343455.1 Deltaproteobacteria bacterium UBA2385 | reverse complement strand
GCTCGAGTTCGGCGGCGGCCTGATCATGGTCGGCGGCGAGGGCGCCTGGAGCGGGATCCCCGGGCGAGACTTCGCCCGCAGCCCGCGCTCGCTGGACGGCGCCAACACACAGAGCCTGATGGTCTACGTCGACGACGTCGCCGCCCACCTCGCCCAAGCCCAGGCCCATGGCGCTGTCATCGTCAAGGAGCTGGCGATCAGCGACTACGGCGAGGAGTACTGGGCCGACCAGGGCTACGCCTGCGAGGACCTCGAAGGCCACACCTGGTACTTCGCCCAGCGCCTGCGCACCAAGGGCGCCTGATGATCGGCCCCACCCTCTCCGCCCTGGCCGACCCGACCCGCCGCGGGGTGGTGGAGCTGCTTCGGCAGGAGCCCAGACGCGCCGGCGAGCTGGCCCAGGCGCTGGACAGCAGCCCGCCAGCGATGAGCCGCCACCTCCGGGTGCTGCGCCAGGCCGGCCTGGTGGAGCCCCTGATGGTCGAAGAGGACGGCCGCGGCCGCCTGTATCGCCTGCGCTTCGAGCCCCTGGACGAGCTGCGCGGCTGGGTGCAGGAGGTCGAGGGCTTCTGGAGCGCCCAGCTCGGGGCCTTCCAGGCGCACCTGGACAGAGACGAGGGCCCGTGAGCTCCCCCATCCAAGCCGATTCGGTCCGGGTCACCGTCACCGTTCGAGCCTCGCCCGAGCGCGCCTTCCGTGTGTTCACGCAAGAGACGGATCTGTGGTGGCGACACGGACCCGCCTACCGGCTCGCCGGACGCCGGCCCGGGACCCTGCTCTTCGAGCCGGGCGTCGGCGGCCGCCTGCTGGAGCGCTTCGAGACCGAGGCCGGCCCAAGGGAGCATGTGGCCGGAGCTGTCCTCGCCTGGCAGCCGCCGGATCTGCTGCGCTTCGAGTGGCGAGCCGTGAACTTCGCCGCCCATGAGCGCACGGAGGTCGAGATCCGCTTCGAAGCCTGCGCCACAGGCACCCGCGTGACCCTGATCCACACCGGCTTCGCCTCCATCCGGCACGACCACCCCGTGCGCCACGGCAAGGCTCCGCGGGCCTTTCTGGCCGACCTGGGGACCTGGTGGGGCGGGCTGCTGAGCGCCTTGCGACAGCGAGCCAATCAGGACTGAGCGCCTACTCGAGCAGGCTGCGCAGCATCCAGGCGGTCTTCTCGTGGACCTGCATGCGCTGGGTCAGCAGATCGCAGGTCGGCTGGTCGCTGGCCTCTTCGGCCGACTTGAAGACCTCGCGGGCGGTGCGGGCGACGGTCTCGTGGCCCTCGACCAGGCGGCGGATCATGTCCTGGGCCTTGGGGATGCCGTCCTCTTCCGGGATCACCGAGAGCTGGGCGAACTGCCGGTAGGTGCCCGGCGCCGTGTGGCCCAGGGCGCGGATGCGCTCGGCCACCAGGTCGACGGCCAGGGCCAGCTCGTTGTACTGCGCCTCGAACATGAGGTGCAGGGTCTGGAACATGGGCCCGGTCACATTCCAGTGGAAGTTGTGGGTCTTCAGGTACAGCGTGTAGCTGTCGGCCAGGACCCGGGAGAGCCCCCCGGCGATCTCTTCGCGCTTGGCGCTGCTGATGCCGATGTCGATGTTCATGGTCGTCATGTTTCTACCTCCTGCCCCCACCTAACCCGCCGCGCAGACTCCTCGGCTGCTACCCTGCCTCTCGGAGGTCCCTCCCATGTGGCTCATCACCCCCGTCGGCTTCTTCTCCGTCGTGCAGAAGGCCGGCACCCACCACCTCACGGTGCGCGCCCGGGTCAAGGCCGACCTCGAGGCCCTGCGGACCGACTGGCTGCCCTCGCTCTCGCCCACCCAGCAGGGCGGCGGCACCGACTACCCCTTCCGCGCGACCTGCACGCACGAGGCCTGGGCCGAGGCGCTCGGCAAGATGGCCCTCTCCCTGGACTACAGCAACGTGAAGAGCAAGGTGGCCGCCACCCAGGGGCAGGCCCGCGCCGCGGTCTACAGCCAGGTCTGGCACGCCCTCCACGGGCTGTCCGAGCTGCCGCCTCCGCCCACCCGGCGCTCCAGCGGCAAGGCCGCGTCCTACGGCTCGGTCGTGATCGACGGGCAGGGGCGGATCCTGCTGCAGAAGCCCGCCAACAACTTCGACGGCGGCGCCTGGACCTTCCCCAAGGGCCGCCCCCAGCCGGGCGAGGAGCCCCAGGCCGCCGCCCGGCGCGAGGTGCGCGAGGAGACCGGCTGGGCGATCGAGATCCGCGCGGCCATCCCCGGCGAGCACGAGGGCACCACCACCCTCAACCGCTACTGGCTGGCCCGCCCCCTGGAGCAGGTCGGGCACGCCGACTGGGAGTCTGAGGCGATCCAGTGGGCCAGCCCCGAGCAGGCCCGCGCCCTCTTCCAGGCCAACGGCAACGCCCTGAAGCGCACCCGGGACCTCGAGGTCCTGGACCTCGCCCTCCAGCTGGCGGCCACGCTCGACACCTGAAGCTCAGGGCCTCCACAGCTCGCCCGCCCCGGGCTCCAGCCTTCGGCTGCCGGCCGCCGCCTCCTCCCCGCTCAGCAGCTCCCGACCGCCGGGGCCCTCCAGCTCGACCGGCTCCGGGCCCAGGTTCAGCAGGGCGACCGTGCCGTCCGGGAAGAGCCAGCGCGTCGGCACCGCGTCGTCGGGGTCGGCCCGCTCGGCGGTCGGAGAGGGATCCAGGCCGCTGAGGGAGCGCAGGGGATCCTCGGGCGAGGCCGCCAGGCCGCGAAGCGCGACGGCCTCGGGGGCCAGGGCCAGGGCGAGGCGATCCTGGGGCAACGAGGCGAGGTCGTCGCCCAGCAGCCAGGCCCCGCCGGAGACGGCCTGGGCGACCACCGCGCCGCGAGCCTGGGCCAGGCTGAAGGGCTCCCGCAGGATGAGCTGGTCGGGGTCGATCCACCACCACAGCCCGTTGCTGAAGCCGCGGGCGAGGGTGTTGTGGACCTGCCAGCGCAGGTAGGCGGGATCGGGGTCGGGGGAGATCTCGAAGGCGATGTCGGCCCCGGTCCGGTACTGCTCGACCCAGCCGACGCTGGGCAGCAGGGGGGCCCCGCAGGCCAGGACCCAGCTCTCCCCGGCGGCCTCGCGCAGCAGCTCCATGCCCAGCCGGTAGGCCTGGGTCCCGGTCAGCTCCTGGTACCGCTGGCCCTCTTGCGCGCCGGCGTAGAGGAAGTCGAGCTTGAGGTAGGTCCAGCCCTCGGCCACCCGCTCCGCGACCTGCCGGGCCATCCAGGGGCCGGCCTGGGGGTGGCTGGCGTCGATGATGGCGTAGTCACCGGTGCCCAGGTTGGTGAAGGCGATCACCTCGCCCTGCTCGTCGCGGACCCACCAGTCGGGGTTGTCCCGGAAGGTGTCCGAGTCGCGGTGCACGTAGAAGGGGGCCATCCAGAGGCCCGGCACCATGCCCGCCGCCTGGATCTCGGCGGCGAGCGCGGCCATGCCGCTGGGGAAGTCCTCGCCGGCCGTCCAGATCCCCCAGGCCTCCTGCCAGCCGTCGTCGAGCTGGAAGACCTCCAGCGAGGCCAGCGTCGGGTCCCGGTTGATGGCCGAGGCGATCGCCAGGTTCTCGCGGACCTCGGCCTCGGTGACCTCGCTGTAGAACTGGTACCAGGTGGCCCAGCCGGTCGGCGGCGCCGCGCCCAGCGGCCGAGGCGGGACCTGCTCGGCGACGGCCTCGGCCCAGGCACCGTGCAGCGCCGCGGGATCCTCGCCGATCGTCAGGAAGAGCGGGTCGAGGCGCAGCTCGCCGTCGACCGCGACGCGCTCGCCGCGGTGACCCCAGACCGCCCAGACCGTGCTGGCGTCGGCGCCCAGGTAGAAGCGGCTCTCCCAGGCGCGGCTGACCCCCATCAGCCAGCTCGCCCCCCCCGGTCGGCCCAGCAGCCCCCCCCACCAGGAGGTGCCCTCGGTCTCCCAGGCGACGCTCAGCCCGTCCCCGTCGCCGCCGGGCACCGGCAGGCCCTCGGTGTCGAGCTCCGGCGGGATCAGGGCGCTGACCCCCGACCAGGACCAGGACTGGTAGCCCTGCCGCCACCAGGCGGGCTCCTCCTCGCCATCGAGGGCCCAGCCGCCCTCCAGGGCGAGGCCCGTCCAGGTCCCCTCCCCGACGATCACTGGCTGGACCACGGCGCCGTCCTCGGTCTGCTCCAGCACCTCGAAGCGCAGGCCGAGCGTCCCCTCGCCCAGGACCCGGGCCGCCAGCTCCAGGCGGCCGCAGCCGCGATCGGCGACGATCCCCTCTCCGACCTCGAGCTGCAGCTCCGCGCAGGCCGAGGCCTCCAGGACGGGGGAGGGTTCGGGCCGACAGGCGAGGGCGAGGATCAGGAGCATGGAAGCGAGGTATTGCGCTACAGTGCGGCCGTGCCACCGCTCCTCCTGCTCATGCTCGCCTGCTCGGACTACAGCCTCAACAAGGGGGTGGGCGACAACCTGCCCGAGGACAGCGGGCTCTTGTCCTGTCCTGAAGGCGAGGTCCCGGCGGACTACAGCGTCCCCGTCGACAGCAGCTGCCTGAACGAGCCGACTGTCGGCTCCTTCGCGCCGGTGGTCGAGTGGCAGTGGAGCAGCAACCCGGTCCACTCCGGCTACCACCAGATCATGTCGACCCCTGCGATCGCCAACCTGACCGACGACGACGGCGACGGCGACATCGACGAGGACGACATCCCCGACATCTGCTTCGCCAGCTTCACCGGCTCGGCCTACACCTCGCCGGGGACGCTGAGCTGCATCTCCGGCGACGGCAGCGGCACCCACTGGTCGATCACCGAGGCGGGCGGGGTCCAGCCCTACGGCTCGGCCGGCGTGGCCATCGGGGACATCGACGCCGACGGCTCCCCCGAGGTCTGTGTCGCCTCGGTCAGCCCCGCGGTGCTCTGCCTGGAAGCCGACGGCAGCTTCAAGTGGGCCGCCGGGGCCGAGCCCAGCTACGTCGGCTGCCCGGCCATCGCCGACCTGGACGGCGACGGCCGCGCCGAGGTGATCATGGGCCGCGAGATCCTCTCCTCGCGCGGCGACGTCATCGCCACCGGCGCCGGGGGTGGGGGCTACAAGATGTCCTTCGCCGTGGACATGGACGGCGACGGGCTGCTCGAGGTCATCGCCGGCAACACCATCTACACGCTCGACGGCAGCATCCTCTGGACCGCCCCGGTCGGCGACACCATGCCCGCCGTGGGCGACTTCGACGGCGACGGCCTGCCCGACCTCGTCCTGGCCGGGGCCGGCAGCGTCTCGCTGGTCGGCAACGACGGGGCCCTGCGCTGGACCACCGGCATCTACGGGGGCGGCAACGGCGGCCCCCCCACCGTGGCCGACTTCGACGGCGACGGCCAGCCCGAGATCGGCGTGGCCGGCGCCTCCTACTACACGGTCTACGAGACCGACGGCAGCGTGCGCTGGGCCCAGCCGGTCAGCGACTACAGCAGCAACGTCACCGGCTCCTCGGTCTTCGACTTCGAGGGCGACGGCGCCGCCGAGGTCGTCTACGCCGACGAGCACACCCTCTGGATCTACGACGGGGCCACCGGGGCGGTCGAGCTCCAGGAAGAGGGCCACGCCAGCGGCACCCTCTACGAGTACCCGCTGATCGCCGACGTCGACCGCGACGGCAGCACCGAGATCATCCTGCCCAGCAACAACTACGGCATCAGCGGCTGGAACGGCATCACCGTCATCGGCGACGAGGCCTCCTCCTGGGCCCCCGCCCGCCCGATCTGGAACCAGTTCGCCTACCACATCACCAACGTCAACAACGACGGCAGCATCCCCGCCGTCCAGACCGAGAACTGGCTGAGCTGGAACAACTTCCGGGCCGGCGGGACCGAGCTGGGCCCCTCGCACTGGCTGGCCGACCTGCTGCCCGGCGAGCCCGAGCTCTGCCTGGAGGAGTGCGCGGCCGGCCGGGTGAAGCTCAGCCTCTCGGTCGAGAACCGCGGCCTGCTGGACTCGCGGGCCTTCACCGTCAGCCTGGTGCAGGAGGACGGCATCGTGGCCTGGACCGGCAGCTTCCTGGGCCTCGCCGCCGGGGGCGGGACCTGGACCGAGGAGGTCTGGCTGGACGCCGAGACCTGGGGCAGCGGCGATCTCCAGCTGCTGGTCGACCCCGACGACCGGGTCGGGGAGTGCGACGAGCGGGACAACCTACGGGTGCTAGGGCGCTGGCCCTGCTAGCCTGCAGGCGGTCTCATATTTCTTGATCGCCTCCTCAGGAACCAAAGCGCCGGAAGCAGAAGGGCCCCCGCGCCGACCGGGCGCCCCCGACAGTCCAGCTCGGTCTGCCGGGGCTCGGAGATAGCCAGGGCTTGGACCAGGGTGCTGGAGAGCTGCCCCTGCTCCCAGATCTCGATCTCGATGGAGCCCGCCCAGGGCTCGGCGCCGCTCTCCAGGTGGAGCTGCCAGGTGGCGCTGCGCTCGCCCTCGCTGAGCAGGGTCAGCGTCAGCCCCGGGGGGCCCACGGCCTGAGCGGTCAGCCGGTCGTCGCCCACGGCCCAGCCGGTGAAGGTCGCGCGGTAGGACTCCCCCGGGCTCAACACCACCAGGCCGGGCTCGGGCTCCTCCTCCTCTCCAGCCTCCGGGGCCCAGCGGGCCGTACCGCTCGTCGGGAGCACCTCAAGCGTGTGCTGCCAGGAGAGGGTCTCGAAGCTGACCGGGTCCAGCAGGCCGTAGATCAGGTCGATCCGACCGTCGTCCAGGATCCAGCAGATCTGGAAGGCCGGGTCGAAGTACATCTCGCAGTCCAGCAGCTCGTCGGCGCCATCGTCGTCGGCCTTGTCGTAGGCGAAGGACCAGCCGCCGAGCCAGCCCTCGACCTCGCAGCCCTCGACCCGGGCGCCCAGGCCGATCACCTCCCCTTCGTATGCCACCGAGGGCATGTCCACGATCTCGACGTTCCACCCTTCGAATTCCAGCCCTCCCGCCACCAGGGCAGGCCGGTCGATCTCCCCGTCGCAGTCGCGGTCGATGCCTTCGCAGGGGCCGGTCGCCCCGGGGTAGACCGAGAGGTCCGCGTCGTCGCAGTCCCCGCCCTCCACGGTCCAGCCGTCGCCGTCCAGGTCGGCCCGGTCGGTGCAGCCCTCGACCCGGGCCCACCACAGCCCGCCCTCGGCGTCGAGCCCGAGCAGGTCCGCGCAGCCGTCCAGGTCCAGATCGCCGACCGTCTGTGCCTGGGAGGGGAGGCCGTCGACGCGGGTGGTCGCACTCGAGGTCAAGACGCGGGCGGCCTGCTCGGAGGCGGAGAAGACCACCAGGTCGGGCTCGCCGTCCCGGTCGAGGTCCCCGGCGCCCAGGCGCTCCGGCCATAGGTCCAGGCGCCGCTCCTCGCCCTCGACGTTGCGGAGGTAGGGCTCATCCGCCCGGGCCGCCCACCAGCCTCCGGCGGCCCAGGCCAGGTCGGCGAGCGGGGCGCCCATGGCGAGGCTGGAGAGGCCGAAAGGGTCCAGGCGGTAGAGCGAGCTCTGCCCGACCACCAGCAGCGAGAACTGCCCGTCGCCCCAGGCCAGGCGCAGCGGCGAGGAGAGGCCCGTCGCGTCCACCTCCGCTCCCGCCCAGCCCCTCGCGCCGAGCGTGTAGTGGACGAGGGACGCCCCGGTCCAGACCAGGGTCTCTCCCGCGGACTCGCCCTCCCCCGCCGCCAGCTCCTCGCAGGGCACCGTGCTGAGGGTCAGGACCTCGCCCGAGCGGAGGGAGAGGGAGCGGCTGCCCTCCGAGCCGCAGAGGAGGAGCAGCTCCTCGCCGTCGATCTCCGCCCGGCGGACCCGGACGGTCGGCCGCTCGACCCGGTAGAGCTCCTCGGCGGTCCAGGGGTCGACCACCCGCAGGTCCTCGCCCGTCGCCAGGGCCAGCAGCGCCCGCCCATCGACGGAGGCGACGGCGACATCGACGGCCGCGGGCAGGCCGGGCAGCGGCTGGGCATCCAGGGACCAGCCCAGCGCGTAGGCGGGAGCGGCGAGCCAGAGCAGGGTCACCGGCGGCGCCTGCGCACATGACCCCAGAGCCCGAAGAAGAAGAAGGAGCTCCCGCCGCAGAGGCAGCAGTCGAGATCGATGATGCCGCTGGACCCGCGATCGACCTCGTCCTCGTCGCCTTGCCCCTCCCCTCCACCGTCCCACCAGCCTCCCCCGCCGGTGTCCTCGTCGTAGACCACGACCAGGACCTCGTAGAGGCTCTCCAGCCCGAGATCGTCGCTGACGAAGAGGGCCAGCTCGGCCTCGCGCTCCTGGAGGGTGTCGATCTGCAGCTCGCCCTCCTCGCTCAGCTGGATCCAATCGGGGGCCTGGGCGAGGCGGATGCGGACCGTGTCGAGGGGACCGGGATCCTGGCCCTGCAAGAGCTCCTCGCCCACCGCGCGAAGCGGCAGCTCCACCCGGCCCTCGACGATCTGCGCGGCGATCGGGCCGTCGGGGTCCAGCGTCGGGGCGAGGTTCTGGGCCTCCCAGGTCTCCTGGTGCTCCCACAGCGTGCTGTCGTCTTCGGCCAGGGCGACGACCTCGAAGACGAGGCTCCCCTCGTCGGCGACCTCGCAGAGCAGGCTGTTCACCCGGATCTGGCAGCTCAGGATCGGCTCTTCCCCGAGGCCCCGCAGATCGTACCAGCTCCACTGCAGGCTGTCGGGCTCGGGGCAGCCCGGCCACTCCAGCGCGACGATGAACTCGCTGCCCTCGTCCACCGGCAGGGATGTCCCCCAAAAACGAGGCCCCACCTCGCCGCCCGTGTCGCCGCCCGTGCAGGGGATCCCGGCCGCGAGCGCGCCAGCGATGAGCAGGGTGTGGACCACCGGCCTGCCTCCCGCGCTCCAGCGTAGCGCCAGCCACCCGCGCCCGCCATCCGAGGGTTGACTAGCTAGTGCCTGGCACTAGCTAGTCGCACCGGCCAGCTCCGCCGCCAGGTTCCACCGGGCCTGCGCCTCCAGCAGATCGTGGAATCGATCGGAGAGGAAGATGCGCTTCTGGGCGAGCAGGCCGTTGAGGAAGGCGGTCCGTCCCTGGCGCCAGCCATCGGCGTCCACGACGGGGGCCCACTCGGCGGCGACCTGGGCGGCGTAGCGTCGGTACTGGTCGGCCGGGGCGCCCAAGATGGCGGTGTCGCAGTCCAGGAAGAGGCGGGCGTCTTCGTCGAGCGGACGCCGGTCCAGCGAGCCGTGGGCCGCGGTGAGGCGGACCAGCTCGGCCGCCCGGAGCGCCTCGGGCCGGTGCTTCAGCAGCAGCTGGGCGCTGCGCTCCTCGTTGTCGGGCGCGCCGGGCACGTAGACGGCGTCGTGAAAGAGCAGGGCCAGCCAGACCTGGGCGGCGTCGTTCCAGCGCCCCTCCTCGGCCACGTCCAGCCAGGCCAGGGACAGGGCCAGCAGGTGTTCGAGGCTGTGGTAGTGCCGTCCGGCCGAGGTCCAGCCCTGGCTGAGCTCGGCCCAGGTGGCCTCGGGCAGCTCCAGGGGGGCCAGCTCGCGGATGGCCCGCAGCTGGCGCACGGTGGGGTCTTCGGTCGAGGGGCTCAGGCCGAGCATCAGCCGCGCCGCCGCCAGGGGGCCGCCCTCGGGGATGAGGCCGGGCGCGAGGCTGCCGACCCGCCAGGAGCCCTCGACCAGGGCGATCAGGGCCTCGGCGCTGCCCCGGGGCCGATCGCCGCAGAGCAGCCCGGTCGCGGTCACCAACCGCTCCAGCCCGCCCCGATACAGCGCCCGCAGATCGGGCTCCTGGGCCGCCGCCGTCCCCAGGGCGACCCAGGCGGCCATCGCCTCGGCGTCTCCACTCTGGGGCGAGAGCAGGGCCTGCACCCAGGCGTCCAGCTCTTCTTCGGGATCGCGGGCGCCGGCCGTGAGCAGCCGGACGCGATCCAGCAAGCGCCGCTCGAGCTCGGCGAGCACCGCGGCCAGGATCTGCGACCGGTCGGAGAAGTGGTAGTGCAGCAAGCCCTGGGAGAGGCCGCACTCCTGGGCCAGCTCGGCCATCGAGCCCCCCGCATGACCCTGACGGGCGAGCAGGCGGATGGAGGCGAGGACGATCTGCTGGCGTCGGACCGAGGTGTTGGAGGGGCGGGCCATGGCGTCTCCGTTATTAGGTTGTCTGAACGACCTATTTAAATCTGTGGGGAGGCTGTCGCAAGCCGGGGGCGGTGGATTTGTCTGGCGACCGGTCTCGGGCCTCGGCTACGTTCGACCACGGAGAGCCATGTCCCCTCAGCCGCTCACCTTCCCCGTCGCCCTCCTGCTCTCCCTGGCCCTTGGGGGCTGCGTCCCCGTCGCTCGGGTGATCACCATCGAGCGGTCCGTCTGGCAGTCGGCCGCGACCCTGCCGCCTGCCGGTCCGGTCGGCGTGGGCCCCCTGGCCGAGCCGGACGCCGTCTCGCTGGAGGTCGAGGCCTGGACGAGCCCCGCGCTGGACTCCACCCCCTCCACCCGCGCGAGCGGGGCGCCTGGCCACCTTCAGGCGCTGGGCGGCGGACAGCTTCGGCTGCTCGGGCGCCTGGACGAGAGCATCGAGGCGGGCCTCTCGCTGGAGCTCTCCCCGTCGGTCCTGTCCAACGCCCTGGCCAGCGATCTGCCGACCGAGGAGCTCGACTCGGCGCTGCTCTTTCGGACGGGGCCGCACCTCCGCATCGCTGCCCCGCTCTCTCCCACCCTCCTGCTGGAGTTCCAGGGGGACCTGCGCCTCAGCCGCCTGAAGGTCGACCGGGACCTTCGCTTCATCTCCACCGAGACCGCCTACACCGTCGATGGTGTGCAGTTCAGCGGCGATCTGAGCTGGATGGAGAAGAGCAGCACCTACACGCCCTTCACCCTCCGCGGCGGCATGGGCCTGGGGTGGCGTCCCGACGCCGACCTGCACCTGTCGTTGGGGGCGATGATGCAGAACGCCGCCTTCGTCGAAGGCTACCGGATCGACCGCTGGACCTGCGTCGAGCATCGCGGGGAGACCCTGACGAGCTGCGAGGGTCCCGATCTCCCCAAGGGCTGGTCGAACGTCTGGATCGGCACCCTCTACCTGGGAGCCGGTCAGCGGGTGGGTCAGGGCCTGTGGCTCCTGCCGCGGGCCTGGTGGCACATGCTGCCCGACGAGGAGGGCCTCGCCGAGGCGGCCCCCTTCGGAGCCGGACTCGCGATCCGGACCACTCTGCGCTAGTCCGACAGCCGCTCCGCGCTAGTCCGTACGCCGCTCTGCCAGCCCGTCGGTGCTCAGCAGCCAGCGGGTGCGCTCGTCCTCCTGCTTGAAGTCGATGCTCTGCCAGTAGGTCAGGCCTTCGCTGCTCAGGTAGGAGTACTGGAAGCGGTCCTGGCTGTAGGGCACCAGCTCGAAGCGCTGCCCGTCCTCGGTAGAGGTGATCACCAGCCCGCCCTCCTCCAGGCTGACCACCTGCTCGCCCCAGTCGAAAGCGTCCTGGTAGGTGCCGACGTAGCGACCCCAGTCCTCCACCGCGCGCACCGAGGAGCTGCGCTCCTGAGGCTCCAGCCCCAGGAAGAGGTCCAGGGCCCGCTCGGCGATGCGGTTGGTGGGCTTGTACCAGGGCTCGGGGACCAGGGTGGTGCCGTGGTCGCTGTTGAGCATCACGACCAGGGCGAGGCCGTCCTCGGGCAGGACGTAGAGGATCGACTGGTAGCCGTGCAGGCTGCCGGTGTGGGTCAGGACCCGGTGGTCCCGGTAGCTGCCGGCCTGGATCCCCCAGCCGTAGATGGAGCCTTCGGGATCCCCGTAGCCGGTGCGGGTCATCCGCTCCCATCCCTCGGGGCTGAGCACCGGCGCCCCTTCGTCCAGCAGGAGCTGGGCCAGGGCCAGCATCTCGTCGAGGTTGGCGATCAGGCCGCTGGCCGGATTGGCCGCTGCGCAGGCCCGCTGGAAGAGATCCCGCTCGGCCACCAGCCGCCCGTCGCCGGCCATGTCGAAGGAGTGGCCGGTGGCGTACTCCCCCAGGCTAGCGACGTTCGGGTCGTAGCTGGCTCCTGCCATTCCGGCCGGCTCCAGGACATTACTGGTCATGTACTCAGGGAATGAGAGCCCCGTGGCCAGCTGCACGGCCAGGCCCACGGTCGAGACGCCGGCGTTGCTGTAGATCGAGTGTTCGCCCGGCGCGCTCCACAGGTTCCAGGAGGCCGCCCGCTCTTCCAGGATGGGGGCCATCTGCTCGAAGGCTTCGTCGCAGCTCGATGGGAGGCCGTAGGCCTGCAGGCCGGACTGGTGGCTCATCAGGTCCAGCAGCGTGATGCTGGAGAGCGCGGCCGGATCGGCGAAGCTCAGCCCGGGGAGGGCGTCGGAGGCCGGGGCGTCGGGATCGAGGCGCCCCTCCTCGACCTGCTGGGAGAAGGCCATCCCGGTCAGCATCTTGCTGAGCGAGGCGACCCGAAAGCGGGTCGCGGGGGTGACCGGCTCGCCCGTCTGCACCCGCCGGACTCCCAGGCCGGCCCGCAGCCCCTCGCCCTGGACGATCATGCCCAGGGCGGCGCCCGGGACCCCCCACTCCGCCATGGACTGCTCGGTCCACTCCACCAGCTGATCGAAGCGGGCGTCCTTGCCCTGGTCCCAGCCCGCTTCGCTGCTCGGGTCGGCGGTGGTGGCAGGGCTACAGGCGAGCAGCAGCAGGGCGAGCATGGGGACCCCCAGCGGGAGCCTCTCAGCTAACCGCGAGGGCGGGCTGCGCAGCCAGGACCGGAGCGAGGGCCTGGCTCAGCGCTTCCTTCGCGCCGGTCTCCACCACCTCGCCATGGGCGGGGACCAGCCGGTCGAAGTCCATCGCCAGCAGCCGAGCGGCGCTGGCCGCCGCCGCGGGCTTGTCCGTCGTCAGCCCACGCACCAGCCGGCTCTGGGCGAGGCGGCCGCGGCAGCCGACCATCCACAACAAGAGCCCTGTCCGCCAGGAGGCCGGGTGCAAGATGTGGAAGACCAGGTCCGTCAGCATCAAGCTGCCGCTGGGCAGATGCAGCAGGGCCTGCTCGTTGAGCTTGGGCTGGCCCTGCATGGACAGCACCTGGAGCTGACCCTGCCAGGCTGCCGGCACCCGCTCGTCCAGCAGCGTATGCGGCGGCAGGGCCCCCACCTTCTCGGGGAGGCCCGGGGCCACCAGCACCTGGGCCTGGGGGTAGCGGCGNNAGAGGTGATGCAGCAGGTTGGGGGCGACCAGGAAGGCGACCGGCCCCAGGGCAGCCAGCTCGGCAGCGAGTTCGTCGTCGATGGGCACGGGGCTGATCAGCACGAGCGAGCCGTCGGCCAGCCGAACGACGGTCATCCGAACCGGGAAGGGGAAACCTCCGGGCAGGTTGAGCTGATGGGGAGCGGCCCAGAGTCCGTCGGCGATGGGCTGAAGCATGTTCACCTCTCGCCTCGACCCTACCCGCGTTATCGGATATAGTCAAGTAGCTTTACCATTAGAGGAGACCATGCCCGACTCCGACTACCGCCAGCGCCTGGAGCAGCAGAAGCAGGCCAGCACCCTCCAGCTCCTCTTCAAGGCCAGCCGCCTCGCCAACGAGCGGGCCCTGGAGCTGGTGCGGGCGCGCTCCCCGGACACCCGGGTCCGCCCCGCCCACACCGCCCTCTTTCCCCACATCGACCTGGAGGGCACCCGCCAGACGGTCCTGGCCAGCCGGCTGGGCATCAGCAAGCAAGCGGTCGGCCAGCTGGTGGACGACCTCGTCGCCATGGGCATGGTCGAGCGGGTTCCCGACCCGGACGACGCACGGGCACGGCTCGTCTGTTTCACGGCGACCGGTCGGCTCGCCCTGCTGGACGGGCTGGCGGTGCTGATGCAGCTCCAGGCCGAGCTCGAGGGGCGCCTCGGGGCCGAGGTGATGCACACCCTCCAGCAGAACCTGGCCGCCCTGCTGAGCGCCTTGGAGGAAGGGACAGCGCCGGGGTAGACCACCCCCGTGAACCCCCTCCCCAACCCCTCTCGCGCCGCCGTCGACCTGGGCTGCCGGGCCCTGGAGCCCCTGGCCCGCTACCACCGCTTCGAGGTGCGCGGCATGGAGCACGTGCCTCGCAGAGGGGCTTGTCTGTGGGTCGCCCACCACACCCTGGCCACCTACGACGGCTTCCTGCTGGGCGTCCGCATCGTCCAGCAGACCGGTCGGCTGCCCCGGGCGCTCGGCGATCGAACCATCTTCCAGATCCCCGGCCTGCGGGGGCTCGCTCCGCAGCTGGGCATCGTGCAGGCCGACCCCGAGGCGGGCGAGACCCTGCTGCGACAGGGCGAGATCGTCGCGGTGGCGCCCGGGGGGATGTGGGAGGCCCTCCGGCCGGCAGAGGAGCGCTACCGGACCCGCTGGGAGAGCCGGATGGGCTTCGCCCGGCTGGCCCTACGCTGCGGCGCGCCCCTGATGCTCAGCGCCTGCCCCCGGGCCGACGAGCTCTACACGGTGTTCCCCTCCCGCCTGACCGACGCGGCCTACCGACGTTTCCACCTCCCTCTGCCGCTGGCCCGCGGGCTTGGCCCCACCCTGGTCCCCCGCCCCCTCAAGCTTGTGGCCCACATCGCCCCGCTGCTGCACCCTCCGGCCTGGGAGGAGCGCCACGAGGCCGAGCAGGTCGCCGAGCTGCACAGCCGGGCTTCGGCGGTGATGGCCGAGTTGCTCAACCGATGACCAGCGTCGCCAGGTGACTAGCGTTGCTAGGCGCCCAACCAGCTCCCGATCAGCATGGTCACCCCGGCGGCCATCGCGGCGATCAACACCTGGCGGGCGCCCGACCAGAGGGGGTTGCGGGCGGTGAAGCGCGCGAGCAGCGCGCCGACCCCGAAGGTGGCGAGGGCCGAGAGGCCGATGGACACGGCGACCTGGGACCCCGGCAGGGGCAGGAGGTAGGGCACCAGCGGCACCAGCGCGCCGATCCCGAAGGCGACGAAGCTGGAGGAGGCCGCCACCCAGGGGCTGTCGAGCTGGTTGGGGTCGACGCCGAGCTCCATCCGGGTGTGGAAGCCGAGGTTCTCCTCGGGGCTGCGCGACAGCTCCTTGACCAGGACGGCGGCGAGCTCCTCGGACAGGCCGGTGCCGACTAGGATCTCCCGCATATGGGCGGCCTCCTGCTCGGGAAAGCGGCGGTGGTGCTCGCGCTCGCGGGCGATCTCCCGCTCGACGGCCTCGCGCTGCGCCTGTACGCTGACCCACTCGCCTGCGGCCATGCTGAAGGCGCCCGCCAGGAGCCCGCTGATGCCCGTCAACAAGACCATCGAGCCCGAGAGGCCGCCGGCCGCGACGCCCAGGACCAGGGCCGCGTTGCTGACCAGCCCGTCGCTGACGCCGAAGACCGCAGGCCGCAGCCAGCCCCCAGACGAGTCGCCGTGCTCGCTGGCGGCCGGATGATCGTGCGGGTCGTTTGCTCCAGGGTTCACGGTCCTCTCCACCCGCTTCGTAGCGCGGGGCTCGGCCTGCTGCTCGTCGCCTGTAGCCTCGGGCCGACCGCCTGTAGCCTCGGGCCGACCGCGGATCCCTGCCGGGACCTGGCCTGCGAGGCCGAGCGGGCGGCGAGCCTGCACGCCAGCGATCCCCAGGCGGCGCGGGCGAGCGTCGCGGCGCAGGCCGATCCGATGGTCCGCGCGCACCTCGTCGAGGCGATCTTCGAGGCCGACCCCTCCGCGGCCGAGTCCCTCTGCCCGCTGCTGCAGGAGGGCCTGGTCCAGGAGCGCTGCCTGCGTATCGCCGCCGATCCGCAGAGCTGGAGCCTGGACCCGAGCCGCCCCGCCCAGGGACAGCTCCGCCTGGGCGAGCTCGCCGTGGTGCTGGCGCCCGGACCCACCTTCCGGCTGCGGCCCCTGGCTCGGGCCGAGGCCCCCACCTGCCCGCCGGAGGTCCCCTCCAGCACCTGCAAGACGGCCCGCGCCATCCAGGCCGGCATCCTGGGCGACGCTCCCGCGGCCGCCGGCGCCTGCGAGGGCATCGCCTCGGCGCGCTGGCGAGACGCCTGTATGGCCGAGGCCGCGACGGCCGCCTGCGATCGCAGCCGCCTGGACTCCTGCGGCATCGCCGCCGAGCTCTGCTTGGAAGCGGGCGCCGTGCGCGCGCCCTGCCTCTCCAGCGTCGCGCACACCCTGGCCGCCTCGGCCCCGTCCACCGAAGGAGGCTCCCCGGACGACTGGGCCGCCCTGGTCCGGCGGGTCCGGGAGCTGCGGACCCGGCTGGAGCCAAGCGATGCCATCCTGGCCGACCGGATGGCCTCCCGGGTCTGGGCCGAGGCGACCATGCTGGCCTACGGGCTGGCCCGCGCCCCCAACGGCTCGGTGCTGGAGCTGCTGCCCGCCGAGGCTGAGCCCCACGCCCGCGCGGCGATCGCCTGGAGGCTCTCCGCCCGCAAGGAGGAGCCCCGCCTCGCCGAGCGCGCCGCCCTGGTCGGCGAGCTGATGGCCCGCCGGGAGCGGCGCAAGGGCGGGATACCGATGGCGCCGACCCGGATCCAGGTCCGCAGCCTGTGGCACGAGGACCTGCCCGGCGAGGAGGGCATCGCCTGGACGGCCTTCCTGCAGGGCGTCCGTCGCGCCACCTCGACCGACGCCGAGGTCGACGCCCGGATCTGCGTGCTCGAGGCGGCAGCGCGCCTCAACCCTCCCCCGCAGCCCCTGCTCGAAGAGGGCTTGAGGGACGAGGACCCCCTGGTGCGCTGGACCTCGGCCCGCCTGCTCGCCCAGCTGCTGCCCGAGAGCGAGGCCCTGGCGCGGGCCCGCTCGGACCCCGATCCGCGGGTGGCCCAGCGGGCCTCCAGCGCTAGTGCTTACGCCCAGTAGGCCTTGACGGGTCTCTCCGCAGCGGAGCGCTCGCAACGACAATGCCTTCTGGGCTCCAGCACCAGCGCCCCATTGTGGAGGGGGGCTCGCGAGCACTAACCCTTGAGGGGCACCACCAGCACCGGCAGCGGGATCCAGCGCACCAGCTGCTCGGTCTTGCTGCCAGCGATCGAGTCCAGCCAGGAGTCGTGACCGTGGCTGGGCATCAGGACGAGGTCGGGCTTCAGCTCTTGGGCGGCGGCCAGGACACCGGCGACGAGGTCCCCGAGGTTCTGGGAGGCGCGCAGGATCTCGGCCTCCAGGCCCGGGGGGGCCGAGGGGGGCGGCGCCTCGACGGGCGGCCCAACGCGCAGCAGGTGGATCTGGAAGGGGCCGGCGCCGAGCACCGGCAGCCACGCGGCGCAGAGCTCGACCGCCCGCTCGTCGTCCAGGTCCTGGCCGACCGGGACGAGCACCCGGCGCACGTGGAGCGCCCCGGTCTGGAGATCGACGAAGCCGGGCTCACCCAGACCCAAGAAGAGGGTGGGGACATCGGCCGCTCGGGCGATCTCGGCGGCGACGCTGCCGACGAAGAACGCGGCGAGCCCCTTGCGACGATGGGTGCCGACGACCAGGAGATCCGGGTGCAGGCTCTGGACCTCTCGTCCGGCGGTCTGGGCCGGGTCCAGCCCGCTGACCGTGTCCAGCACCACCCGGATGCGCAGGGCGGCGAGGGCCTGCGCGGGAGCCTCGGGGGCGAGGCGGCCCCAGCGCACCAGCAGCTCCCGCAGGCCGGGCATGCCCGAGAAGTGCCCCTGGGTGCCCGGCTGGTGCACATGCACCAGGTCGAGCTCGGCGTAGTTGTGAAGCGCCAGGGCGACGCCATGGGCGAAGAGGGCCTCGGCCGGATCGACAGGGTCGATGGGCAGCGCGATGCGGTGGACAGCCATGGATGCGCCTCCGGGTGAATGGACCCCCCTTGTCCCGATCGGAGTCGGAGCGCCACCGGGGCCAGGGGACGCGGGGGTTGGGAGGGGGGTCGTCCTGCCCCCATGCCCCCCCCGCTGTTTGGGGATAGAGCCCGCGCCCCGTGCCCCTGGAGCGAGCGATGTGCGGCTTCGTCGGAATGGTCTCCCCTCAGCCGGTGGCGCCCTCCCTGCTCCTGGCCCTGCAAGCGATCCAGCACCGAGGCCAGGATGCCGCGGGCCTGGGCACCCGGGACGGCGGGCGCTTCCACCTGCACAAGGACCTGGGGATGATCACCCAGGTGCTGACACCGACCACGGTCGGGCCCCTGCACGGGCGGGCCGGCATCGCCCATGTCCGCTACCCGACCGCCGGGGCGGACTCCCAGGCGCAGGACGCGCAGCCCTTCATCACCCGGCGCCCGGGGATCCTGCTCGCGCACAACGGCAACGTGACGAATGTGCCCGAGCTGAGCGAGCAGCTGGGGCAGGCCGGCCTGCACATCCTCTCGCAGTGCGACGCCGAGCCGATCCTGCTGGTGTTGGCCGACGAGCTGACCCGGATCCGCCCCGCCGGGCACAGCGCCGAGGACCTGCGGCTGGCGGTGGCCGCGGTCTTCCGCCGGGTCCGCGGCGCCTACTCGGTGGTCGCGGTGCTGGAGCTCGACGGCCAGGAGACCCTGGTCGCCTTTCGCGATCCTCACGGGATCCGCCCCGGCTGCTACGGCAGCGACGGCCAGGGCTCCTGGGTCGCCGCCAGCGAGTCGGTGGCCCTGGACGTGCTCGACTTCACGCTCCACGGGGACATCCCCGCCGGAGAGGTCCTGCTGCTCCGCGCCGGGCAGGAGCCCGTCCGGATCTCCGTCGCGCCGGCCCGCCCGCGCCCCTGCGCATTCGAGCGGGTCTACTTCGCGCGCCCGGACAGCCGCCTGGAGGATGGCCGGGTCAACCGCACCCGCTGGCGGATGGGTCGGCAGCTCGCGAAGGAGTGGTCGGCCAAGGGCCTGCAGGCGGATGTGATCGTCGCCATCCCGGACACCAGCCGCCCGGCGGCGATGGCCATGTCCGAAGCGCTGGGCATCAAGAACCGCGAGGGCTTCATCAAGAACCGCTACTCGGGTCGCACCTTCATCATGCCCGACGCCAGCACGCGAGACGCCGCCCTGCGGCTGAAGCTCAACCCGGTGGCCGAGGTCTTCGAGGGCAAGCGCGTCATCCTGGTCGATGACTCGATCGTGCGCGGCACCACGATGCGCCGCATCTTGAAGATGGTCCGCGCCCTGGGGCCCAAGGAGATCCACCTCGCCGTGTTCTCGCCGGCCGTTCGGAACCCCTGCTTCTACGGCGTGGACATGCCCTCGGCCGCCGAGCTGGTGGCCGCCTCCTGGCCGCCCGAGGAGGCGGAAGCCCAGCTCGCCCGCCACCTGGGCGCCGACTCCCTGACCTGGCTGTCGATCGAGGGGATGCGCGCGGTGCTGGGTGAGGACATCTGCGACGCCTGCTTCACCGGCGACTACGCCGTCCCGGTGGACGAAGGTGAACGAGAGGCGATCATTGCGGACCGCCGCAAGGCATAGAATCCCCGGCTCCCGGTTTACCCCCCTCGAACCCGAGGTCGCGATGAAGAGCGTGCCCCTGCTGGCCCTGTTGACCACGATCGGCTGCGGAAAGAAGCACGGCATCGACGCCGCGCCGGCATCGGTGGTGTCCTCGTCCTCGGTGTGGCTGCGCAACAGCTTCGACACCGACCCCTCCGGCTACATCGGGCGCTTCGTCCCCGCCGGCGTCACCGACCTGGACGAGTCCAACACGATGACGCTGGCCTGCTCCAAGCACATCAGCAGCCGCTTCGTCGACGGCGGCGGCGTCAGCTGGACCGAGAACCTCAACGTCAGCAGCGAGGTCGGGGCCCGCCTGGGCATCCCGCTGATCGCCAGCGCCTCGGGCAGCCACAGCGCCAGCCGCACCGCCAAGGCGCAGTACACGATGACCGGAAAGATGGTCGCCGTGATCGCCGACCCCGATGCCTTCGCCGCCTGCTGCAAGTCCCAGCCGGACCAGTGCTCGGACCGCTACATCGGGGAGTTCATCCAGGGCTCGGGGGCCATCCTGCACCAGGCGGCCCGCTCGACCCAGGTCGAGGCCTCCGGCACCAACCCCAGCAACGGCGTCAGCGGCGCCGGCGAGCTGGCCAGCGCGGCCGAGTGGCAGCGGGCGGCGGAGTTCCCGCAGCCGGTCTACTTCGCCTTCAAGGTCAGCCCGACCCCGTACGCCCAGGGCGCGGTGGACACCTGCCCCAGCTGGGTGGACAACCCCCCGGTCGCCGAAGGTGGGGTCTACGTGGTCGGCCACGGGGACAACGCCAAGAGCGAGCAGGACGCCCGGGCCCAGGCCATGGGCGACGCCAACGGGCTGGCGATGCAGAGCGCTGGCCTCTCCGGCCAGGCGCTGGGCGGCGCGCCGATCCCGCTCCGCGCTGAGTCCTGGTGCGTCAAGGCGACCCTGACCGACCGCGGGCAGGCGCGCTACTCCGCGCGGGTGCTCGGCTTCGTCTCGACGGCCGACATCGCTGGCGCCAAGGTGCAGGCCGAGGCGGTCGCCGCGGCCGCCAAGGAGGAGGCCCGCCTCGCCGCCGAGCGGGAGGCCGCCCTCCGCGCGCCTCCCCCGACGATGATCCAGCCCGCCGTGCAGCCCCAGCCCGAGCCAGCGGTCGGACCACCCCCCGGGCAGGCTCCGACCCAGGCTCC
>DDSR01000291.1 GCA_002343455.1 Deltaproteobacteria bacterium UBA2385 | reverse complement strand
CAGCAGCAGCGTGCCGCCGTTGGCGGTCAGGAAGCGCCCCCGCCGGTCCCGGGCCGCCCCCGAGAAGGCCCCCCGCACATGGCCGAAGAGCTCGCTCTCTACCAGCCCCTCGGGCAGGGCGGCGCAGTTCAGCGTGACGAAGGGGCCGTCCGCCCGGGCACTCCAAGCGTGGATGGCCTGGGCCAGGACCTCCTTGCCGGTGCCCGTCTCGCCGACCACCAGCACCGGCAGCTCGCTGCGCGCCACCTGCCGGGCCTGGGCCGTCAGCGCCCGCATCGCCGGCGCCTGGCTGGCCTCCAGTCGACGGCAGGCCAGCGCAGCCCCCCCGGCCTCTTCCTGCAGGATGCGGTTGTGGGCCTCGAGCTGGTGCCGGTAGCGGTCCAGCAGGGCGGCCTGCTCGGCGAAGCGCAGGGCCATGCTGATCAGCTGCCCGTAGACCCCGGCGAAGTGCACCGCCTCGGCCGAGTAGACCTCGCAGCGGGTGCGATCCAGCGTGATCAGGCCCAGGGTCCGGTCCCCGGCGAAGAGCGGCACCACCATGCAGGAGTGCCCATCGGGCAGATCCAGCACGCCGTCGTAGGGATCCCCCTCTTCGCCGGCGTGGTCATGGGCCTCCAGGGGGATAGGCGCCCGGGTCTCCAGCGCCCGCCGGATCGTGGGGAAGCGCTCCAGCCGCAGCGTGTGGCGCCGCACCGCCGGACCATCCAGCGGGCCCGAGGCGGCCAGCACCCGCAATTCCTGATCATGCAACCTGAAAACAGCCGCGAGGTCGTAGGGCACCACCGAGCGCAGCGCCGCCAGCGCCTGCTCCAGCACCACCGGCAGGTCGACGTCGGCGCCCACCATGCGGGCGAGCTCGTGCAGGTCGCGGGAGAGGTCCATCATGGAGGTGTTCGGCCCGGCGGCAGAGAGGTTGAGGGGCTCTTCGCGGATTAACCGCAATCCTGTAAGGAACCGCCCCTCCGACCCGTTGTCGGGCTGCCCATGCCCACGCCCCTCGCCCTGCTCCTGCCCCTCCTCCACTCCGCCCTGGCGGAGGAGGCCGAGGCTCGGCCGGATCCCCTGGTCGTGACGGTGCCGCTGTCGGCCCTGGAGCGCCCGCCCGAGCCTCCCGAACAGCCTCCAGTCGCCTTCAGCCCGGCCGGGCTGCACCTGCACCTCAGCCCCGGCGCCGAGACCCGGGTCGAGCTCGACCTGGAGCTCGATGTCCACAGCGCCGAGCCCCTCTCCCTGCCGATCGTCGGCGCCGCGCTGGTGATCGAGCTAGCAACGCTAGACGGCAGCCCCGTGGCCCTGCCCCCGGACCCCGACGGCTGGCGGAGGCTGGTCACCACCCTGCCGGTCGGCCGCCATCGGTTGCGGGTCCTGGGCTCCGTCGCCACGCCTCGCCCGCAGCTCAACCTGCCGCTGCTGGCCTCGGCCCGGGCAGAGGCCTCGGTAGCGGGCTCCTGGGAGCTGGACATCGCTGGCGCCGAGAGGGTCGAGCCGGGCCGCTGGGACCTGACCCCCCGCTCCTCGCTCGACCTGAGCTGGAGCGCGCCCGTCCCCCCCTCGCCCCGCCCCCAGGTCGTCCAGGCCCGCCTCGCCGCCGCACTCCGGGTCGACACCACCGGCATCCAGGGGCGCGCCCGGGTGCAGGCCACCGTGCTGCACGCGCCGACCTCCTCGCTGGACCTGCGCCTGCCGCCGGTCAACGATCTCCAGGTCCAAGGCCCCGCCGTCGCGGGCTGGGAGCAGCGCGGAGACACGCTCCGGGTGCAGCTCGTCCGCCCGTTGGAGGGGCGCATCGACCTCGAGCTGAGCTGGAGTGCGCCCGCCCCCGGCGCGGAGGGCGGCGCCGTCACCCTGCCCATGCCCCTGACCAGCTCCGGTCAGCTCGAGTCCGGCACGCTCAGCCTGCTGGCCGGGGACCAGGGCAGCCTCCTCCCCAAGGCTGGCCGCGGCCTGGAGCCCATCCCCGCCTCGGCTGTGCCGGCCTGGGGGCGCGGGCTGGTGGATGGCTCCCCCGTCGCCACCCTCTCCCTGAGCAGCGCCTCGCCCGATCTCGTCCTGCGGGTGCTGGACCTCTCCCCGGTCGAGGCCCCCCCCACCTTCGTCGACGAGGCCCGGATCGAGGTCGCCTACGCCGCCCATGGCCGGGCCCTGATGCGCTGCCGCTACCAGGTCCGAAACGACCGCAACCAGTACCTCGTCCTGAGCCTGCCCCCCGGCGCCCATCCCCTGGGCGTGCGCGTCGCCGGCACCGTCGTGCAGCCCGTGCGCGACGGCGATCGCCTGCTCATCCCCCTGGAGAAGTCCGTCGAGACCCTGACCGGCCTGGTCAGCTTCCCCGTCGAGGTGGCGCTGCTCAGCCCCGATGAGCCCTGGTCGTCCCGGGGGCAGCGGCAGCTCGTGGCGCCCGGCGTCGACGCCCCCGTCCACCGAGCCAGCTGGGAGATCATCCTGCCCCCCGGGGCCCGCAGCCGCGACATCGACGGTCGGCCCACCCTGGTCGACGCCTGGAGCGAGCAGGGCGAGGGCCCCGTGATCGGCCGGGCGACCGCGACCGGCAGCACCAGCCTGGCCGAGGAGGACGAGGCCGAGGGCCGACGTGAACAGAGCCAGGAGGCTTGGAACCAGGCCTATCGGGCCTACCAGGACAACGAATTCGAGGTCGCCCGCGGCATGCTCGAACAGTCCCTGGCGTTTGACGAGGACAACGCGGCGGCCCAGGAGCTGCTGGGCAATGTCAACGTGCTGGTCGGCGACGAGGCCCAGCGCGACGACGAGCAGGCCCGCCGGGTGCGCTCGATGGCCCGGGCCAAGACCTCGGGCACGGTCAGCGCCCAGACCGAGAAGAAGCAGGAGGCGACCGAGGCCCTGCGCGCCGGCGACTACGAGCAGGCCAAGGAGGCCCTGATCGAGCTCGAGGAGCTCACCCGCGAGCTGGTGGCTGTCGAGGACGCCGAGGTCGTCGATCAGAAGCAGCTGCTGGAGGAGACCCGCCTGGAGCTCAACCGGGTCACCGTCCAGATCGAGGGCAAGAAGGACAAGGCGAAGCGTGTCGTGGTCGAGGCCGAGCCCGTCGTCGAGCTCTACGAGATCCCCCCGGAGCCCGAGGGCGAGGACCTGCCGATGCCGGAGGACAGCCCCGACCTGCTCGTCGAAGAAGGAGAGGTGGCCGTGATCATCGACCGCGATCTCCTCAGCAACATCACGACCCGCGAGCGGGCCTACTCCGTGGTTGTGGAGAGCCTGCAGGCCTCGCCCGGCGTGGCCGCGGGAAGCGGC
>DDSR01000297.1 GCA_002343455.1 Deltaproteobacteria bacterium UBA2385 | reverse complement strand
GCGTCGGTGTCGTCGCAGTCCTCCCCGACCGCCACGCCGTCCCCGTCCTGGTCGTCGTCGTTGCCGTCGCAGTCCTGGTCGACCCCGTCGTACCAGGTCTCCGTCGCGCCGGGGTTTACCGAGGCGTCCTCGTCGTCGCAGTCCCCGTCCTCGCAGTCGTCGTAGCCATCTCCGTCCAGGTCGTCGCAGCCGTCGTCGACCAGGATGTCGAAGGTGGTGGTGTTCCAGCCGTCGCCGCTGGCCGAGGCGTTGGCGTTGACGGCGTTGCCGGCACCGCGCAGGGTGACGGTGCCCTCGGTCGAGGGCGCGGTCCAGCTCATCTCGAAGTCCACGGCCGAGCTGGTCATGGAGGTGCGCGCGGAGTGGGTGATCTGCGAGCTGGCGAGGGAGGTGTTGCTGCCCGCCGCCAGGGTGCCCGAGGTGGCCGAGACGTTCAGCCCGGCCGCGGTGCGGCTGGCCGAGCTGGTCTCGACGGTGAAGAAGACGGTTACGGTCTCGCCCGGCTCGACCGTGCTCTCTCCGTCCTCGGTCCGGAAGGAGACGGTGGTGCTGCTGTCGGCCGAGCTGCCGTGGCAGGTGGTGCAGCCGCTGGTGGAGTAGCCGGTGATGCCGCGGCTGTAGGCCGAAGCGTCACTGAGGAGGAGGGCGAGGGCGAAGATCACGGAGGCTCCGAGCAGAGTCGTGGACCGTAGACCCCCTCGATCGCCACCGTCTACGCGCTTCGGTGCAATGCACTGACCCAGACTTCGGGTCTATGCACCCGCCCGCCACCACAGCCGCCCCGGCGGCCCACGGAACCGCAGCGCCCCGAACACCCGCCAGAGGCCAAGCAAGACCCCGGCATACACCAGCGCCGCCAGGACCCCCGCCGCCGGCGCCCAGGTGTACCCCGCGTGCCAGCCCCGCATCACCGCAGGCAGCAAGAGCAACAGGGTGGGCACCGAGAAGGCCGCCGCCCCCGCCGAGCCGAGCACCGCCCCGAGCGGAGCCGGGCTGCGCATCCCGGGGTCGATGATGCGCAGCAGGGCGAGGCCCATGGCCAGGGTGCCGGTGGACATCCCGAACCAGACGACGGCGTGCTCGAAGGGGGCCTCGGGGAAGGCCCGGCTGGCCAGCCAGAGGCAGGCGATCAGGGTGAGCAGGCCGCCCAGGCTGGTGATGAGCAGGACGGGGAGCAGGTTGGCGTCGAGCACGGCGAGCTGCACGGCGGCGAGCGAGGCCGTCGTCATCAGGTCGACGGTGACGCCCGAGATGCGGCCCATGGCCCGGCCGTCGACGGGGCCCCCGCCGGGCAGGCGGGCCAGCAGGGGACGCACCGCCATGGCGACGCCGGTGCCGACGATGAAGTGGAAACCCCAGACCTCGACCATGCCGAGGAGCGCGAAGAGGCCACGGCAGAGCAGCCAGGTGATCAGGTAGCAGCCGGCGATCAGCACGAGCTGCGTCGTGAACGGATCGAGCGCGCCGGCCCCTGCGGGAGAGGCGTCCTCGGTCTCGGACGAGCGCGGCTCCACCCCGCGAGGAGCTGCGGGCTGGATCAGCCCTCGCTTCCGCCCCCAGAGGACCAGGGGCAGGCCCACGACGATCGACCAGCCGTAGCCCATGGCCGCCATGATCAGGCCGATGTCGGCCCCGTCCCGCAGGCCGAGCTCCTCCCAGGCGGCGCCCATCGCCAGGGCCTGGCCGGGGCCCTGCTCGAAGCCCAGCGCCAGCAGCGCTCCCAGGCCGGGGTGAGGCGCGGCGACACCGACCGCGCCAATGAGCAGGACCAGGCCCAGCCCGAGGGCGATCTGCAGGCTCTGCATCAGGGGGATGCCGAAGGTGAAGGAGCGCACGCCGGGGCCGACCGGACCCGCCACGGCCTCGGCCGGCTGCAGGCCGACGGCGATGAAGACGACGGCGAGGGCGTGGTAGACGAGGCTCTCCAGGACCGACACGTCGAAGGGCAGCAGCCCGGCGGCGCTGGGCCCCAGGGCCAGGCCCAGCACTCCGGCCAGGATGCAGGAGGGGATGCCCAGGCCCTTGAGCCCGGGCACCCCTCGACGCAGCAGCTCCCCCGCGCCGAGCAGCAGCAAGAGGATCATCGCGGTGCGCAGAACCGGGCCGGTCCAGAAGTCCACGGCTGCTCTCCTCGCTGCGGGAGGCACAGCCTACACCCGCGCGCCGAGGCCCCGCCGCCCAGTGCGGTGCCCCCCTCAGCTTGCGGGCGAAGCCCGCGCCGGGGCAGAATGCCCCGATGAGCATCTCCGACCTGCCCCCCGAACATCGTGAGCGCCTGGAGGCGCTGATGATCGACCACCGCTTCGCCGAGGGCGAGGTCCTGATCCGCTCTGGCGAGGCGCCGGCCGGCCTGCTGGTGGTGCTGACCGGCACCCTGGCGGTGCGCGCCGGCGAGGAGGTCGAGATCGACCTCGCCCGGGTGGGGCCCGGCGAGTGGGTCGGCGAGGTGGCCCTGCTCGACCCGGGTCCGGCCTCGGCCAGCGTGGTGGCCCTGACCACCGGGACCCTCAAGATCCTCAGCTCCGAGGCCCTGGCCCGCTTCGGCCAGCAGGACCCCAAGGGGGCCCGCCTGCTCACCCGCCTGCTCAGCCGCAGCCTGGCCGCCCGCCTGCGCTCGGTGACCGGCAAGGTGCTGAGCTACCAGGGCGAGCGCCCCACGCTGACCGAGGCGCCCCAGGCCCGCGGCTGGCTCTCCCGCCTCTTTGCCGCCGTCGGCGGACAGGATCCCCGATGACCAGCCTCAGCCTGGACGAGGCGATCGCCCGCAGCAGCCTCTTCGGTGACCTGGACGCCCGCTCGCGAGCGCTGCTCGGCCGCATCATGGTCGAACGCACCGCCAGGCGCGGCGAGGCCCTGGTGCGCGAGGGCGACCGCCCGCACCCCTACGGCGACGCGCTCTTCCTGGTGCTGGAGGGGCAGGTCGAGATCGTCCGCAAGGACCGCGACGAGGCCGGCGCCGGACCGCTGGCGCTGCTCGGCCCCGGGGACTTCTTCGGGGTGGTCTCGCTGGTCGACGACGGCCCCCGCGCCGCGACCTGCCAGATGGCCAGCCACGGCCGCCTGGGCTGCCTCGCCCGGCGCACGCTCGACGCCCTCGCCCACAGCGATCTGGACGTCGCCGTCGGGGTCGAGCACGCCATCGCCCGCCAGATCGCCCGCGACCTGCGCCTCTTTAACGAGAAGCTGGTGCGGCAGGTGGAGGGGTGAGCCTCTCCCGCAGGCTGGCCCCCACGCTGGCGGCAGCTCGCCGGGATCTCGCCGCGCTCACGGCAGGGCTGCGCGGCGCCGCTCCCCCGCCCTTCCATGCCCGCGACGCCTCGGCCTGGGGGCACAAGCCTCGGCCGACTCGCCCCGTGCTGGACGAGGCCGAGACGCCCGGCTCGGCCCTGACCTGGCAGGCCCGGATCCAGGGGCGGGCGCTGACCGTCCCGCCCGGACAGACCCTGCTCCAGGCGGGGCGCAAGGCGGGCCTGGACCTGCCCTTCTCCTGCACCGTGGGAGGCTGCGGCACCTGCCGCCATCGGCTGATCTCCGGCCAGGTCAGCATGCCGGCGCAGAGCTGCCTGAGCGAGGCCGAGCGGGCGGCCGGGCAGATCCTGCTCTGCGTGGCCCGGCCGCTCTCCCCCGTCGAGGTAGAGCGCCTGACATGAGACCTCCTCGCCCGACGCTGCGCCGACGCCTCGGCCAGCAGCTTGACGCCCTGGGCGAGACCGTCGAGGTCCTGACCGAGGTCAAGGACCCGCGCATCGCCCGCTCCCTGGGACCCGGGGCCATCCGGGGGCTGGTCCTGCACCGCGGCAAGCAGGGCGTGCCGACGCGCTTCCAGGCCCGCCACCAGGCCCACTTCGACTGGACCTACCCCCACGACCACCCCGAGATGGCCGATCTGTATCGCCGCGCCAAGGCCGGCCAGTGGGACGCCGACGCCCTGCCCTGGCATATCGACGTCGACCCCGTCAACCCCGAGGTCCCCCTGCTGCCGGTGGACTTCGTCGATCTCAACGCCCTGCCGGCCCGGGGCGTCCACCTGTCCGAGAAGGAGTGGAGGCAGTTCGGCCACAGCATCGCCGCCTGGATGCTCTCGCAGTTCCTGCACGGCGAGCAGGGGGCCCTGATGGCCGCCGCCCAGGTCACCGAGGCGGTCCAGTTCTTCGACGGCAAGCTGTACGGTGCGACCCAGGTGATGGACGAGGCCCGCCACGTCGAGGTCTTCCTGCGCTACCTGGAGAGCAAGATGGGCCGGGTCTACCAGGTCAACGACAATCTGTACACGATCATCGACGGGCTGATGGGCGACTCGCGCTGGGATATGAAGTTCCTGGGCATGCAGATCATGGTCGAGGGGCTGGCGCTGGGGGCCTTCGGCACGATGTACAAGGTGACCGGTGAGCCCCTGCTGCGGGCCCTGCTCTCCAATGTCATCCAGGACGAGGCCCGCCATGTACACTACGGCGTCGTCGCCTTGCGGGATCACTTCCGGCTGGAGCTGAGCCCACGAGAGCGCCAGGAGCGCGAGGACTGGGCCTTCGAGGTTGCCCTGCTGATGCGCAACCGCTTCATGGCCTACGAGGTCTACGAGGAGTGGTTCGAGGGTCGGATGAGCCGCGCCCAGTGGCGCAGCTTCATGCAGCAGAGCCCCGGCATGGAGCAGTTCCGCACGGTGATGTTCAGCCGGCTGGTGCCCAACCTGCGGGCGATCGGCCTGCTGAGCGACCGGGTGCGACCCCGCTACGAGGCGGCCGGACTGGCCCGCTACTTCGACGGAGCCGCCGCCGATGTGCTGACGGGGGCGGGGATGCTGAGCGAGCTCGACGACGAGCGCGCTCGGGAGCTGCTGTGAACGGAACCCCACGACGTCTGATCCTGATGCGGCACGGCAAGAGCGACTGGACCAGCGGCGCCGCCGACGACCACGCCCGCCCGCTCAACGAGCGCGGGCGCCACGACGCCCCCACGATGGCCTCCTGGCTGGTCGCCCAGGGCTGGGCCCCCGACGCGGTGATCTGTTCGGACGCCACCCGCACCTGGGAGACCTGGGAGCGTATGGCCGGGGCCTTCTCTCCCCCGCCCGCCCTGGTGGTCAGCCGGGAGCTCTACCACGCCGGCCTCTCCGAGCTGATCCAGCACGCCCGAAGCTGGGACCCTGCCTGGCGGACCGTGCTGGCCCTGGGGCACAACCCCGGCTGGGAGGAGGCCGTCCACACCCTGACCGGCCAGCACGAGGCGATGAAGACCGCCTCCTGCGCGCTGATGGTCGGCCAGGGAGCGAGCTGGCCCGAGGCGCTGCTGGGGAGCTGGGAGCTGCAGGAGGCGATGCGCCCGCGCCTGCTGCCGACGCGATAGGTCGGGGAGAGCTACTCGGTCTTCTCGCTGGGAAACCAGTCCTCGCGGGTGGTGGCGCTGTAGACGGTGCCGAAGCAGCTCCGGCAGGAGGCGGTGGAGGCGCAGTCCATGGGATCGACCTTCTCCTCCGAGCCGGTGGCTGTGAGGATGATCTCCAGCCAGAGGGGGCGGGTCCAGGGGTTGCGGTGGTTGGTCATGTAGGGGCCGTCGGCCGGGTCGAAGAGCACGGTCAGGTAAGTGAACTCGGGGGTGATCTCGCCCATGCAGACGGTGGAGCGGGTCCAACCGTAGGGCAGGGAGTCGATCCAGTGGTAGGTCGTGCCGTCGTGGTAGCCGAAGCTGAGCTGGTGGGCGCCGCGGTCGGGGCGTACCAGGTGGCCGCCGCCGTCGCCGTGCTCGCCCAGCCAGTCTTCGACCCCGGTGCCCGGCAGGGTGACGAGCAGCTCGATGTCGTACTCGTTGAGCTTGACCCCGTTGCGGACGTCGAGCATGTAGAGGTTCTCCACGTCCAGCGCGGCGCAGGAGTCGGGGTCGGTGTAGCTGAGGCCGCGGACCTTGAGGGCGTAAAGGGGGAAGCGGGGGGTCAGAACGCGGACCGGCCAGGTGTTCTCATTATACTCGTAGAAGACCTGGTGCGCGATGGCCGTCCCCATCCGCACCCGCACGGCGTCATCGGGCGGATCGGGGCAGGTGTAGCTGACCGGGCGTCCGGGACCCCAGGTCTCGGTGGTCGTGCCGCCGTCGGCAGGCGTCCCGCCATCGGTGGTGGGGTCGGGCTTCGGCTTGTCTCGGGTGCAGCCGGGCACCAGCAGGGCCGCCAGCGCGAGGGCACAGCGAGTCACTGGACGCCCGTGTCGGAGTGGAGGTGGGACCAGACTTCCTCCTCTGTGGTGTCGGAGTAGTATACACTTAGAGCCTTGTCTCCGAACACAGTTAGATATACAACTTCATACCAGAGGTTCTCAGAAGTGAACGCCTCTCCAACCTTGAAGTTGAGAAGAGTCGCGATCCCATACTGTTCCATCTCATCAAACACCATCATCACCGGATTGGGCAGGTGCTCCCTGTACTCGCTGGCCTGGGTTGCGTCCATGGTCCAGGCCATGACCATGCGGTCGGGCCGCAGGTGGGAGATGCACATCGTCCATCCGACGAAGCACTCCCTAGGGTCGTAGGCGACCTCATCCCAATTGCAGAAGGTGACAATGTAGTCATCCCAGGGCCAAGCATCTGCGTCCTCCTCGGCATTGTAGGACAGCGAGTGATACAGAGACTGTTGATTGACAACAATCTCCTCCGGCCACTCATCACCCATCCCGTACGAGAACTCAGACTGAAGACTCCGAGATGGATGGTCCAGGCTGCTGCGAAAACGCCAGTACATCTCCGCCTCGTACGGCAGAGGAATGCTGCTTAGCAGAAAATAGTGGTCGTCTGGCTCGGTCGGAGCAGGGTAACTCCCGGCGACGGACTCGAAACCGAACGACGCATCTCCTGGCTCGGGCTCTTGCGGGAACCAACTGATGGAGGTGGAGGACCACGCTCGCCCCCCCATGCGCACGATCCAGGTGTCGTCACTCGGGGGGGAGCACTCCTGCCAGGGGTATTCGTCCAGGATGTGGTCTTCGAGCGGGGTGGCACCGGCCGCCGTCAGCATGAGGTAGGCGATCATGAGCTACTCCTCGACCTCGATGTCGGTCGCCCGGACAGTGAGTCGCCGGCTACTGAACAGCAGCACGGGCGGGCTATCGGCCCGAAGCTCGATCTCCCAGTTGGGTCCAAGGGAGCTGAGGCCTGAGGAGGGGACCGTGGTCACCGGGTCGGAGGACCAGCTTGGCAATGGGAATCGATTCTCGTCCGTCTCTCCGTTCACGACGCCGGTGGGGACGGTCGGCAACCGGTAGATGGGTCGACGCCCACCGCCCCCAATCCCCGGAAAGCCCGTGATGGTCGGCCGAAGGCGGACGGTGGCCCGGGTGGGCGGAGGCCAGCCCGGCCCCCCGGGCTCGATGAAGAGCAGGTAGGCCGTCCACAGGCCCGAGGTGTCGGCCGTGACCCCGCCCTCGTCGGGCCAGGTGGCGGACTGGATCTCGATGACCCAGACGAAGCTTCGGGCTGGCAAGCCTCCCTCCCCCTTTAGCGTGTCGCGTTCGAGCAAAACCTCTGGCGCCAACCGGTTCACCGCGGTCGCCCCCTTCACGACCTGCGCCAACCGCTGGAAGCTCCACCAGGCGGGCCGGAAGCCCAACTCCGAGAGCTTGGCCTCGGAGAGGGTCAACTGGTCGAAGTGCAGCCCCATGGCCCGGAAGAAGTCGCCGGCCAAAGCCACATGGGAGTGCCAGCCGGCCAACCCGGCCCCCGATGCCAGGGCGATCGAGAGTCTGGTGATCACGCTGCTGGCCTGGAAGGCCAGCGGGTCGGTCACGCCGGCGGGCCTCCAGGAGGCCAGGGTCGCCGCACCCGGAAGGGGCGATGCCTCGCAGGTCGCACCGGCATCCCTCTCGTCGTAGCTGCACAGGACGTTGACCCCGCTCTCGCAGACCGAGAGCAGGGCGTTGGGCAACTTCTCATCCAGGACAGCCTTAAGGGTCTCCACCTCCTTGGCCAGGAAGTGCAGCGGCACGGCGATGCGCTCCTCGTCCGTGGCGGCGTTGTGGTAGAAGTGGTAGTCGATGCCGTCGACCAGCTCGTCCAAGCGGAAGATGAGGCCCTTCGCCAGGCCAGCCACGCGGAGCGAGTCGAGTTCTCTGAGCATGTCCCGAAGAAAGCCGAGCTTCCCGTCCCAACTGTGTTGCTGCTTTCGATCCTCGTACAGCGCGTACGAGGCGAGACCTGGAAGGTACAGCGGCACCCAGTCGCAGCTCGCCCGGATCGCCGTGGCACAATAGTAGTAGAAGGTCGCCCAGCCCGCGGGATCGGCCCGGTCGGTCAAGGTATGGCGGATCTCCATCTCGTTGCCGATCTCGATCCCTTCAAGATAGTCGCTAAGATCGATACCTTCATCGTCCAAGTCTGCGGCCAGCTTCTGCAGAGCCTGCCCCAAGGCGCGGCTCAGACGCCGAAAGTAGATCCGCTTGACGCCGTTGTGGGGGTCCAGGGTGTAGCGTCGCCAATCACCCTCCCCCACATCGAAGCTAACCCTGGTGTCGGTCACCGGGTCCTTGACGAAGCTCCCGTCCAGCTCTGTGGACCAGGGCACGAAAATCGGGTTCGCCTGAGCCCCATTCTTCGGTTCGGATCGTTCGAGGTCGACGGACTCTTCCCCGTCGGGCATGTACTTCGGTTCATCCCCGTCCCAGGCCGAGCCCGAGCCCCCTCCAAAGCTGATGAAGGTGATCAGGAGCTTCTGGCGACCACCGCGATCCCTGATGGTCCGGACGACCTGCTTCAGGTGGGCCCAGGCTTCACAGCCCTGGATCTGCGCCCGAAGGATAGGAGCCTCGAAGTCCCCCTTGGTGATGGCTCGCATTCGCACCGAGGCATTGGCGCCCGAGACGTTGTAGATGTGCGGCAAGAACAGATTCAAGAGCCCCGGCTGCCGAATGACAGCTGCGTCCAGGCCGATGATATCGTCGACCAGGTCGACGGGGTCATCGAAGAGGCCCTCGTCATCTACGGGGTCCTCGACAACATAGAAGGAGACCAAGTTGATGGCGAGCCGAGGTGCGGCACTCTCCGTGGGGTTCTCGGGGTCGCCCCCATTCCTGGGGTCGAACGGTTCGTAGTCGTCAACGTCAGGTCTCTCCCCTTCCGGCCCCGGATCGGCCGAGTCCTTGGGTTCCCGTGCGTCAAGGCAACACGGTGGCTTGCTGCCCCGTGCCGCCTCTCCCTCAGGGTAGCAGTCCCATGGGCCTTCGCCGGGCTCGCAGAGACGTGGAAGGGGCCCCAAGGGCTCCCAGGGCCCACCCGAAGGCGTCCCGCCAGAACCGTCCGCCGGCAGGGGCACCTCTCGATCCAAGATGCCTACGCTGCTGATCAGCTCGATGTTCCCCAGCCC
>DDSR01000061.1 GCA_002343455.1 Deltaproteobacteria bacterium UBA2385 | reverse complement strand
TCCTGCCACTTGCGGGTCTGCAGGCGGCCCTCGACGAAGATCTGCTTGCCCTTTTTGCAGTAGCGGTGGACGTTCTCGGCGGTCTTGCCGAAGGTGACGACGCTGTGCCACTCGGTCTGGTCGGACCAGTTGCCGTCGCGGTCCTTGCGCCGCTCGGTGGTGGCGATGTTCAGCGTGCAGACCGAGGTCCCGCCGCCGGTGGTGCGCAGCTCGGGATCCTTGCCGAGGTTGCCGATGAGGATGACCTTGTTGACCGTCATCGTGGGCTCCGATGAATGGATGGAAGGGTGCGGCTAACGCGCCTCAGTCGCCGGTGCCGCCCGTGCCGGTGTCGCCCGTGCCGGTGTCGCCCGTGCCGGTGTCGCCCGTGCCGGTGTCGCCCGTGCCGGTGTCTTCTGTCGCCAGGCTGGGGTCCAGCCAGACCGCGAAGGTCCCGACCTCGCGCAGGGTGGTGATGCTCGCGGTCCAGTCGGCCTCGACGGCGCTGTCGACCCGGTCGACGTCGGCGCAGACGCGCAGGCCGTTGTTGGTGTAGGGGTCCTCGCCATCACCGTGGAAGTGAACGCTGAAATTGGTCGGCGCGTAGTAGGTCGCGGCGTCCGAGGTGGCGCCGTAGGCGGCGTAGCGGCCGCCTCCGGGGAAGCCCGAGGGCCAGGCCTCGTAGAGCCCCGAGGCCGTCGTCTCGTCGAGCACCGACCAGGATGAGCGCACCTCGAAGTCGCGCAGGCCCAGGGGGCTCTCGCAGCCGGGAAAGGTGCCCAGGGGGGAGGGGTTCTGGTCATCGGGGTCGCAGGCCGTGTCGTCGCGCTGCTCGGCGGCGTACGGATGGCGCCAGTTCTCGGGTCCCGCCGCGCCGTAGAGCAGCTCGGCGGTGGTGCAGAGGCGCCGGTTGTGCGCGGCGAGCAGGGTCTCGACCTGCTCGAGCTGCTGCACCGCGAGCCCGTCGGTGGTCCAGTCCTGTCCGGCGAAGCCGGGCAGGGGGAAGGTGCCGATGCAGTAGTCGCCCAGGGTGGTTCGCTGGAGCGGGATGGCCGAGCCGAAGTAGGTCTCCAGCAGCTCGGTGTCGGTCTCGCCCAGGTCGACGGTCGCGGCGGCCACCTCGGTCATTCCGTTGGGGCAGCGCTCGCTGACCCCCCCGCCGTCGCCGCCGCCCGAGCCGAGCGGGACGTCCTCCTTGCCGCTGCACGCGGCGAGGAGGAGGGGGAGGGCGAGCAGCGCGGAGGAGAGGGGAGGCATCGTTCGACCTGGGGTGAGGGCGCAGGATAGCCGAGGAGGATGACGGAGGACACGCCTGGCACGCACTTCCAGACGGCACACCGCCTGCGGCAGGCCGACGCCCGCGAGCTCGACGAGGCGGACGCCGCCGAGCTGGTCCTGACCTCTCCGCCCTACCCGCTGGTCGGGATGTGGGACGCGGACTTCGGCGCGATGTCTCCGGCCGCGGCCCAGGCCCTGGAGCGCGGCGAAGGCGCCGCCGCCTTCGAGGCGATGCACCTCGAGCTGGACCGGGTCTGGAGGGCCTGCTTTCGGGCCCTGGTCCCTGGCGGCTTCTGCTGCATCAACATCGGCGACGCGGCTCGAAGCCTGGGCGAGCAGTTCTCCCTGTGGCCCAACCACGCCCGCATCCTGACGGCCTGCCAGCAGATCGGCTTCACGGTCCTCCCGGACATCCTCTGGCGCAAGCCGACCAACGCCCCCAACAAGTTCATGGGCTCGGGGATGCTGCCCGCCGGCGCCTACGTCACCTACGAGCACGAGTACGTGCTGATCCTGCGCAAGGGCGGCCCGCGGCGCTTCAGCCCGGCCCAGGCCCAGCGCCGGCGCCAGAGCGCCTTCTTCTGGGAGGAGCGCAACCTCTGGTTCAGCGATGTCTGGTCCGACCTCCGCGGCACCCGGCAGGAGGGGGGGCTGCCCGGCCAGGAGCGCAGCGGCTCCTTCCCGATCGAGCTGGCCGCGCGCCTGATCGCCATGTACTCCCTCTACGAGGACCGGGTGATCGACCCCTTCGGCGGGCTGGGCACGACCGCGCTCGCGGCGGCGATGGCCGGCCGCAGCAGCCTCAGCGTGGAGTGGTCGGCCGAGCGGGTGCGGATCGCCCGATCCCGCCTCGCCCAGGCTCCCGCCCTGGGCCGGGAGCGCCAGCAGGCCCGCTTGGAGGCCCACCGCCGCTTCGTCTCCGATCGCCTCCGGGCCGGCAAGACCCTGGCCCACCACAACGCCCCGCACGATGTCCCGGTGATCACCGGCCAGGAGCGCGCGCTTCGGTTGATGGTGCCGATCGAGGTAGAGCTCGACGACCCCGGCGCGCTGGTGCGCCACGGGCCGTTGCCCCCGCCCTCTGCACCCGAGCTGCCCATCTCCTGATGCGCCCTGACCCCGCCCCCACCGAGCCGATCGAGGAGGCCGTCCAGCGCTTGCGGGCCGGCGGGCTGGTCGCCTTCCCCACCGAGACCGTCTACGGCCTGGGGGCCGACGCGCTCAACCCCCTGGCCCTGCGGCAGGTCTTCGCGCTGAAGGGGCGGCCGGTCGACCACCCGCTGATCGCCCACCTCGCCTGGCAGGCCGATCTGCAGGAGCTGCTCGCTCCCTGGGCGGCGCTGGACCCGCGGGCCATCGAGCTCGGCGAAGCCTTCTGGCCAGGACCCCTGACCCTGGTGCTGCCCCGCGCCCCCGGCCTCCCTGACGAGCTGACCGGCGGCTTGCCCACCGTCGGGCTGCGGGTCCCCGATCACCCGGTCGCCCAGGAGCTGCTGCGCGCCTTCGGCTCGGCCCTGGCGGCCCCCTCGGCCAACCGCTTCGGCCGGATCAGCCCGACCCTGCCCGAGCATGTCCGTGAGGAGCTCGGAGAGCAGGTCCTGATCCTGGAAGGGGGGCCTTGCCGGGTAGGGATCGAGAGCACGATCGTCGACCTCAGCGGGGGACGACCCGCGATCCTCCGACCGGGCAGCATCACCGCGGCTCAGATCGAGGCCCGCGTCGGGCCGCTGGCCCCCAGCTCGACGACCCGCGCCCCCGGGACCCTGGCCGGGCACTATGCGCCTCGCACCGCGCTGAGGCTCTCGGCCGATCCGCAGGCGGAGGCGGCGAGACTAGCGGCGCTAGGCCTTCGCGTCGCGGTGCTAGCACCGCTAGACCCGGAATCCTATGCCAGCGCCCTCTACGCCGAGCTGCGCCGCTTGGACGCGGAGGGCGTCGACCTGCTGGTGGCCGGCCTCGCCCCCGAAGAGGGCCTCGGTCTTGCCGTCAACGACCGCCTCCGGCGCGCTGCGTTTGGCTCTTCGGGCGGCTCTCAGATCTGACGGGACCACTCCTCGACCCGAGCCACGAAGAGGTTGTAGATGCGGGGCTCGGTCGGGGGGTCGTTGCGCAGCCGGCGCTCCAGCTCGCTGACCAGCACGTCGAGGACCTTGCTGTGGGAGAGGGCGATGCCGCTGGCCTGCCGGTAGCCCAGCAGGAAGTCGTCCAGCAGCTCGGGGTTGGTGGCGAAGAGGCTGGCCCCGAGCTCGCCCAGGTCCGCCTCGCGCGGGCCCCAGTGGGCGCAGGTCCAGTCGACCACGCCGACCAGGCGGAAGCCCTGGCCGAGCTGGAGGTGGCCCAGCACGTTGCCGAGGTGGAAGTCCATATGCAGCAGGCGGGCGTCGCTGAGGTCGTGCCCGGGCAGATCGGGGATCACGCCGGGCTTGGCGGGGCGGCGGATCCGGTGGATGGTCGCCAGCATCCGGCCCATCTCGACGCAGACGTTGCGCAGGGTGCGCAGCTCCATGCCGTGCTTGAAGAGGGCCTGCTCGGGCGGAGAGCCCGCCACCACGCCCATGATCGCCCCAGGGGGATCGCCCGGGAGGAGATGGTAGGGCTGGGGAACGGCGGGAAACGCCTCGCCCTTGGCGACGACGTGGCCGATGGCCTCGGCCTCGATGGCCAGGGCCCGGATGGGCTCCCGCTCGGGCCAGTGCGGGTCCTTCCAGTCCAGGCGGGGGATCTTGGCGATCCAGACCGAGCCGTCGATCAGCACCACCTGGAAGAGGTGGTGCTCTCGCCCGCTTCTGGCGGGGCGCAGCGTCTGTACCGCCAGGCCATTCGCCAGCAAGAGCTGGCGCATGATCCCGTCGGGCTGCACTTCGGCCACGGGCACTCCGAGGGGGGGTGGGGGCGGATCATCGGGCTGAGCCTCTGAACTCTATGCCATCGCAGCGCCGCGGGGAAGCGCGGCGCTGGACTGGGCATTGGACTTCGGTTAGGCAAGCGGCCCTTTGGGACAGTCCGTCCCGTGGAGACCGCATGACCACCATCCTCGCCCTGACCCTCCTCATCGCCTGCGGCGAGTCCGACCCGCCGGCCGCCCCCGCCGCTCCGGCCGCCCCGGCGGCTCCGGCCGCCCCCGCGGGCGACGCCACCGCGGACGCTTCCGGCGGCGCCCACGCCGAAGGCGAGAAGGTCTACAAGCAGTACTGCATCGCCTGCCACCAGGCCGACGGCAAGGGCATGAACGGCACCCTGGCCGGCGACTTCACCAGCGGCATCCTGGCCGAGAAGGACGACGCCACCCTCCTGCAGCACATCAACGAGGGCTTCACCGGCAAGATCGGCGCGATGCCCCCCTGGAAGGGCGTCCTGACCGACGACCAGCAGAAGGCCGCCCTGGCCTACGTCCGCGCCACCTACCAGAAGTAGCCGCGGTTTTCCACAGCCCCGGGCAGGCCCTGGGGCGACGATGAGAGGCCAACCCTAGGGGGTGGCCCCTCTCTCTGTGTCTGGGTTTTCCATAGACCCCTGTGGACAGGCCTGTGGGCGCTTGGTTCAGGCGCCCCGGGCGCCGCGCTCAGCTCCGGCGACGCCGCAGGGCCACCAGGGCCAGCACCGCCCACTCCAGACCCCCGGCGATGCCGAACAGGCCGCACTTCTTGCCGTCTGCGGTGCTCTTCTTGTTGCAGCCGCCCTTGGGCTCCTCGTCTCCGCCGCCGTCCGCGCCACCGTCGCCGCTCCCCCCTTCGTTGGGTCCGCCGGGGGAGGGCGGCATGTTGCCGTCGAAGTCCGCCGCGTTGTCGTCACTGTCGGCGCCGTCGCTGATGCGGCCGATGCTGAGGCCCGACTCGCCCATGGCAGCCATGGTCGAGCCCCCCTGGTCGTCGGTCAGCTCCAGGTCCTCGATCTCAGCGTCGCTGTCCCCATAGAGCACGGTGTCCTGCACAGCCGCCACGCAGTCCAGCAGCCGGACCCCGTCGGGGTTGGCGCTGGCGTTGCCCAGTCCGAGGGAGGTGGCGACGAGATCGGCGGTCGGTACGTCGGTGTTGCCGATCAGCAGGAACTCGCCCGGGGCGAGCTCGATCTCGCCGGGGAACGTGAAGTCGACCCCCCAGGAGCTGGTCCCGGTCTCGAGCACCCAGCCGTCCAGGCGCTGGCTGCTGCTGCCGGCGTTGTAGAGCTCCACCCACTCCTGCGCGCCGTCGCTGCCCTCGGGGTCGGGGTAGAGCTCGTTGATCTTGATGGTCCCCTCGCCGGGGGCGCAGATCGGGCAGGCCTCTTCCTCGTTGGGCTCGCCCGGGGTCGGGCTGCTGCCGAGGACCCAGTCGGTCGCCGAGAGATCGGTGTCGTAGCCGTCCCGGCAGCGCTGGAGGGTCTCGCCGTCTCCGGGCTTGGGGGCCAGCGAGGTGGCGATCTCCCCGCTGTCGTCGGTCCACTCGTCGTCGTTGCTGCTGCCGTAGACGACCGTGTCCGAGGTGCAGGGGCTGCAGTCCCGCAGCTCGACCCGGTCGGCGTTGGAGGAGGCCGCCCCCATGTCCATCGCCGCCACGAGGTCGACGTTGAGGGCGCCTTCCTCGCCGACCACCAGGAACTCGCCCGGCCCGATGGTGCCCAGGGCGCTGATGTCGACGGTCGTCAGCGAGGAGGGGCTGGTCCCGTAGCGCAGGCTCCAGCCGGTGAGCGTCACGGGGTAGCTGCCGATGTTGTGCAGCTCGACCCACTCCGGGTCCTCGTCCTCGCCCCCGTCGGGGACGGCGGGGTTGGGGATGAGCTCGTTGATCACCACCTCGCCCGAGCCCGGACAGGTGCACTCCACCACCGTGGAGTTGGAGGCCCCCGGCGAGGGCCGCTCCAGGGCCGCCCAGTCGACCGCGCAGTCGTTGCTGTCCTGGCCGTCGGGGATGCGGCCCATGCTGTAGCCCTCGGAGGGCTTGGGGAAGACGCTGGCCAGCGTCCCGTCCTCGTGCGTCCAGCCGAGGTCGTTGTCCCCGCCGTAGACGGCCACGTCGATCAGCTCTCCGCCGCAGCTCAGCTCGACCGCGTCGACGCTGCTGCTGTCGTTGCCCATGTCCAGGCCCAGGACCACGTCCGCCCCGCTGACCTTGGCCTCGCCCACCACGAGGTAGCCGCCGGCCTCGATCCAGGTGTCCTCGGGCAGGGTCGCCGTCGACTGCCCGGAGTCGGACTTGCGCATGGTGATCTGCCAGCCCGAGGCGTCGATCGCTCGGCCCGTCGGGTTGTAGAGCTCCAGCCACTCCTTGTCGGTGTCCGAGCCGTCGGGGTCCATCATCAGCTCGTTGAGCCGCACCTCGGGATCGGGGCACTCCCCGCCGCCGCCGCTGCTGTTCTCGGCGCCGGGGGTCGGAGCGCTGAAGGCCTGGAAGTCGATGCTGCTGTCCTCGCTGTCCGAGCAGTCCGGCGAGCGCCCCAGGCTGCTGCCCTCGCTGACCGTCGGCGCGAACTCGGTGCCCACCGCCCCGCTGTCGTCCACCAGCAGGTTGGTGTTGGGGTCGTCGTAGAGCACGGTGTCCACGGTCGTCGAGCCGTTGACGATGCGCAGCCCGTCGGTGGCCCCGCCCGCGTTCTGCATCGTGCCGGCGAGCGTGTAGGCGCTGCCTGCCCCGATCAGCAGGTGCTCCCCTGGCGCGATGGTCAAGGAGGGGAAGGTGAAGAGGGTGGACCAGCTGGTGCCCGCGCCCTGCACCGTCCAGCCGGTGAGGTCGACGCTGGTCGAGCCGCTGTTGCACAGCTCGATCCACTCGTTGCCTTCGTCGGTGCCGGTCGGGTTGTAGAGGATCTCGTTGATCTTCACCCCGGGGGCGGCGAGCGACGCGGGCAGGGCCAGGAGGAGGAGGATGGACATGGCGAGGTCTCCGAGCGGGGGCGCAGTGTAGCCGAGGGCTCGGCGCTGAGGCTGTCGAGAGGGTGTGCGAGGCGTTTCGGTTCGGTGAAATAGGCGCTCAGCGCCGAATGGGAGCCGTGACCCGGGCGATGCCCTCGGCCTCGTAGCTGCCGAGGTAGAGCTGGCCGCCGAACTCGTGGGCCGAGGTCACGGGCGAGTACGCGCCCTCGGGATCGTCGAGGAAGTGCAGGACCCGGCCCAGGTGGGAGACGGCCAGGACCATCCCGTGCGGGCGAGGCCTCGTCAGGCCCGATCCCGGCAGGCGGGCCGCCACCGTGCGCCAGAAGGGGGAGGCCATGGCCCGGTCCTTGAGAGGCGTACGCGGTCCGGCCAGGGCCAGCCAGTAGGCGCCTCCTCCCGCCGAGCTGATGTTGTCGGGGTAGCCGGGGAGGTTGTCCAGGACGACCTCGGACTGCCCGCGGCGCTCGCCCTGCAGCCAGAGCTTGTGCACCCGCATGCGCAGGGTCTCGGTCACCATCGCGTAGGTGCCGTCGGGGCTGATGGCGATGCCGTTGGCGAAGTGCAGGCCGCTGAGGACCGACTCCAGGCTCCCGCTGCTCGGGTCGTAGACGAAGACCGAGCCGTTGGGCCCCGCCTCCAGCAAGGCGCTCTTCTGCTGGTCCAGCCCGAAGCGGGCGTCGGCCTCGGTGAACCAGACCCGCCCGTCCGGCCCGCGGTCGACGTCGTCGACGAAGCGCAGCGGGCGGTCTTCGTAGCGGTCGGCGACCACCTCGACCGTCCCCTTGCGGTCGACCCTCAGCAGCCCCCGCAGCCCGTCGGCCACCCAGAAGCCGCCGGCGCCGTCGGCCTCCAAGCCCAGGGGGCGGCCGCCGGTCTCGGCCAGGACCTCGACCTCGCCGCGATCCAGGCGCAGCAGCCGGCCGTCGGCGACCCCGGTGACGATGCTGCCGTCGGGGTCGATGTGCAGGTCCTCGGGGCCGGCGGCGCCGTCGAGGTCGAGCAGGCTGAGCCGGGCGAGGCGGCCGTTGCTGCTGTAAGGCGCGCTGCCCAGGGGGCTGGGCTCCGGCTGGAAGGCCACCGGCTCGATCTCGACCGGAGCGCCCAGCAGCCAGCCCAGGGCGAACCCGACCACCACCAGGACCAGGACCGCGGCGCGCTTCACGGCGTGCGACCCAGCAGCCGGCCGCTGGCCCGCGGGTCGGCCCCGTCGGGACCGGCGCCCACGCCCTTGTGCAGGACGATCTCCTTGCCGGCCTCGCGCCCGCTGGCCCAGGCCTCATCCGCTGCCACCGTCACCTTGCGGCCCTTGACCAGCCGCGGGTAGCGCCGCTCGAACCAGTCGCGCAGGGCGGGGTCTCCCGACCAGACCAGGCCCTCTTCCTGCTCGCAGCTCTTCGCCTGCGCGTTGAGCTTCTCGTGAAAGCCCATCATCACGCCGGTCAGGAAGCGGCCCTTCAGGCGACCGGAGATCTCCGGCCGCGCCTGCCAGGCCCGCTCGGCGGCGCGCTTGACGAAGGCGTAGGCGTACTCGGCCATGTCGACGTTCTCGGGGGTGCCCGAGATCTCGAAGGCGGTGCCGTGGCGCTCCTCGGCCGGCAGGTAGACGCCGACCATCACGACCTGGACGAAGAAGTGCGAGCCGATCAGGCTGGCCAGGATGCGGTCGTGGCCGCTGACCCGGGAGAGGACCGGTCCGAGCTGCCGATAGGTAAAACGACGGGCGCCGCCCTGGTTCAGGCTCTCCAGGTTGTGCTTGCGCATTAGGGCGTGGGCGCGGGCCATCGCCGCTTCGGACTCGTGCGGGTTGTCGCTCTCGGCCAGGGCCAGCAGGCGCTGCACTTTGCGGAGGATGCGCACCTGTTCGGGGTCGGCCCCGCTGGCCTCGGGCAGGCCCCGCGAGGTCGGGTCGATGCCGACGCGCTCGCAGACCCGCTGGAAGGCCGGGCCGTGGGCGCTCTCGTCGCGCACGCCGAGCACCTCGTAGACGTACTGGTGGGCCATCTCGTGGCGCAGCACCTCGCGCACCACCGGCCAGGGGTGCCCGTTGACCAGCGCGCGGCTGAGCTCGATCAAGCGCAGGCTGGCCACCCAGCGCCCGAAGAGCGAGGTGGAGTCGCTCAGGCCCATCACCGGCGGGCTCATGGCGTCGTGGAAGTGGCTGCGGTTGAGCTCTCGCCACTCGGCGGTCAAGGCGTGCAGCAGGGCGCGTTCGGTGTCCATGGGCCGTTGGTAATCAAGAATCACGGGCCGGGCCCGACCCCTTGCGCTCGCGAGCGAGGGCGTCATGCTCATTTCATGTCGCACAAACCTGAACTTCTCTGGCTCACCGCGCTGCTCTCCGCTTGTGGGGGCGTGGTGGACTCCCAGGACCTCGACCTCGTCGCGGTGGGCTCCCAGGTCATCGTGCTGGACGTGGCCAGCGCTCAGGTCGAGGCCTTGCTGCTCCAGGACTGCGAGGGCGGCGAGCCGATCGAGGTGCCCGTCGACGAGCTGGTGGACCTGCTCCAGCCGACGCCGCTGCCGGTGCCCGTCGGGTCCTGGTGCAGGCTGGGGGTCGACTTCGGCGAGGACCCCTTCGACGGCACCGTGCTCCTGCAAGGTCGGGGGGCGGAGGGCCGCAGCTTCGAGCTGATGTTGGACCCGGGCGTCGCAACCCTGGAGGGCGAGGTTGTCCTGGACGGAGACGAGGTCGTGCTCGTCCTCGACGCCGGGACCTGGCTGGCCGAGGTCGGGTTGGACCGGCCGGGGGAGGCGATGTCCCTCAACCCCGACGAGAGCGAGGCCGAGGCGCTCTCCGACTCGATGGGCGACCACCTCTCGTTGACGACTCCCTCCGAGGGGGCGGCGATCTACGTCGACCTGTGGCCGTGGGACCTGTTCCACTTCGAGGTCTCCGCGGATGTCTCCTTCGAGACCCGAGGCTGCGGTGGCAATCGACGAATCGAGCCGGTCCCCGACGAGGAGGCGGATGTGGACACGGACACCGACACCGACAGCGACACGGACACCGACAGCGACAGCGACTCGGACAGCGACTCGGACACGGACACGGATAGCGACAGCGACGCGGACAGCGACAGCGACAGCGACGCCGGCAC
>DDSR01000444.1 GCA_002343455.1 Deltaproteobacteria bacterium UBA2385 | reverse complement strand
CCCCCCCGCTGCGGTCGGCGCCTTCGGCGCGCTTCGCACGCCTTCGGCCCCTCCCTTCGCTCCCCCCCTCCGGGGTCTGATCTCGCTTCGGTCGATCACAAGGTCTCCAAGCGGGTGGTGCCGACCCGGAAGGCCAGCCAGGCTCGGGAGTCGAGCGGGGCGATCGCGTCGCGGGCCAGCTCGCCGTGCAGGGCGAGGGACCAGGAGGCCCCGCTCGGCTGGAAGGCGGTGCGGAGACCCCCGACCAGGACGGTGTCCCAGGGGAGGTGGGGCTTTCGGTAGGGGACGATCATCGTGTGCAGGTCGAGGCTGAGGGCGTCGGGGACGGGCAGCGAGGTGACCGCGCCCACGGAGTGGTACAAGCCGCCGGGCCCTCGCACGCCGCTCCAGGTGGGCGAGATGCAGACCTGCTGGCTGTCGCAGAGGGGCTGCCAGCGCAGCTCGGCGCGCGCGCCCAGCTCGGGTCCGCCCTCTTCGGTGCTCCAGCTGGTCAACGCCGCCGAGCTCCACAGTCGAGAGCGGCGGGCGCTGGTCCAGCCGAGCCCCAGCCCCAGCTCCTCGGTGCCCGAAGGCGCGAAGTTCGCCAGGATCGAGGGGCCCAGCACGGAGACGGTGGGGAGGGCTTCGCGGTGCTCGGCGTGGGCCGTCGCCCGCAGCCCGCGGGCCGGCCGCATCGAGCCCTCCAGCCGCAGCCGCTCCCAGGTCGGGCCGTCCTCGCCGAAGCCGACGGCCACCGTGGCGGCCGTGTCGGGGGCCAGCGGATCCTCGGGGTTGTCCACGCGGACCCGCAGATCGGTGTGCAGGGCGGTGGTGTCTCCCAGCTCGCCCCAGGCCCCCACGGTCGCCAGCAGGGCCTGCTTCTGGTAGGTGCCGGCCAGCCGGAGCAGCGGGGTGCCGGTGGTGTAGCCGTCGTAGCCCGTGTGGTGGGCGTAGCCTCCCCAGGCCTCCAGCCGCAGGTGCTCGCTCGCCGCCCAGCCTCCGCGCGCCCCGTCCAGCATGCGCCCCCAGGTCGGCAGCTCGATCCGCTGGCGGCCCAGGGTCCAGTCGCCCTGCTGGCCCTCGCCGTCGGCGCTGAGCACGTACAGCTCGGGAGCAAAGGCCTGGTCGACGCCCGAGGGCCAGGCCAGATCGCCGTGCAGCTCGCCCCAGACCTGCCCGCTGCGGGCCGAGGCCCAGACGTTCTGCCAGGCCGAGACGTGCGCCTGGCCGGTCATGTCGGGCCGGACCTGGGCCAGGCTGGTGCTGACCACGTCGGTCTCCAGCGCCCAGGCGCTGTTGAGCAGCAGGACGAGGATCATCGGGCGCTCCCGTGGCAGGCCGCGCCGCAGGCCGCCGGCATGGCCGCGGGCCCCTCGGCGGCGTCGTGGCAGTCCAGGCAGACCGCCTCACCGACCGCGGAGGCCGAGCTCATATGCCCCAGCAGCCAGTCGTCGCCGTGGGGGTAGGTCGAGTGGCAGCGCGCGCAGGCCACCTCGCTGCTGCCGCCGGTCCCCAGGGTGCCGTGGCAGCCCTCGCAGGTGCTGAGATCGGCCGACCCGTGGGCGCTCACATCGCTCCAGCCCTCGGGGTGGGGCCAGCCGCTGTGGCAGGTGGTGCAGGAGGGGGCCGTCTCGGTGCCTTCGAGGGCGCTGCCGTGGCAGGAGCCGCAGGCCGCCGCGGCGGAGCCACGGGCCAAGGCGTAGATGCCGTGCTGGCCGCCCAGCTCCCAGCCCTTGGGGTGCGGGTAGCTGCTGTGGCAGGAGGTGCAGGCCGTCGCGGCGAGGTCGGGCTGACCGTGGCACTCCTGGCACTCCGCCACGCCCGCCGCGGCCTTGTCGCCACTGAGACCCTGCCCGTGGACCGCGCCCGCCAGCCAGCCTTCGGGGTGAGGCCAGCCCTCGTGGCAGGAGCTGCAGGACGGCGCGGTGCTGTCCTCGCGGTGGCAGCCCAGGCAGGTGTCCAGGCCGGCCGCGAAGGACTCGGCGCCATGCTGGGAGCCCTCTTCGTAGTCATCGGCGTGCGGGAAGCGCACCTCGACCGTCTCGGCGACGGGCTGCGCCCGGAAGGCAGGGAGGCCGCAGGCGGCCAGCAGCAGGAGCGCCATCATGGGAACATCCCTTCGAAGCCCGTCTGGTAGGTCTCGTGGGTGGCGCGCTCGACAGGGTCGCCGGTCGGACCTGGGAAGCTCCCGCCGAAGAGCCAGTCGTTCCAGGAGTGGCACTCCTGGCAGGCGTTGGGGCTGAACTCACCGGGGCTCAGGGTCGAAGCGCCCGCAGCGTCGAAGTCGGCGAGGGAGTCCGACGGCGGGACTGCCAGGAAGAGGTGGCTGGAGACGTCCCCGGCCGCGGACTCCTGCCGCCAGCCAGAGCGCGCGGCGGTCGCCGGCATATGGCAGCCGGTGCAGCGGCCCGAGCCCGGAGGGTTGCCCGGAAAATAGGCCGGGTGACCGGCGTGGGCTTCGGCCTGGGCTTCGTCGCCGCCGAAGCTGAGCGCGCCGTGGCAGGACAGGCAGAGGGTGTTGTCCAGGTGCTCCTGCCGCAGGTCGGCGTCGAACTCGCTGCCGTGCGGATCGTGGCAGTCGCTGCACTGCGCCTGCCAGGGGCCCTGACCGTGGGCCGAGGCGGCCATCTCGTCGGACTGCGCGCCGGGGATCTTCGCCGTCCCGTTGGGCCAGCCGACGAAGGCCGAGCTGGCGAAGTCGGCGACGTGCTCACCCGGCTGGAACAGGCCGTGGGTGGCCGACCAGGGGTAGGGTGTGCCGTCGTCGCCGGCGAGCCCGGAGTGGCACTGCCCGCAGACGTCGTTGCTGCGCGCGGGATCGAGCTTGGCGGGGCTGGTGATGGTCCAGTTCTTCAGCGAGAGCGAGCCGCCGGAGTGGTCCTGTCCGGGGCCATGGCAGCTCTCGCAGCCCACGGCTGCCTCGATCCAGCGCTCCCCCGAGCCAGCGGCCGCGGTCATGGTGAAGTCGGCGCCGTCGGCCTCCAGCGTGAAGCCGGTGACGTGGCAGCCGAAGCACTGGGCTTCGGCGGAGGTCTCGGCCGAGGGCGACCCGCTGTAGGCGAAGGCGCCGGCGCTGGTGAACCAGGGCCCGCTGTCCCCTGCCACCCAGCCGTTGCCGTTCCAGCCCGGGTAGGCCGAGTTCTCGGCCTGCCAGGCGATCGGCAGCGGCCAGGCCTGGCCGTCCAGCTCGGTCCACGGCACCACCCCTCGCACCCCGCTGCCGATGAAGCCCGCGACGGGCCAGCGCTCGACCTCGCCCGACATCGAGCTGAGCTCGACCCAGGCGTCGGTCCCCGAGCCTCCCAGGGTCGCGGTGGGCCCGCCCAGGTCGATCACCTCGCCGGACTCGAAGCCGGCTGCGGCGTCGCCCTCGACCGCGGACATCGCCCGGGCGTGGGCGGTGTCGCTGTAGCTGGCGCCGATGTCCTGGTGGCACATCACGCAGATGCGGGTCTCGGAGTAGCGGCCGTCGTCGCTCGGGCGGCCCGAGAGCTGCACGCTGCGCTGGACGGCGCCCAGCTCGGGCACCGCGACGTCCTGCATGGTGCGGGGCCAGAGCAGGCCGCCGGCGTCCTGGACGCTCAGGTCGATCTCCTGGCCGCCGAAGCCGTCCAGGATCAGCAGCCCCAGCTCGTCCGTGAGGGCCGTGGAGTCCCCGTCGGCGCTGGAGATGGTGACGACCGCGTCGGCCAGCGGGGCGCCGTCGGGGTCGAGCACGCGCAGCTCCAACAGGCCGTCCTGGGCGCCGAGCTCGGTGTCGAAGCGCAGCTCGACGGTCGCGGTCTGGTCGGCCAACACGTCGACCGACGGCGACCAGGTGGCGACCAGCCCGCTGGCCGCTCCGACCACCAGGTACTCGCCGGGGAGGAGGCGGTCGAGGAGGAAGCTGCCGTCGGGGCCGCTGGTGGCCTCGTGCCCGCCCGGCACGCTGGTGAGGATGGCGCCCGCCAGGGGGTCGCCCTCGGGTCCGAAGACGAGGCCCTCGATCGAGCCGCTGGCGGTCGAAGCCGGCGCCGTCGGGCGAGAGTCCTCACCCGGCCAGTCCTGTGCGACGCCGCAACCCCAGAGCAGGGCGAAGAGCGGAATCACGAGCGGCTCTTCGAGTGGGGCATCGGTCACCGGGGGAGTGCAGGGGGTGCGAGGGGCTATGCAAATGCCGTGCCAGCACCATATGGGGGATTCAGCGGGGTTTGGCGGGAGTCACAGCTCGTCGGTGTGTCATCCTACACCCTCGACGTGTGCGGGGTGGCACAGCGTCAAGAAGCTCCCTGGGCCTGCCTGGCGGCGATCAAGAAGCCATCGACATCCTCAGGGGTGATCAAGACCGGCAGCCCCTGCGAGGGCTCGACCCAGACGGCCTTGCGCACATCGCTGACGTAGATCTGGGCTGTCCGCCCGCTGACCCGGTACCGACCGACCTGGTGCCCCGGCATGCCGATGCCGAACAGCCGCAAGGTGGGGCGCGCCTGGGGATCGGCGCGGAGGGTGGCGCCCTCCAGCGGGACCCGCCGCGTGCCCCAGGCCGTGCGGACCCACAGGCTGCCCTCGCCGACGTCGAAGCGGAGGCGGGCGGGGGAGATCAGCAGCAGGCCGAAGGTCCCCGCCACCAGGACGAAGACGAAGACCCCGGCGAAGGCGAGGAAGGGCGATGCTGGGGGCGAGGGCATCGCCTCGAAGGAGCCGGTCCCCGAGGGGATGGCCGCCAGGAAGGCCGCGGGGTCGACCGGGCTGAGGACCCAGGGGTGCTCTTCGCCCTCGATCTCGACCAGCACGGCCTCGGAGGTGCAGCTGGTGGCCATCCAGACGACGCCAACCTCGTCGATGGACCAGCGCCCGTGGCAGAAGCCGTCGACCGCGGTGCCGGCCTGGCGACTGGCGCCGCGCACGGTGATCGGGCGGGCCTCCCGAACCCGGCTGCGCTCGACCGTGCGCCCCAGGTCGAGGGGCCCCATTCGAGCCTCGACCTGCAGGGTCGAGGGGTCCAGCCGGTAGCTCAGCGAGCGCGGCGCCATCAGCAGGCCGGCGGGGACCAGCGCCAGGATCAGGACCACGGCGACCAGGACGATCGCCGCGGTCCGCGCGGAGGAGGTGGGAGTGGCCGGACGAAAGCTCAGCAAGGCGGGATCCTCCGAAGGGGGACCCCGCCATTCTACGCTGCACTGTGACTCTATGCGTCGCGCTGTGCCTCTGAGCTGCGCGGGGGCCTCAGCGGCGGCTGACGCTGCCCGAGGCCGTCCCCGCGCCCAGGCTGCGGGCCCGCTCCATCATCTTCACCAGCTCGACATCGTCGGCCTCGCCGGCGCGACGGGCCTCCTTGGCGAAGGCGATGAGCGCGTCCATCGACAGCTCGCTGACCTCGCTGCTCTGGCGCAGCACCTCCGCGAAGGTGGCGGCGGCGTAGGCAATGCGCAGGTCCTTGTCGGCCTGGTCGACCCGCTCGGCCAGGGCGTGGTCCAGGAAGCCGAAGCTCTTCTCGACCGCGCCCTTCCCGCCGTGGCCGACGTCGGCGCCCGGCTTCTCCCAGCGCAGGCGGACGGTCGCGAGGTCGCGCTCGTAGCCCTCGCGCAGGATCACCTCGTACAGCGCCGTCACGCTGTGGCCGGCGCCGACCTCGCCCGCGTCCACCTTGTCGTTGCGGAAGTCCTTGTCGGCGATGTCGCGGTTCTCGTAGCCGAGCAGGCGGTAGGCGTAGACGCTCTCGGGGTTGAACTCGACCTGGATCTTGGCGTCGCGGGCCACGGTGACCAGGGTGCCGCCGAGCTGGTCGACGAAGACGCGCCGGGCCTGCTCCTCGTCGTCGATGTAGTAGTTGTTGCCATCGCCCTTGTTGCTGAGCTGCTGCATCAGCGAGTCGTTGTAGTTGCCCATGCCCAGGCCGATGGTCGAGAGGGTGACCCCCTTGTCGGCGTAGGTCTTGATCTGGCTGAGCAGGTCGTCCCAGCTCGTCTTGCCGACGTTGGCGTCGCCGTCGGAGAGCACGATCACCCGGTTCTCGTGGCCCTGCTCGAAGCTCTCCCAGGCCATCTCGTAGGCGATGTCGATGCCCGAGGACATCGCGGTCGAGCCGCCGGCGCTGAGCCGGTCGATGGCCTCGTGGATCTGCCGCTTGTTGACGGCCGAGGTGGGGGTCAGCACCTTGCGGGTGGCGCCGGCGTAGGTGGCCAGGGCGACGGTGTCCTCCTCCTGGAGGCTGTCGACCAGCAGGTGCATCGCGGTCTGGGCCAGGGGCAGCTTGTCCGCGCTGCTCATCGAGCCGGAGATGTCGACCAGGAAGGTCAGGTGGACCGGCTCGCGCTCGTCGCGGTCGACCTCCTTGGCCTGCACGCCGACCGAGAGGATGTGGCGACCCTCGCGGAAGGGGTCCGGCATGGCCGACATATGCACGGCGAAGGGGCTGTCGTCCCGGGGGGCGGCGTAGCCGTAGTCGAAGTAGTTGACGAACTCCTCGACCCGCACGGCCGCGGTCGCGGGGAGCTGGCCGTCGATCAGCCGCTTGCGGATCACCGTGTAGGAGGCGGTGTCCACGTCCATGCCGAAGGTCGACTGCGCGTCGTCGGCGACCACGGTGAAGGGGTTGACGCCGTGGTCGGTGAAGCGCTCGGCGCCGGTCACGATCCGGCCGTCGCGGCTGTCCTCCTTGGCCAGTCCGTCGTCGAGATCGGCGCTGCTGCGGGAGCGATCGTCCTTGGCCGGGGAGCGGCTGGTGCTGGCCTTGGGGCTGGCGGGAGGGGGGGGCGCGCCGCGGCCGACGGTGCCCGTGCCACGACCGGCGAGCCCGCCCGCGCCGTACTGGAGCTCGCCACCGGAGGAGCCGCTGATGCCGCCCAGCGGGCTGGAGGCCTCGGTCGGTCGGGACTGCGCCTGAGCGACCGGGTCGGGCCGAGGGGCCTCGGACTTCTCGCTCTCGGCCCGCTTCTCGCGGCTGGGCTCGGTGGAGGCGGTCGTGACTGGAGTGGTCGTGACTGGAGTGGTCGTGGCAGGAGCGGAGGTCGCGTCGGCCTCGTCGAGGCTGACCTCGCCTGCGGAAGAGAGCAGCGCTTCGGGCTGCTCGTCCTTCATCGAGCAGGCCGAGATCAGCAGGACGAGGGAGGAGCCGAGGAGGAGGGAGGTGCGGGGCATCGGGGTCTCCGGTTGGGGTTCGACCGGACAACGCCCAGGACCCGGAGCGCTTACACCTCGCCAAACACCTCGCCGAACACCTCGCCGATCAATGTCGGCGCTGAGCCTCCTCCAGCAGGGTCTCCACCTCGCCCAGCCGCTTCTCCAGGGCCTCCAGCCGGGCCTGCTCCTCTCCAGGAGGAGTGGGGCTGGGGGGCTTACGCGACTGGATCTGCACGATCGCCCGCTGGGCGCGCGATCGGAGGGCCTCCACCGTCTCGACGCGGCGGAGCTGCTCCAGCCGGTTGACGCTCATCGGGTCGCCCACCTCCGCCAGCAGGTCGACGGCCCGCTCCCGGCTGCGCTGGTCGAGGTCCTCCAGCATCGGCTCGATCACCCGGGCCACGCGGGTACCCAGCTGCGCGCGGCGCTCGTCGTCCTGCCGGGCGGCGATGCGGGCGGCGGCTCCGTAGGCGGTGTTGCGCATCCGGTCGGGCAGGCGGGGGTCCAGCAGCAGGGCCAGGTCGGTCGGGTTGCCGTGCTCGCCCAGCAGCTCGAAGGCGCTGCCACGCAGGCCGCGCTCGTCGCGCGAGGTGGCGCGCCGGGCCAGGCTGCGGGCGACGGGGAGGGCCAGGTCGGGCTGCAGCGCGGCGAGGCTGCGCAGGGCGGCCGCGGCGACGTCGGGGTTTCGGTCGCTCTCGGCCGCCCGCCGCAGGGCCCCTGCCGGGCTGCGATCGGCGGCCTTGCCCAGGGCGCCGGCGGCGGCGCGCCGCACCCGGTCCTCGCGGTCGCGCAGGGCGTCGACCAGGGGGGCGACCTGGCGCTGCTCGCCCAGCGCGGTCGCTGCGGCGGTGCGCAGCGCCCAGGGGCGGGTCGTGTCGGCCAGCAGCTCCCGCAGCTCTTCGCTGCGGGCGGTCTCCCCCAGGCCCCGGATGGCCGCCAGCCGGACCAGGGGCGAGGGCGAGGCCAGCATCGCGGCGAGCTCGGCGGGCTCCGGCTCGGACTCGACCACGGCCGCCACGCCGCCATCGGGGTCGAAGGCCACCCAGCGAGGGGCCTCGGCCAGCTCCAGCTCCAGCTCCAGCTTCCCGTCCGACAGCCAGCCCTCTCGTCGCAGGATCGCTCCATCCGCGAGGCCGATCTCGAAGACGATTGGGAGGCTGTACCGGGGTCGCTCCTCGTCCAGGTCCTGCACCACCGTCAGCCGCAGGCGGCCTTCGGCGTAGGCGTGGCGGACGGCGAGGCGAGGGGCGTGGCCCAGCTCGACCCACTGCTGGAAGAACCAGCCCAGGTCTCGCCCGCTGACCTCCTCCATCGCCTCCTGCAGATCCCGGGTGTGGACGAGGTCGAGCTGGTGGCGGGTGGTGTAGAGGCGGATCCCCGCCCAGAAGCGCTCGTCGCCGAGGTACACCCGCAGCATGTGCAGGACGCCGGCCCCGCGGCTGTAGACGTTGGAATTGTGCGCGGCCCCCGAGCCGTGAAAGAACCGGCCCGCCATCGGCTGCTGGTGCCCGCGGATGGAGTCCAGCCAGCCCCGCACCGACTGGGCGTAGGCGTCCTCCCCCAGCTTCAGCCCCATCCAGTCGGCGGCGATGTAGGTGGCGAAGCCCTCGTTCAGCCACAGCTCGCGCCAGTCGCGGCAGGTCAGCAGGTCGCCGTACCACTGGTGTGCCAGCTCGTGGGCGACGACGCTCTCGACCCAGTCGTTGGTCTGCGCGACGCGGTCGCCGACCAGCATGGTCTCGTGCTGGACCGTCGCGCTGGTGTTCTCCATGCCCGTGTACATGAAGCGCTGCACGAAGACCTGCCGGTACGGGCCCCAGGGGTAGGGCACGCCGGTCCGCTCGCCCATGTGCGCCAGCATCGCGGGCAGCGGCTCCAGCACACGGGCCACCGCCTTGGGGTCGCTGCCGGGGGGGGCCCAGACCTGCAGCCCCGGATCCTCGGGGTGGGCGCTGAGCTCGTAGGGCCCTGCCGCGACCATGATCAGGTAGTTGACCATGTCCAGGCCGGAGTTGGTCAGGGTCTTCCAGCCCGGGGGGGCCTGGACCGTGCCCTCGTAGACGAAGCGGTCGCCGGGGTGGTCCCAGCTCGGGAACCAGTGTCGATGGTCCTCGCCCTCGCCCTGGGTCCAGATCTCGTCGTAGGCGTCCGGCCCGCCGCGGCCACCCTCTCGGAAGTGCATCCCGGTCCGGGGGCGCGCCTTCCAGGAGACGGTGAAGCTCTGCGCTTCCTCCGCGGCGAAGTCCTCGTCGAGCTCGACCACCAGGGTCTCCCCGGCGATCCTCCATGGTAGTGGCCCTTCGGGTCCGCTCACCTCGCGGATGTCGAGGGCGACCTGGTCGAGCACGGCCGGTCCCGGCCACAGCCGCCGCACCGAGTAGGTGGCGGTGCCCTCGACGGCGCGCTCCTGGGGCAGCAGGCGGATGTCCAGCTCCAACCGCTGCAGGTCAAAGCTGCGGTCCGGCATCACCAGCCCCCGAGGCTCGGGGACCAGCGCCGGCGGTGCTGCGACCGCGCCCCCCATCCAGGAAGAGAGCAGCAGGGCGCGGGTGGAGTTGAAGGGGGTCGACATTGCCCGGGTTTATCCAGAATGTGGGGCGTGGTGGTGCTGCGGGACGCTCTACCGCTGGGCCGCACCGCATTGTAGTGTCGGCGACCTCCCGCCCACGCCCCGAGAGTCTTCATGCCCGAAGAGACCACCCTGCTCGACCAGCTCCTCGCCGCGAGCCCCGATGCGGTCCTGCTGGTCGACGACCAGGGCACGATCGTGCGGTGCTGGGGCGCCACGGGCAGGGTCTTCGGCTACGAGGCCGACGCGCTGGTCGGCCAGGCGATCGAGCTGCTCGTCCCCGACGGGAACCGCGCCGCGCACCTGCGCCAGCGCGAGAGCTTCACCGGTTCCGGCCAGCAGCGCCCGATGGGCTCGGGCCTGACGGTCGAAGGCCGGCGAAAGGACGGTAGCCATGTCCCCCTGGACATCAAGCTCACCCCCGTGGTGACGCAGGGCCGTCGCCATGTGGCCGCCTTCGCGCGGGACGTGACCCACCTCGCCCTGGCGCAGCGCCAGCTGCTGGAACGAACGTCCCAGCTCGAGGCGCTCGACCAGGAGAAGAACCGCGTGCTGGGCGTGGCGGCGCACGATCTCCGCAACCCCCTGGCGGCCCTGAAGGGCTTCACCGATCTGCTGGAGGCGGGGATCCTCGGCGACGTGGACTCCAGGGCGCCCGGACTGGTCAAGCGGGTGGCGCGCTCGGTCGACTACATGGCGCGGCTGGTGGACGGGCTGGTCGACTTCAGCGTGATCGAGAGCGGCCATGTCCGGCTCGACCGACAGCCGACCGACCTCGTGTGGCTGGTCGACGCCGCCGTGTCCATGGAGCGGCTCGCCGCGCGCCAGCGGGCCATCGGGCTGCGGGTCGAGCTGGCCACGGGGATGGGCACCGTCCTCGTCGACGCCGGCAAGATCGAGCAGGTGGTCCACAACCTCGTCGGCAACGCCATCCGGTACACGCCGGACGGCGGAGAGGTGCGGGTCCGCCTGTGGCGAGATGCCCAGCCGCCGACCAGCTGGGCGATCCTGCAGGTCGACGATGACGGGCCGGGCATCCCTGCCGATCAGCACGCCATCCTCTTCAAGCCCTTCACCCGTGGGCACACCGTCGCCCCCCAGGACAACCGCGGGGTCGGCCTGGGGCTGGCCATCGTCCACCGCATCGTCGAGAGCCATGGCGGGTCGATCGATCTCCACAGCCCGCCGGGCCAGGGGGCCTGCTTCACGGTGCGCTTGCCGGCGTGATGGGGCTGTGGCATAAGCCTCCCCATGAACGACACCGTCCGGCTCAAAGCGGTCTTCGACCCGAAGGTCAAGATCTACTGGTATTTCCAAGGGCTCATCGCCCACTTCATGCTGTGTTTCACAGGGCTGGGCTTCTTCACCCTGCCGTTGTGGGCGGTCTTCGGCATCTTCGTCGTCAGCAAGCGCTACGACACGCTCTCGGCCGAGCTGACCGACCGCGCCATCCACATGAAGTCCGGCTACATCTTCCGGGTCGAGAAGACCATCCCCCTGGAGAAGATCCAGGACCTCAGCCTGCGCACCGGGCCGCTGCTGACCGCCTTCGGGCTCGCCAGCGTGCAGGTGGAGACCGCGGGCGGCTCGGCCCAGCAAGGCTCCGACATGGGCCTGCCGGGGCTGTCCAACGCCACCGAGTTCCGCAACGCCGTGCTGGAGCTGCGCGATCGGCAGTCCGGCGCGCCGGCCATCGCCGACCGCAGCTCGGACTCCTCGGTCGAGCTGCTGCGCGAGATCCGCGACAGCCTCGCCCGGATCGAGCAGGGGCTGGCCTCGCGGGGCTGAGCCTCTACTCGTCGGGGTCGATCACCAGCAGCTCCAGCTCGCTGATGCAGAGGTCTTCGAAACGAGCGCCGGTCCAGACTCCAGCCACCCGCAGCTCTACCCACTCGATAGGGGCCATGGCGGCGGGCTCCTCGCCCAGCAGGATCCGGGGGATCTCCCCGGTCGCGGCCCTCTGGAACCAGGTCGAGGGCGGAATCGCCGCGAGGTCGGCGGGCATGCTGGGATCGGTGGCCAGCGCGACGGTGGGGTCCCTCAGACCGAGCGTCGCCCGGGCGCCTGTGCTGGTGCGAACCTCGAGCATGCGGACCCGGGCGTTGGCCGCCAGCAGGGCCTCGCTCTTGAAGTAGCCGCCGCGAACGCCCACGGAGTACAGCCGCATCGGCTGGGAGAGCTGGATCCGCAGCGTCTCACCGACCCCGGGACCCGGCGCCCCCTCGCACCAGGCGGTCTCCACCTTGTCGTCGAGCAGGCCGCCGACCGCGTAGCCCTTGCCGGCCAGGGTGCTGCTGGCCGTGATCTTCACCTGGCTCGCCTCCAGGCGCTGGCAGGCCGCGCAGCCGTGGTCGACGCCCTTCATCCCGTAGATGGCGGGCTCTTCGGCGAAGGCCAAGAGGGGCGCGAGGAGGAGGATCATCCGGCCATCCGGCGAGGGCTGAGCTCGGTGGAGAGGGGGTGGCTGCCCTCCAGCGCGAGCTGGGCGAGGGCCTGACCGGCCAGGAACGCGAAGCCGAAGCCGTGGCCGGTGAAGCCCACCGCCACCAGGGCGGCGGGGGTGCCGGGGGCCGCGCCCACCAGGGGCAGGCCGTCGCGGGAGAAGCCCATCGTGCCCGACCAGCGGTGGGTGATCGGCACATCCGCCAGGGCGGGGAAGCGGCGGATGAAGTCGGTCATCCGCTGCTGGATCCCATCGTGCAACACATCGTCGACCCCCACCTCGGCGTTGGGGTCCAGGTTGCGCCAGCCGCCGAGCACCACCCGGTTCCGGTGGTCCTGCCGCCAGTAGTCGAAGCCGTGGTCGGCGTAGACCGGCAGCTCGAAGATGCGCGGGGCCGGGGCCGTGGCCAGCATCTGTCCACGAACCGGGTCGACCTTGTCGGCGAACCAGGGCAGCAGGCTGCCGGCGCGGGCGTTGACACAGACCAGCACCAGGTCGGCCTGCAGGCTCCCTCGCGCCGTGCGCACCCTCGCATCGCCCTGGGTCGAGGCGTCCAGCTCGATCACCGGGCTGTCCTCGAACAGGCGGGCGCCGTGCGCGACGGCCTGCTGGGCGAGGCCTCGCACCAGGGCCGCCGGGTCGAGTTCGCCGTCCTGGGGCAGCAGCACCCCCATGCGGAAGCCCGCCTCGCGGTAGACCGCGGGGAGCTCCTGCCCGCTCAGCAGCCGGGCCTGGAAGCCGTCCTGTTCGAGCATCGCGGCGCTGGCTTCCAGCTCGGCCTCTTCCCGGGGAGAGCCCGCCAGCTGCAGGCTGCCCGAGCGGCGGTAGTGGCAGGGGATCTCCAGCTCGGCGATGCAGGCCGCCATCGCCGCGTGGTTGTCGAGCGAGTGCTCGTGGATGCGGCGGGCCCGATCCCGGCCCAGGGTCGCCACTGCCCGGTCGTAGCGCTCGGCCGTGCCTTGCAGGATGAAGCCCGCGTTGCGGCCGCTGGCCTGCCCGCTGACCCGCCCGCCCTCCAACAGC
>DDSR01000395.1 GCA_002343455.1 Deltaproteobacteria bacterium UBA2385 | reverse complement strand
GAGCCCGGCGCCCCACGCTGGACCGGCCTGCGCGGCGTGACCGGCGACAGCTCCCGGGAGAAGGAGCTCGGCAAGGGCAAGTGGACCGAGGAGCCGGTGCGCAGCAAGGAGCAGCTCCAGCAGGAGCTGCCCGGCGGCAATGTGCGCACCATGGAGATCGAGGAGAGCAGCCGCGGTCCGGGGCTGTGGATCGCCCTCGGCGCCCTGGCCCTGGTGGTCCTGCTGGCCTTGATCTGGAGCATCGCCCGGGGCCCTGAACCCGAAGAGGCGCCGCTGCCCCCGGGAGCTCCGACCATCGGCGGGGTCTCCCCCGCAGGCTCCTCCGTGGCGACACGCGCCGCCGGCCCCCTGGCGGCGTCTCCCGCCGCGGCAGCTCCCGCGGGGGGGGCTCCCGCGGGGGGGGCTCCCGTCCCGCCCTCGGGGCCATCGGTGACCGTCGACACCCGCCCGGCCCGCGGCCAGGTGCTGCTGGACGGCGTCGACCAGGGGCTGGCCCCGACCGCCGTGGCCGTGCCCACCGACGGGGCCGTGCACGAGCTCTGCGTGGTGCACGCCGAGAAGCGCACCTGCCGACAGCTGACCGGGAGCGCCCTGGCCGCCAGCGACCCCTACGTCTTCGACACGAACTGAGCCATGACCCAGGAGCCGATCGAGAGCCTCGCCCAGCAGGCCGAGTCCCTGCCCCGCGAGCCGGGGGTGTACCTGTTCAAGGACGCCCTCGGCCGGGTGCTGTACGTCGGCAAGGCCCGCGATCTGCGGGCCCGCGTCCGGCAGTACCTGGGCGGGCACGACGAGCGCTTCATGGTGCGCTTCCTGCTGCAGAGCGCGGTGCGCATCGACACGACCCTGGTGCGCTCCGAGAAAGAAGCGCTGATCCTGGAGAACACCCTCATCAAGCGGCACCGGCCTCGCTACAACGCCAAGCTGGTCGACGACAGCTCCTTCCTGCACCTGCGCATCGACCTGGAGGAGGAGTGGCCGCGCTTCAGCCTCGTCCGCGAGGTCGCGCCCGACGGCTCCCGCATCTTCGGGCCCTACCACTCGGCCAGCCAGGCGCGGGCCACCCTGGCCTTCCTGGAGCGCCGCTTCCCGCTGCGGACCTGCTCGGACAGCGAGCTGAAGAGCCGCGACCGGCCCTGCCTGCTGCACCAGATGGGGCGCTGCCTGGCGCCCTGCGTCGACCTCTGCACCAAGGAGGAGTACGCCGCCGAGGTCGAGCAGTCGATGCTCTTCCTCTCCGGGCGAGGGCGTGAGCTGCTCAACCGCCTCCAGGCCCGGATGATGGAGCACGCCGCGGCCGAGCGCTTCGAGCAGGCCGCCCGCGACCGGGACCTGATGAAGGCGGTGCAGGCCAGCATCGAGCGCCAGGGGGTGGCCGACGCCCGCCAGGCCGACCGGGACGTCTGGGGCATCCACGGGGAGGGCGAGCAGGGGGTCGTGGTGCTGCTCCCGGTGCGCAAGGGCATGGTGCAGGAGGCCATCCCGATGCCCTTCGAGGACCTGGAGACCGACCAGGGCGTGCTGCTGGCCAGCCTGCTCAATCGCTGGTACCAGCCCGGCCAGACCATCCCCCCCGAGCTGCTGCTCTCGACCGCCCCGGCCGACGTCACGGTGCTGGCCGAGCTGCTCGGCGAGCGCCGCGGCTCGGCGGTCCGCATCCAGATGCCGGTCCAGGGCGAGAAGCGCCGGCTGGTCGAGCTGGCCCTGCGCAACGCCCGCCTCGCCGCCACCCGCGAGGGCAAGCTCAGCCGGGGGATCCGCTCGCTGGAGGATCTGCAGCGGGTCTGCCAGCTCGACCGCCTGCCGCGTCGCATCGAGTGCTTCGACAACTCCAACATCGAGGGCCAGGACGCCGTCGCCGCCATGGTGGTCTTCATCGACGGGCGGCCCGAGCCCGGCGAGTACCGCCGCTACCGGGTCAAGACGGTGGAGGGCGCCGACGACTACGCCACGATGCGGGAGATCCTGCGGCGCCGCTTCACCCGGGCGCTGGAGACCGAGCGGAGCGAGGACCCAAGAGGCTGGGCGGAGCCGGGGGTGGACCGCAAGGGCTGGGCCCGGCCGGATCTGCTGGTCGTCGACGGCGGCAAGGGCCAGGTCGCGGCGGCAAAGGCGGTGCTGGCCGACCTGGGGCTGCACGACCAGCCGCTGATCGGCCTGTCCAAGCCGCGCACGGAGCACGCCCGCGGCGACCGCGAGGCCACCGACAAGATCGTCCTGCCGGGGGCCAAGGACCCGATCCGCCTGGACGCCCACCGGCCGGCGCTGACCCTGTTGCAGGCCATCCGCGACGAGTCCCACAAGACCGCCATCGGCTACCACCGCGAGACCCGTCGCCGTCGACAGCTGGGCAGCAGCCTGGACGACCTGCCCGGGGTGGGCGCGACCCGCCGCAAGGCCCTGCTGACCCACTTCGAGAGCATCGCGGCGATCAAGGCCGCCAGCGTCGAGGAGCTGGCCGCGGTCCCGGGCCTGGGCAAGAAGACGGCGGCCGCCGTGTACGCGGCCCTGCGAGGCGAGTAGGGCGGCGTGCCTGGGCTATGGTTGGGGCTCCTCCCTCCTGGAGTCGACCGATGCCCTGGTCTCGCCGACAAGTCCTCGCTGCGGGAGGGGTGCTCGTCACGGCGCCCTCCTTCCTGGCCTGCGCCCCCAAGCAGGCTCAGCCTCAGGCCCTGGGCAGCGCCCTGCTCCCCAACGACCCCTTCCTCTCCTGGTTCGGGATCGACCCGGCCACGCTGCGGACGGTGATGGCCGAGCTGACCTCGCGCGGCGCCGACCACGCCGACCTCTACTTCCAGCACACCCGCAGCACCTCGCTGCGGCTGGAGGACGGCATCATCGGCGAGGCCTCGGCCCGGGTCGAGCAGGGCGTCGGGCTGCGCTGCGTGGTCGGCGACCAGGTCGGCTACGCCTTCACCGAGGACCTCTCGCTGCCGGCCATGCTGCAGGCGGCCCGCACGGCGGCGGCGATCGCGACGGGGGCCTCGCGGCCTCCTCCCGAGACCTTCGCCTCGACCGGACCGGGCGATCGCTACAGCCTGACCCTGCCCTGGGAGGAGGTCGGGATCGCGCAGCGGCTGCCCCTGCTGAGCCGCTGCGAGGAGCTGGTGCGCAGCAAGGAGGCGGCCGTCTCCAAGGTCAGCGTAAGCTGGTCGGACAGCGACGAGCGGGTGCTGATCGCCGACAGCGAGGGTCGCATCTCGCTCGACCGGCGCCCGATGAGCCGGCTGTGGGTCAGCCTGGTCGCCGAGCGCGAGGGGGTCAGCCAGTCGCACGGCAGCAACCTCGCCGGCCGCCATGGCCTGGAGTGGTACGACGAGGCTCGCCTGCAGCAGGTCTGCGACGAGGCGATCGCGCGCACGATGGTGCTCTTCGAGGCGCGCCGGCCCCCGGCCGGCGAGCTGCCGGTGGTGCTGGCGGCCGGGGCCAGCGGGATCCTGCTGCACGAGGCGATCGGGCATGGGCTGGAGGCCGACTTCAACCGCAAGGGGACCAGCATCTACAGCGACAAGCTGAACCAGCCGATCGCCCCGGACTTCGTCACCATCGTCGACGACGGCACCCAGCCCGGCGAGCGCGGGGCGCTCAACGTCGACGACGAGGGCAACCCGACCGAGCGCACCGTGCTGGTGCAGGGCGGGGTGCTGCGCAGCTACCTGCACGACCGCATCTCGGCGGCTCATTACGGGGTGCCCTCGACCGGCAGCGGGCGCCGGGAGAGCTACAAGCACCCGGTCCTCCCCCGGATGCGCTCGACCTACATGGAGAACGGCCCGCACAGCCGCGAGGAGATCATCGCCAGCGTCAAGCACGGCATCATCGCCGAGACCTTCACCAACGGGCAGGTGCAGATCGGGGCCGGGGACTACACCTTCTACATCAAGAACGGCTGGCTGATCGAAGACGGCAAGGTCACCGCCCCGATCAAGGACGTCAACATCATCGGCAACGGCCCCGAGAGCCTGCGGCGGGTGACGATGGCGGCCAACGACAGCAAGCTGGACAGCGGCGGCTGGACCTGCGGCAAGGACGGGCAGGGGGTGCCGGTCAGCCAGGGCATGCCGACCGTGCTGGTCAGCGCGATGACGGTTGGAGGCACCCGTGGATGAGACGACGATGATGGCGCTGGGCGCGCTGGCGCTGGAGGCGGCCACGGGGGCGGGGGCCAGCGGGGCCTTCGCCGGCGTCGGGCGGACCCGGCAGGTGGACCTCGCGGTCCGGGGAGAGGCGCTGGAGACGGTCAGCGAGTCGACCAGCCAGAGCCTGGTGCTGGAGGTCTGGGTCGACGGCCGCTACGCGACGACCCGGACGACCGATCTGCGCCCCGACGAGGTCGCCCGGCTGGCCCGCGAGGCGGTGGCCCTGGCCCGGGCGCTGCAGCCGGACCCCTCGCGGGCGATCCCCGATCCTTCGCTCTTCGCCGGGCGGGCCGAGCTCGACCTGGAGCTGGCCGACGCCAGCATCCCGGCCCTCAGCCACGCCGATCGGGAGGCCCTCTGCCGGGCCGCCAGCGCCCCGATCCTGGGCCAGGCCGGCCTGATCAGCACGACCAGCGCCTGCAGCGACGGCGAGGGCCTCTCGGTGCAGCTCAGCAGCAACGGCTTCTCGGGCTCGCACCGGCGGACCTGGCTCTGGCTGAGCAGCGAGGTGACCCTGCAGGACGCGGCGGGCCGGCCCGAGGGCTGGATGTCGGCCGGCGGTCCGCACCGCTCGCAGCTGCCGGCGCCGGCGGAGATCGGGGCCGAGGCGCTCAAGCGGGCCCGCGACCGGCTCGGCTCCCGCAAGGGCCCCTCGGGGCGGACGACCCTGGTGGTCGAGGCGCGGGTGGCGGGCCAGATCCTCTCCCGCCTGCTCTCGCCGGCCAACGGGGCCAATGTGCAGCAGGGGCGCAGCTTCTGGGCGGGACGGCTCGACCAGCCCGCGGTCAGCCCGGCCCTGGTGGTGCGGGACGAGCCGCTGCTGGCCCGGATGCCGGGCAGCCGGCTCTTCGACGGCGAGGGCATCCGCGCCGCCACGCTGCCGCTGATCGAGGGCGGGGCCCTGCGCAACCTCTACCTGGACACGACCTACGCCCGCCGCCTGGGGATGGCCCCGACGACGGGCTCGGCCAGCAACCGCGTGGTCCAGCCGGGCAGCCGGGACCTGGCGGCGCTGGTGGCGGGGGTCGAGGAGGGCGTGCTGGTCAGCTCCTGGCTGGGCGGCAATTCCGACCCGACCAGCGGGGACTTCTCGCTGGGCATGCGCGGCAACCTGATCCGCAAGGGGCAGCTGGGCGAGCCGGTGAGCGAGATGAACGTCACCGGCAACCTGCTGGCCCTCTTCGCCGGGCTCGCCGAGGTCGGCAGCGATCCCTGGCCCTGGGGCTCCACCCGCTGCCCCAGCCTGGTCTTCGAGGGGGTCGACACCAGCGGGGCCTGAGGAGCTACCATTCAAGACAACCACGGGGGCCGGCGCCGGGTGAACATACCGGTGAGCGCCGCGGCTGGCGCCTTCCCCCCCGTGGAGTCCCCCGATGGGCCCCAGACACGCCTTCTCCCTGCTCGAAGCCCTCGCCTCCATCGCCCTGCTGGGCGTCCTGGCGGCCGTGGCCTTGCCCTCCTGGACCAGCGCCAGCCAGCGGGCCCAGCGCGCCGAGCTGCCCGTGACGCTGGACGGCCTGCTGGCCGCGGAGCTCGCCTACTACGCGGCCGAGGGGCGCTACGCGGTGCAGCCCTCCTTCACGCCCGACGCCCTGCCCGGGCGCAACCCGCGCCCCTGGGTCGGCGAGGGCTTCGACCGGATGGGCTACCGACCGGACGGCCCGGGGGTCATCGGCTCCTACGCCGCCATGGCCTCGCCCTCCTACGGCATCGAGCTGCACGGGATCAGCGACGTCGACGGCGACGGGCGCTGGAGCTGGTGGCGGGCGAGGCCGGGCGAGGCCGCGACAATGATGTCGGCCGAGAACGCCTGGTAGCGCCTCAGATCTCGCGGAGGTGGTACTCGCCGCGTCGCCAGGTCGCCTCGGCCCGGGGGGCGGCCGCGCCGCCAGCGGGCTCCGGCCAGATCGTGCAGAGGATGTCGGCTCCCTCGCGCAGCTCGCCCAGGCCCAGCAGGATCTCGCAGCCGTCGTGGCGATCGCGGGTGCCCAGGCCGGCCCGGGGGAGGAGTCGGACGGGCCTCAGCTCGGGAGCGGCACGAAGCTGCTCCAGCAGGGTGTACTCGACGCGGAAGCCGTTGGCGGCGATCTGTGCCCGGGCGACACCATCGTAGGTGTAGACGGCCGACAGCAGCAGGCCGAGGGCCAGGAAGAGGCGCGGTCGGCGGTCGGCGAAGGGGGCCAGGCCCAGGGCGATGAGCAGGCTCAGCAGGACGCCGGGCACCACCTGCATCCGGGTCATGGCGCTCTCGACGCCGGCCAGCCAGAAGAGGGTGACCAGGGCCTGGGTGGCCAGGATGCTCGCCAGCAGGCCCACCATCGGCCTGCGCCAGGTGCGGACCAGGGCGATCGCGCCGCCGATCGCCAGGGCGAGCAGGCCGGTGTACCAGGCCTGGGTCCCCAGGCGCCCCAGCTCGTGCAGCCAGCTGGCGAGATCGAAGCGGCTGAGGAGGCCGTTCCAGTCGGCGTAGTCGACCGGAGAGGGGCGGGCGCCTTCGATGTCGGAGAGGCGCAGGCCGGCCCAGACGAGGCTTCCCCACAGCGCCAGGCCGGCGCGCAGGTCCCGTCGCCACAGGAGGTAGAGCAGGACCACCGGCCAGCCCTCGTATCGGACGAGGCCGAGCAGGCCGATCAGCAGGTCGGCCGCCAGGTAGGAGCGCCCCTCCTGCCGCGCCCGCACGGCCAGGGCGAGGCCGCCCAGCAGCACGGTGAGGAAGGTGCCCTCCTGGTAGAGGGCAGAGGTCCAGGTGAGGCTCGGCCCGAAGAGGGCGAGGGGCACGAAGAGCCAGCCGGCCGACTCTCCGGCCAGCCGGCGGGCGAGGGAGGCGCCGGCCGCCATGCCGAGGGCCGCGAAGGCCGCGGCGAGCAGGCGGGCCTGGGTGTGGTCGGCGCCCAGGGCGGCGGCGGCGGCGACCAGGGACTGGGTCAGGGGCAGCCAGTCGCGGACCAGCAGGTGGTCCCGGCCCGCCCAGCGCTGGAAGGCGTCGAAGGCGTAGGGGATCGGGGTCAGCAGGACCACGGCGAGGCGGGCGCCGAAGGCGACCGAGAACGCGCTGAGCGGCAGCAACCAGGGTCGAATGCTCACACCCTAGAGGCTGGCCGGGCACCATGAGGCGGCGGCGGTTCCCTGGACGGTCCACGCGACGCAGCCGTCGCAGGCGTCGGCGCCGTCGAGCTCGATCGCCTGGCGCTGATCGGCCTGCATGGCCAGGAGGCCGTCGACGGGCTCACGATCGCAGATCAGCGGGTCCACGCGCCAGGCGCCATCGACCGAGGCCGGCTCGCTGCCGTCCAGGCCGACGACGCCGCGGACGGCCACGTCGGCCACCTGGCCGTCCTCTTCGAGGCGGAGGCCGTAGCGCAGGTCCAGGCCCACCAGGCCGTCCTGGCAGGGGGTGTGAACGCCACAGAGCAGCAGCGACGCTTCCAGGCCGATCAGGCTGCCGGCTGCGGTCTGGACCAGGGCGCCGTCCAGCAGCAGCTCGATGCCTTCGGGGCGGACCACGGTGAAGCGGTCGGCGACGAGCCAGAGCTCACCCTCGCTGCGAAACTGCTGGATCTGGCCCTCGATCCAGGCGCCGTCCCCTCGCACGCAGCCGCCGGTCCAGATCGAGCTGTCCTCGCTCTCCAGCAGGTAGGGGCAGGAGGGGTCCTCTCCCAGCAGGGCGTCGGGGTCGCTGGCGAGGTCGAGCAGGCCCAGGGGCTGCACGGCGCGCCAGGTCTCGGCGACATTGCGGGGGTCGAGGTCGGGCGCGGTCGGCGCGGGCTCGGCCGTGAGGCAGCCGACCAGGAGCACAGGGAGCGGGAGGAGGCGCAGCATCACCCTTGCTGTATGGCCTCGGCAGGGCCTGCGTCAAGGGCCAGTCCCGCCGGGGAGGTGCCGGTGCATGGGGTGGTGGATACAATGCCGGCACACCTGGAGGGCCCTTGAGCCGTCGAATGCTGATCTTCGTCGTGCTGGCCGTGCTGTTGCTGGTCGTCGATCAAGCCACGAAGTGGCTCGTCATCCAACACATCGCGTACCGCACGGGCGAGATCGACATCATCCCCGGCTTCTTCAGCCTGGTGCACGCCCGCAACTCGGGGGCGGCCTTCGGGATCCTCAGCGGCTACGAGCACCGCATGCTCGTCTTCGCCGCCTTCACGGTCATCGCCGTGGGCGTCCTGGGCCAGATGGCCTGGCAGCTCCCCGACGAGGACCGCTACCAGACCGTGGCCCTGGCGATGATCGCCTCAGGCGCTGTCGGCAACGCGATCGACCGGGTCCGCTTCCAATACGTGACCGACTTCCTGCGGGTCTACGTCGACACTCCCTCGGTCAAGACCTGGATGATCGACAACCTCGGCACCAACGAGTGGCCCAGCTTCAACGTGGCCGACTCCTGCATCGTGGTCGGCCTGATCCTCTTCTTCATCTACTACCTGTTCCTGCAGAAGGACGAGGCCGTGGCCCCCTCTCCGGCCGAGGCGCCGGTCGAGGATCTGCCCTCGCCCCGCTGAGCCTCAGCGCAGGCTGTCCCGCCAGGCCTGGTACAGGATCAGGGTCCACAGCTTGAGGCCGTGGTTGGCCTCTCCCGCCAGGTGGGCCCGGGCCAGCTCGCGGACCGCATCGGGCTTCCAGAGCGTCGCGCGGTCGTCGCAGACGGCCTCGATCCGCTCGCCGAGGAAGCCGCGGCCGCCGGAACGCAGCCAGTCGTCCAGCGGCGCCGGCAGGGAGCGCTTGGGGCGGAAGACCATCCGGTCCGGCAAGCGGCCGCGCATCGCCTCGCGAAGGGGCGCCTTGGTCAGCACCCGGCCGCCCATGCGGCGCAGCTTGGCCGACGAGGGCCAGCCGTTGGCCAGCCGGTGCAGCTCGCGATCGAGCAGCGGATAGCGCACCTCCAGCCCCACCGCGCCGGCCATGTGCGCGGCGCGGGCGAGGCTGTCCTGCGGCAGCCAGCCCCGCTGCCAGACGTGCAGGATCTGGTTGAGCGGGTCGGTCTGCACCTCGTCGTAGAGGGGGCCGAGCACCGCCTGCCGGATGCCCGGTCGGACCGGGCCCGGGTCGCGCAGCAGGGCCTGCCGCTCGTGCGCCTTGAAGACCCGGGCGCCGCCGATCAGCCGCTCCCGCCCGAATTGCGCCGGGACCGCGGCGAGATCGCGGCGCCCGGTCGTGCGGGCCAGCAGCCGGGTGAGGGCCCGGGCGGGCGGGGGGAGGCGCTCGACCACCCGTCCGCCGCGCATTCGCTGGGCGAAGCCCTCCAGCCCACGACCGCCCAGCACCTCGTCGCCGCCGTCCCCGCCCAGGACCACGCGCCGCTCTGCGCGCAGGCGCTCGAAGAAGAGGAGCTGGATCACGGCGGCGGGGGAGGGCAGCGGCTGTCCCATCTGGGCCGCGGCGCGATCGACCGCGGCGACCAGGTCGGCGGTCTCGATGCGGTGCTGCTGGTAGGGGACGCCGAGCACGCTGGCCGCCCGCGCGGCGAAGGCGCTCTCGTCGGCGGGGTCGTCGGCGAGCGCGACGGTGCAGGCGACCAGGTCCGAGGGCTGCTCGCGGGCGTGAAAGAGGATGGCCGAGGAGTCCAGCCCTCCCGAGAGCAGCACGGCCGTGGGCTCGCCGTGCGGCATGCGGCGCTGCACCGCGCGGCGCAGGCAGCGATCCAGCTCCCGGGCGGCGTGGAAGGGGTCGGGCGGCGCCGCCTGGGGGAGGCTCCAGCCGGGGTCGAACCACCGCTCGACGCGCTCACCGCGGGACGAGATGGCGACCCGGTGGCCGGCAGGGACCTCGCGCACGTCGCGCAGCAGGGTGGCCGGGGCGTGGACGTAGCGGAAGCTGAGGTGCTCGGCGAGGTGCTCCAGGGCCGGCTCGTCGCTGACCCAGGGCAGGGCCAGCAGGGCCTGGATGCGCGAGGCGAAGGCGACCCGATCGCCGCGGCGCGCCCAGAAGAGCGGACGGGTGCCAGCCGGATCGCGGGCCAGCCAGAGGGTCTCGCCGTCCGGGTCGAGCTGGGCGAGGGCCCACTCCCCGTCGAGCTGGGCGAGCTCCCCGGCCCCGGCCCCGGCCCCGGCCCCGCCCCCATACAGGGCCCCATCCAGGGCCCCATCCAGGTCCCCATCCAGCACCCCCGACAGGCGCAGCGGTCGGGCCTGCGGCTCGGTGAGGCCGGAGGCATCGAGCAGCAGCCAGCCGTGCTCCTGGCCTGATGAGGCTGGCGGACCGGCCGCCGCCTGCCCCTCCGGCCCGCGCAGGCGCTCGAGCATCGCGGTGGCGTCGAGGACCCGGGCCCGGGGGCGGACGGAGTCAGGAGAGAGCTGGATCAACCCGGCGATCATCGGCACGGTTCACTCAATCGTCCCTTGCAACGAGAGGTCGCAAGTTGTAATGGTTTGTAATGCCTCTCCGGCACGAGCGGCTCCTTCGGTTGCGCCGCCTGCTCGCGCCGTTCCTGCCTGCCGCCGCTCCTGCTGTTCCGCGCTGACTGTCACTGGATTGAGGTACCCCATGAGCCACATCGCAGTCCACCTCGCTGACGGGGGCTTTGCGCGCGGGTCCGTGATGGACCTGGTTCGGGTATGTCGCCGTTTCGGCGTGGAGTCTTGCGTCTGGACCGCGGCGACGCTGGCTGCCTTGCCGGTCATCGCCATGAACCTGCTGGAGCTGCCCTTCGATGGGCGGGCCAGCCTGGTCATCTTCCTCTCCGGCGTCTTGATCTACAACCTCGACCACCTCGCGGACAGCTATGGCGAGGCCGGCACGGCGACCATGTGGACCCAGGGCATCGGCCGGAGGACGCTCACCGGGCTGGTCGTCGCGGCCGCCCTGGCCCTGGCCATCGCCTTGCTCCTGGCGCCGTCCGGTGTCGCCCTGGTCTTCGTCGGCTACGGGCTGGTCGGCTCGCTCTACGGGCTGCCCGTGCTGCCCCGAGGGGGCGCCGGCGCGCGCTCCTGGATGCGCTTGAAGGACATCCCGGGCGCCAAGGCCGCCGTGGTGGCCTCCTCCATCACGCTCGCCGCCGTGGGCCTGCCCCTCGCGTACGCCGGCCAGGCCCCGACCCTGGCCATGCTCCCCGTGATCGGCTTCATCTGGGTCTTCGTGCTCAGCAACACGATCATGTGCGATGTGGGGGACCTGCGCGCCGACCTCGTCTCCCGGGTGCCGACGATCCCGGTGCTGCTTGGGGTTGCCGGCACGCGAGCCCTGCTGGTCCTGATCAACTCCATCGTCCTCGGGGTGTTCTACCTGGGCGCGAGAAGCGGTATCATCCCCCTGCACCTGGAAGCTGTGTTCAGTGTTCTCCTGGTTCTGGGCTACGTTCTCCTCCTCTCCGAACGAACCCCGAAGTCGCTGATGTCCTTTTGCTTGGACGGTTGCTCCTTCGCCCCCCTCATCCTGGCCTATGTCTTCAATGGCTCCCCTGGCTGAAAGCCGCTCGATCTCCGCGACGCCGGTCCGGCCCGAGGAGACGATCGAGCGCTCGCGCGCCAGGAAGTTCGTGCTGACCCACTGGGTGATGTTGGCCCTGGCGTCGATCAGCATGGCCGGCAACCTGGCCAGCGACGCGGTCGACCCGGCGGTGACCCCGCTCTTCCTGGCCATGATCGGGGTGCTGGGCGCGGTCAACGGGCTGGCCACCTGGATGTACCGCGCGGGCAAGGCCACCCGGGTCGTCATCACCTCGACGCTCTATGTCGACTCCGTCGTCGGGCTGGTCTTCTTCTACCTCTTCGGGGAGTTCGAGACGCCGGCGATGGGCTTGCTGATGCTGCCGCTGATCATGGCGCCGGTCTACTCCTCGCGCGGCTCCATCTGGGGCATCGCCCTCGTCCAGATCCTGGTCTACCTCTTCCTGATGGCGGCGCGAACCGAGGGCTGGCTGCCCTTCCTGCCCTACGGCTACATGTTGCCGGTGGACTCGGTCCTCAACCCGCAGTTCGCGGCGCTGTCGATCGGCGCCTTCGTCACCGCCACGGTCGGCGTGGCGATGCTGGCGGGCGAGGCCTCGACGGACATCCTCAGCTCGCGCGCCCAGCTCCAGGAGGAGGTCGCGCACCAGACCCGGGCGCTGGCGCTGGCCAAGGACGCGGTCGAGCGCAGCAACCAGGAGCTGGCCGAGGCCAACCTGCAGCTGCAGGCCACCAACCTCGCCCTGGCGCAGTTCAACGCCGCGATCAGCCACGATCTGCGCTCGCCGCTGCAGACGATCACGCTGCACCTGGAGATGCTGGTCGAGGCGGACGAGCGGGTGCCCGAGCTCAGCCTCTCGCCCGAGGCGCGCAGCCGGCTGGGCCGGGTGCTGGTCAGCGCCCACCGACTGGGCCGGATGATCGCCGATCTGCAGGAGCTCTCGCGCTCGACCGTGGACCTGGGGCCCCTGGAGGCGGTGGACCTCGATCGCCTGATCGTGCAGGTGGTCGATGACTTGACGGCGGGCATGCGCCAGGTGGGCGCGGAGATGGACGTCGTGCACCCCCTGCCGACCGTGCAGGGCAAGTCGGGGCTGCTGCGGCGCCTGGTCCAGAACCTGCTCGAGAACGCCATGAAGTACGGGGGAACGCCCCCCCGGGTGCGCATCGGCGCCCTCCCGCAGACCGCCGAGCACCTCGGCTTCTACGTCGAGGACGACGGTCCGGGCATCGATCCGTCGGATCACAAGCGCATCTTCGAGCTCTTCCAGCGCCTGGAGCGCGACCACCAGCGCGAGGGCACCGGCGCCGGCCTGGCGATCGTCCACCGCATCGTCCAGGCCCACGGGGGCTCCATCCATGTCGAGCGGGGTCAGCAGCTCGGGGGCGCACGCTTCGTCATCCGCTTCGCGGCCCGCTGAGCCCGACCGTGCCGCTGGACGCCATCGTCGCGATGCCGGGCGCCGTCTGCTGGCTGCTCTGCTACCTGATGATCCTGCGGCGGGCCCGCCTGGACCAGGCCTACGGGATGCCCCTGGTCGCCCTGGCGGGCAACATCTGCTGGGAGCTGCTCTTCGGCTTCATCGATCCTGATCAGGCTCCGATGGACACGGTCAACAAGATCTGGTTCCTGGTCGACCTGGGCCTGCTCTGGCAGATCCTGCGCTACGGGCGGGCCGAGCACGAGCGCCGCTGGCCGGCAGGCAGCTTCCTCCCCCTGGTGGCCGGGACCCTGCTGCTGGCCTTCGGCATCGTCCTGGGCGTGCACCTGGAGTTCGACGACAGCGACGGCCGCTACACGGGCTGGGGGATCAACGTCCTGATGAGCGCCTGCTTCATCCAGATGCTGCTCACCCGCGGCTCCAGCGCCGGCCAGACCGTCTGGATCGCCCTCAGCAAGCTGCTGGGCACGCTCTCCTTCGACCTCGCCCAGTTCATCAAGACGCCGAGCTGGCCCGCCGAAGGCCTGGGCCCGCTGATGACGACGCTGTACCTGGGCAGCCTCGCCCTGGACATGGTCTACCTGGGCCTGCTGGTGCGCCAGCTCCGGAAGGAGGGGAAGAACCTCTGGACCCGCTGGTAGCCCTCAGCCCGGCAGGCCCGCGCGGGCCAGCAGGGCGGTCAGGTCCTCGGGAGGAGGGGCCTCGACCGTGAGCGGCTCGCCGCTGCGCGGGTGCGGGAGGGCGAGGCGCCAGGCGTGCAGGGCGAGGCGGGGCCAGGCCCGGCCGGCGGCTCCCCCGTGGCGCCGGTCGCCGATGATGGGGTGCCCGGCCATGGCCGCGTGGCGGCGGATCTGGTGCGTTCGGCCCGTCTCCAGCTCGCACTGCAGGACGGCCATGCCCTCGGCGGCGCCCAGGCGAACCCAGCGGGTGGCCGCCTCTTGGCCGTCCAGGGCCTCGGACCAGCGCCCGCTCGGCCCCGGATCGCCCAGCACCACCGCGAGGTAGCTGCGCTCGACGGTCCCCTCCTGGAAGGCCCGCGCGATGCCCGCGTTGGCCTTGGGGTCGACCGTCATCAGGACCAGCCCCGAGGCCGGCGTGTCCAGGCGGTGGTGCAGGCCGACGTAGCAATCGCGCGCCGCCAGGATGCCGTGCGCGTGGGTCTGCCCGCCCTCGCGGCCGGCCTGGGTCGGCAGGCCCGAGGGCTTGTCGACGACCACGATGGAGGCGTCCCGGTAGCGCTCGGGCAGCTCGGGGGCCTTGGAGGTGTCGGCGACGCCGCGGACCTCGACCACCGAGCCCTGGGTGACGGTCTCGCTGGCGAAGCGGGCGCGGCGCCCGTCGACGTGGACGCCGCCGCGCTCGACCAGGCTGCGGGCCCGGTTGCGGGCCAGCGGGGTGTGCTCGGCGATGAGCTTGTCCAGGCGGTCTTCCTTGCCGGCTACGAAGCGGTGTCGCATCAGCTCTGCAGCTCGACAGCGAGGCGCGGGTCGGTCCGCAGGCCCAGGGCCACGATCTGCAAGCGCTCCAGCACCTCGACGTGGGTGAGGGAGCGGTCGGGCAGGAGGAACTCCAGCTCCAGGGTCAGCCGTCGCTGGCCGGGGGGCACGCCCTTGCCGGCCCAGACGTCCCGCACATCCTTGTGCACGAGGTCGGGGGCCTTGACCTGGCCCAGCAGCTCGCGGGCCGTCAGGCGGGCCGGGGCCAGCACGTTGAGGTGGGCCTGGACGCCTGGAAAGCGCGGCGGGGGCTGGAAGCGGCGGCGCTGGCTGTCCATCCGCTCCTGGAGCAGGCCCAGGTCCAGCGCGAAGACGGCCGGCGCCTCGCGCAGATCGGCGGCGCGGGCGGTGGCGGGGTGCAGCTCGCCCAGCACGCCGACCTGGCGGCCTCGGTCATCCACCAGGGCGGCCCGGCGACCGGGGTGCAGCAGCCAGGCCGTGGCCCAGAGCGCCTCGGGCTGGGCGAGCTCGGGCTCGACGGTCAGGGCGAGGCCCAGCTGCCGGCCCAGGTCCAGCAAGGCGTCGCGCACCCGGTAGAAGGCGCCGCCCTGGGCCTGGCTGGCCGGGTCGAGCACGGCGCCGCACAGGCTGGGGCGCTCGACGATTGCCCCGTCGGAGTCGCGGCTGTAGACCCGACCGATCTCGAAGAGGCCGAAGGAGCCGAGCTGCTTGCGGTTCTCGCGCACCGCCTCGATCACCGCCGGCAGGCCTGTGGGCCGGAAGTAGCGCAGCTCGACGTTGAGGGGGTTGCTCAGCTCGACCAGGGGCGAGCCCTCGCCCGGGCTGGGCAGGCCGTAGGTGCTCAGCTCGGCGTCGCTGAGCCAGGCCGAGAGGGCCACCTCGTCCAGGCCCCAGGCCAGCAGGGCCTCCCGCGCGCGAGAGGCGCCCACGAACCAGGGGTTCGGGCGGACCGGGCGGAGCTGGGCCAGGGGCAGGCGGGCGTCGACGTGCTCGTAGCCGTGGATGCGCCCGACCTCTTCGTCGAGGTCCTCGGCGATGGCGAGGTCGGGGCGGTGCTCGGGCAGGAAGACCGTCCAGCCCAGGGCGCCGGGGCGGGCGCGGCGGTCGACCGTGCAGCCGGCGCTGGCCAGGATGCGGTGGATGCGCTCGTCGCTGAGCTCCATCGCCATCCGGTGGCGGATCCGATCGGGCTCGACCCGCAGGGTGCGCGGCGGCGGGGGCGCGGGCCAGTGCTCGACCCGGCCCTTGACCTGCACATCGGGGCCGCAGACCTCCTCCAGCAGCGAGACCAGCCGCTCCACCGCCGGCCCGACGCCGCTCTGGGGCAGGCCCTTCTCGAAGCGCAGGCTGGCCTCGGTCCGCAGGGAGAGGCGCCGGCTGGCCCGGCGGACGGTCGCCATGTCGAAGCAGGCCGCCTCGATCAGCACCTCGGTCGTCTCGGGGCGGATGCCGCTGCCCTCGCTGCCCATGATGCCGGCCAGGGCCACGGGGATCCCGCCATCGCCCTGGGAGGGGTCGCCGTCGACCACCAGCAGACACTCCTCGGTCAGGACCCGCTCCACGCCGTCCAGGGTCGTCATCCGCTCACCCGGACGCGCCATGCGCAGCCCGATGACCCCGCTGCCGATGCGCGACCGGTCGAAGGTGTGCATCGGCTCGCCCAGCTCCATCATCACCAGGTTGGTCGCGTCGACCACGTTGTTGATCGGCCGCATCCCCAGCTTGCGCACGGCGTTCTGCAGCCACTGCGGCGAGGGCCCGACCTTCAGCCCGACCAGCTCGACCGCCGTGTAGCGGGGCACCTTCTCGGTGGCCTGCACCTCGACCCTCAGCCCGCTGTCGGGCCAGGTCCGGGGGCTGGTCGGCGGCTCGATCAGCTGGCTGTCCCAGATCGCCGCGGCGTCGCGGGCCATGCCCAGCAGCGAGAAGAGGTCCGGGCGGTTGGGCTCGAGGTCGAATTCCAGGATCGTGTCCTCCAGGCCCAGGACGAGGTGGAGATCGGCGTCGGGGAGGACCTCGGGCGCCAGGGTCAGGGGCAGCGAGGCGTCGGCGCCGATGCCCAGGCTGGCCTCGGTCGCGTCCTTGCCGTCGGGGTGGACGACCACCAGCAGACCATCGGGCCCGCGGCGGGTGCGGAGGCCGGCCATGGCCGCGCGGCTGGGGAGCCGATGGATGTGCTCGACCTCGCTGACTCGGGCATTCATCACCTCGGCCAGCACCTCGACGGGCACGGGCCCGGTGGCGAGCTGGACCGGGGCCAGGCGGCGGAGCATCGAGACAGGGACACGCACGGATTCACCTCGTCCCGGCGGGGCGGCGCGCCTGGACCTGCCAGGCCCGGACCGTCGCCTCTCCGCGGGCCCAGGCGCCTAACGCGGACAGCTCCAGGGCGCGCTCCAGGGCGCCGAGCGGCTCGCCGTAGGCCGCCTCGACGACGATGTCTCCCGGGGCGGGCTCGCGGGGATCGGT
>DDSR01000202.1:542-11792 GCA_002343455.1 Deltaproteobacteria bacterium UBA2385 | reverse complement strand
GACACCGACACCGACACCGACCCCAGCGCGACGCCCGCTCACCTGCTCAGCTACGAGCTGCGGATGGACGTCATCTGGACCTTCACCGACGGCTTCGCGGACTGCGCCCAGGTCTTCGAGGGCAGCGGCACCCAGCTCTCCACCAGCGGCAGCCGGGTGACCTTCACGGGGCCCTACGCAGAGACCTCGACCACCTGCACCGATCACGACCTGCTGGAGCCCTTCTTCCCCTGGACGCCCGCCGACGGGGAGGCCCTCTCCACCTTCGAGTTCAGCGCGGACATGAGCACCCTGGACGTCTGGTTCGTCGACGACAGCGAGTTCGAGTCCTACCCGCGGGCCGAGTGGTACATCTACGACATGTTCGAGCCCTACGACGACGACGCCCAGTTCGTCCGCTATTCGGAGGTGGGCGGCTCATCGGACGGCTCGACCACCACCGTCTTCCAGGTCGAGGTCTTCTTCAACTGAGGCCTCGCACTCGCTGACCGACTCGATCTGCTCCAGGACGCCCTCCACCCCGAAGCGGAGGCAGTCGACCTGCTGTTCGCCGGCCCGATCGTAGGTGCTGATCTGGAAGGCCAGCGCCTCCTCGTCCTGGCACCGGAAGCGGGTGCGGCTGCCATCGCTGGCGTCTCTCCAGTCCGCGACCACGTCCAGGTCGATCGCCAGCTCGTCCTCGCTGCCATCGGCGGCCGCGCCAATGCTGGTGCCGGTGTGGCGCTCCCACGTGGCGGGGTCCAAGGCCATCCACAAGCGCATCCCGCCGCTCCAGCCCGAGGTCAGGACCCGGAAGCTCCAGGACTCGTCCTCGACGTCGCAGGCGTAGCTGAGCTCCAGGATCTCGGAGCCCTGCGAGCCGCGGGTCTCCAGGGTGGAGACCTCCTGCTGGCCCTTGGGCGCGCAGGCCAGGCTCAGCAGGGCCAGGATCATGACCAGTCCTCCACCACCACGGGCGCCTCGGCCTGGGCGCGCTCCTGGAAGATGCGCCGCTCGATCTCGGTGATCAGCTCGGAGAGCCCGATGCCGGTCACCGCGCTGACGGCCATGCCCTGCCACTGCTCGCAGAGGGCCTCCCACTCCAGGGGATCGACGGCGTCGATCTTGTTGAGCACCCGGATGCAGGGGGTCTGGTCGGCGTCGAGGCGTTGCAGGGTGCGCTCCACCTCCTGCACATGGGTGCCGATGAGCGGGTCGGCGGCGTCGATCACGTGCAGGATCAGGTCGGCCTCGACCGTCTCTTCCAGGGTCGAGCGGAAGGCCTCGACCAGCTCCTTGGGCAGGTTGCGGATGAAGCCGACGGTGTCGGTCAGGATGATCTCCCGCTGCTCGGGGAAGCGCATCCGGCGGCTGGTCGGGTCCAGGGTGGCGAAGAGCTTGTCCTCGGCGTCGACCTGGGAGCGGGTCATCGTGTTGAGCAGGGTGCTCTTGCCCGCGTTGGTGTAGCCGACGATGGCCACCTGGGGCAGACCGACCCGGGTGCGCCGCCGACGCCGCAGCGAGCGGTCCTGTCCGAGCTTGCGCAGCTCCTGGGTCATGCGGGTCTCGCGCTCGTCGGCCCGCCGTCGGTTGATCTCCAGCTTGGTCTCGCCCGGACCTCGACCGCCGATGCCGCCGGTCAGCCGGCTCATCGCCGTCGGCATGATCGCCAGCCGTGGCTTGCGGTAGCGGAGCTGGGCCAGCTCGACCTGGAGCTTGCCCTCGCGGGTGTGGGCCCGCTGGGCGAAGATGTCCAGGATGAGCTGGGTGCGGTCGATCACCTTCAGCTCGGTGTCCGTCGCGATGTTGCGGAGCTGGCTGGGGGCCAGCTCCTGGTCGAAGACCAGCACCGTGGCGCCCAGCTGCATCGCCCGGACCAGCACCTCCTGCAGCTTGCCCTTGCCGATCACGTAGCGCCCGTCGTACTCGCGGCGGCGCTGGAAGATGCGGTCCATCACCTGCAGGCCGGCCGTCTGCGAGAGCCGCTCCAGCTCGTCCAGCGACTCCAGCGCCTCCTGCGGCTTGCCGGTCGTCACGCCGATCACGAGGCAGCCCTCGGCCCCTGGGATGCGGCGGACCTCGTCCCGGGCCCGGAAGTGCCCCTCCAGATCGCCGATGAAGACCTGCCAGTCCAGCTCCCAGCCGTGCACCGAGCCGTAACGCTCGACCTTCCAGGGCTCCTCGGCCCCGTCGACGGCGTCGGGATCGAGGTGGCCGAGCTCGACCTCGCCGGGCAGGCCGTCCATGCGGGCCTGGATGACGACGATGGCGTCCAGGCGCAGCAGGCTGAGGTCGGTCATGTCGTCGCGGCTGAGGCCCTCGCCGCGCAGATGGGTGTGCACGAGGCGCAGGCCGCGGAACCGGCCGGCGCCGGCGCGGGCGCGGGTCAGGTCGGGGATGAAGAGCCGGTGGGCGTCCCCGACGATGACGTGAGAGGGGTTGCCCTGCCGGTCGATCGTCAGGCCGATCTGCCGCCCCGTCTCCCGCGACAGCTCAGCAATCCGCCGCGCCAGCTCGGGGGAGATCACCCGGTCGACCGGCGAGCGGCGCCCGTAGAGCTTCTCAATCGCCTTCAGCTCGGACTGCTTGAGCCCTTCGACGTTTCCGTGAACCTGGGGAATACAGCCCTCCGCGGCACCCTCTCTAATCCACCCGCGTGAGCTGCGGGGACTCCCCGCGTGCGACGGCGCGCTCCAGCAGCTGCGGCAGGTCCACGCCCAGGGTGGCCTTCAGCTCTTCCACCAGCCGCACGGCGCGGGCGGCGCTGCCGTCGCTGCCCTGGCCCCGGGGCAGGACCGTGACCCGATCGATCTCCACCTGGTCGATGGTGGAGACCATGCTGGTCATCAGCGTCTGCATCTTCTGCATCAGGAAGATGTCGCGGGCGTTGTCGCCGCCCTGCTGCCAGGTGCGGGTCATCTCGCGGAGGACCGCCACGGTGGCCTTGCCGTCCTCGACGATGCGCGAGGCGTCGCCCTTTGCCTTGGCCTGGGCGGCCTCCATCTCGGCCTGGGCGGGGGTGACCACGTCGGCCTGAAGGCGGCGGCGGACCTGCTCGACGCGCGCTTCTTGCACCTTGAGCTCGGCCTCGGCGGCGGCGATGCGGGAGAGCACCTTGCCGCGCTCCTCGGCCACCACGGCGGCCAGCCTCGTCTCGGCGTCGCGGATGCGGCGGGTGATCTCGGCCCGGGTGACGCCCGTGTCCGAGCTGAGGCCGGCCCGCTTGCTCTTGAGCAGGTTGCTGGCCTCACGCTCCGTCGAGGTCGCCTTGGCCTGGGCTTCGGCGATGCGCGCCCGCTTGACCACCTCGGCGCTCTGCTTGCGGCCGATGCTGTCCAGGTAGCGGACCTCGTCGCTGACGTTCTGCACCTTGAGGGTGTCCAGGGTCAGGCCCAGCTTGCCGAGGTCGTGCTCGGCCTCTTCCAGCAGCTTCTCGGCGAAGGCGATCTTGTCCTCGTTGACCTCTTCCGGGGTCAGCTGCGAGAGCACGCCGCGCAGGTTGCCCTCCAGCGTGTCCTTGGCCATCTTGACGATCTCCTTCCGCTCCTTGCCCATGAAGCGCTCGATGGCGTTGGAGAGCGCCGGGTCGTGGCCGGCGATCTTCACGTTGGCCACGCCCTGCACCGTCAGCGGGATGCCGCCGCGGCTGTAGGCGTTGGAGACGGTCACGTCGATGACCATGTTGGTCAGGTCGATACGATCGACCGTCTCGATCAGCGGGATGCGGAAGCCGCGGCCGCCCTTGATGATGCGGAAGCCCCGCGGCCGGCCCCTGGAGTCGGTCGACTTGCCGCCGGAGAAGACCAGGACCTCGTTGGGGCCGCAGATGTGGATCAGGTTGCGGGCCACGGCCAGGGCGGCCATGAAGGCCATCACCGAGACGCCGACCAGGGTCCCGATCAGGAAGACGATGTCCATCAGCGCACCTCGTCGAGCTTGGGGGTGGAGCGGCCGGCCATGGTGCCGGCCACGTCGATTCCGGTGGTGGTCTTCATCTCGTCCAGCACCTGCCGCACGACCGCGGGGAAGCCGGCGACGTGGCGGGCCAGGGCCTGGCCGTCGCCGTCGTCGATCAGGGTGACGTGGTTGATGCCGATGTCGTTGACCCGGGTGACCACCGTCTGCAGCACCCCTTCGAGCTGCTGGATCAGGAAGATCTCCTTGGCGTCCGGGCCGGCGTCCAGCCATGCCTCGGTCATCATCTGCAGCACCCCGGCCATGGCCCGGCCGCTCTCTTCGATGGTGGCGGCGGCGCCGCGGGCCCGCAGCGCCTCGGCCTCGCGCTCGGCCTCGGCGGGGAGGACCACGTCGGCCTGCAGCCGCAGGGTCTCCAGCTTGCGGCGGATGTCCTGCAGCTCGCGCTCGGCCTCTGCCGTCGCCTGTCGGGCCGCCGCCGAGGTGCGCTCTTCGGCGGAGCGGGCGTCGGCCTCCAGGTTGCCGCGCAGCTCGCGCAGCTCATTCTCGAGCTGCACGATCTCGGTCTTGGCCGTCTGCATCGAGACCTCGCCGCGCTGACGGGCCTCGGCCTCGACCTCCTGGGCCTCGGCGACGGCGTTGCTCTCGGCGATCTCGGCGTCCCGGACCACCTCGGCGATGCGCTGGCGGCCGATGCTGTCGAGGTAGTTGACCTCGTCGTTGACGTTCTGGATCTTCAGGGTGTCGAGCTGCAGGCCCAGCTTGATGAAGTCCTCTTCCGCCTCGTCGACCAGGGCGCCGGCGAACTTGAGCCGGTCCTCGTTGACCTCTTCCGGGGTCAGGGTGGCGAGCACGCCGCGCAGGTGGCCTTCCAGGGTCTCCTTGGCGACCCGCTTGATCTCGGCGGGGTCGCGGCCCATGAAGCGCTCGATCGCGTTCTTCACCCGGCTGGGGTCGCTGCTGACCTTGACGTTGGCCACCGCGTGCACGGTCAGCGGGATGCCGCCCTTGCTGTAGGCGTTGTGGATGGCGATGTCGATCGGCATGGAGGTCAGGTCCATCCGATCGGCCTTCTCCAGGACCGGCACCAGGAAGGACCAGCCGCCGCCCAAGACCTCGCGGTAGCCGACGCTGCTGCCGTCGGCGAGCTGACGCTGCCGGCCGGAGAAGATCAGCACCTCGTTGGGTCGACCGACCCGCAAGAACTGCCGGGCGATGCCGAGCAGGAACAGGATGCCGGCACCCGCACCCAGGCCGACGCAGATGGCGCTGGTGATTGCGGCAATGGTCTCTTCCATCGGGACTCCAGATCAAGGGGAGAGGCTCACTCGAGCCGGCGGCGCTCCGGCTGGACCGAGGTGACCTCGGCCACGCCATCCTGTACGCGGATGATCAGCACTTTCTCTCGCAGGTTCAGGACCTTTTCGTCCTGGGTGGTCGCCAGCAGGTCGACGTCCTGCCCGTCGATCTGTACCCGCACCTTGCCCGTCCGCTGGGGCCCCACGGCCAGCAGCAGCCGGCCCTCACGACCCGCGACCTGCCGCAACCCGTAGTCGCCGCTGACCTTCTCGCGGGAGAGGCGGCGGAAGGCCCAGGCGACCGCGTAGCCGACCCCGAAGCCGGTCAGGGCGGAGGAGGGCGCGGCGACGAGGTCGGAGAAGCCCAGCAGGCTGAGGATGGTGCCGGCCGCCCCGAAGGTCGCCAGCGCGAACGTCCAGAAGCGCAAGGACAGGAAGGGCAGCCAGGAGTCGCCCCCGCCCTTGTCGACGGGCCCGCCCTCGGCATGCGCGCCCTCGGCGTGCGCGTCTGCGGCGCCATCCGCGGGGGCGTCTGCGGGGGCCTCTACCTCCACGTCGGCGCTGGCATCCCCCGACATGTCCAGCTCGACGCCCTTGTCGAAGTCCTTGTCGAAGTCCTTGCCGCCCATCACGATGCTGGCGATGATCAGCAGGCCGCCGAGCGCGAGACATCCGAGGTAGAGCGAGATCATCAGGGGGAATGCCGGTCTGGGTTTCCGGGTACGGCCCAAGGAGGGGGTCCAAAGGCCAGCCAAGAATACCTCTTCCCCCCTGCCCCGTCCAAGCCTTCCCGAAATCCTGCTCCCCCGGGACTTGACGCGTCCAGCCTTTACCCGCTAAACCACTTCATACTCCCTCTCGTGTCTTCGGCATCCCCTGCCGGCCGCCCTCACCTCTCCCGGGGCTCCCATGCGACTCACCTCCCGCTCCTTCCTCCTCCTCCTCGCCCCCCTGCTGATGGCCAGCAAGTGCGGCGGCAAGAAGACCACCGACGAGACCATCGGCGCGGGCACCGCCAACGACCCCTCGGTCCGCCTCCAGCTGATCAGCCTGGAGCCGGGCGAGGTGCCGCCGGGCAAGCCCTTCACGACCACCATCTACGGCAGCGGCATCGAGGAGGGCGCCTCGGTCTGGCTGGGCGGCGCGGCGATGAACGACGTCAGCACCAAGGGCGACACCTCGCTCCTCGTCCGGGCGCCGGCGCTCACGGCGGGCGAGTACGACGTCAAGGTGCGGAACCCCGGCGGCGAGGAAGCGACCCTGCGGGGCGGCCTGTGGGTAAACCCCGACTACCGCGACCCCAACGCCAGCACCGCCTGTGCCCGCCTGACCGTCAGCTTCGAGTACGACTCCTACGCGCTCAGCACCGCCGCCAAGGCCACCCTGGACGAGAACCGCGCCTGCCTGAACGCGCTGGGCAGCAGCCTGCGCATCGAAGGCCACTGCGACGAGCGCGGCACGACCGAGTACAACATCGCCCTGGGCCAGCGCCGGGCCGAGGCCATCCAGCGCTACCTCGTCGCCGGCGGCGTCACCCCCAGCCGCCTGCGCACCATCTCCTACGGCGAAGAGCGCCCGGCCACCCAGGGCAGCACCGAGGCGGCCTTCGCCGCCAACCGCCGCGGCGAGATCATCGCCGAGCGCTGAGCCCCCTCCTCGACCGCCCCTCCCTGCGGAGCCCCCATGAAGAGCCTCCTCCCCGCGCTTCTCCTCTCCTTGCTGCTGGGGGGCTGTGTGCTGGACCGCACCGGCCGCTCGGCCAGCGAGGCCTGGCACCGCGAGATGCTGCTCCAGCAGACCCGCACCGGCAACCTCGAGGCCGTCCTGGCCAGCCTCAGCGATCGGACCAGCCAGCTGGAGGAGCTGACCCGCGCCCGCGGCCAGGACGAGATCATGCGGATGGAGACGCTGGAGCAGGTGCGCAACGAGGTCGCCAACCTGCGCGGCGCGGTCGAGCTGCTCAACCACGACCTGGGCAAGCGCGTCACCGACAACCAGGCCCGCGCCGCCGACGCCAGCTTCCGCTTGCAGTGGCTGGAGGACCGCGCGGCCCAGCTAGAGAAGTCGCTGGGCGTGAAGCCCACCCCCGCGCCGGTGATGGCCCTGCTGAGCGGGACCCAGGAGGCCGGGACAGAGGAGGGAGACACCGGCGAGCAGGCCCCCGACGGGACGGAAGAGGAGACCCCCGAAGAGACCGTCGAGGTCACCGACCCCAAGGAGATGATGGAGCTGGCCAAGGCGCACCTCGCCGAGGGCCGCCCCAAGGTCGCCGAGGCCGTGCTCAAGCGCTTCATCGAGCTCCACCCCAAGGACAGCAACCTGCCCGAGGCGCGCTACCGGCTGGCCGAGGCCGCCTTCAACGCGGCCGACTACCAGCAGGCCGTGCTGCGCTTCCAGGACGTCATCGACAAGCACAAGAGCAGCAACTGGGCCCCCTGGGCGATGTTGCGCCAGGGTGAGTGCTTCGAGAAGCAGGGCCAGAAGGAGAACGCCCGCTTGTTCTACGAGGACGTGGTCCGCATGTGGCCGAAGAGCCCGGCCGCCAAGGATGCGAGGGGCAGGCTGTAGGAGGGAATTGGCTGTACACTCGTCCCTTCTCCTGGAACGCCGATGTCCCGACCTCGCCTGCTGCTGATCGATCCCGACGACACCCGTCGCGCGCGCTTTCAGTCCTACCTCGTGTCCCAGTTCGAGGTGGTCGCCATCCCCGTGGCGGCGCGCTCGCACGAGCGCTTCACCTCGCTCAAGCCCGACGCGGTGCTGGCCCACGCCCGGCAGCCCACCAGCTCGGGACCGCGCATCTGCAAGGAGCTGCGGGAGCTGGCCGGCGGAGAGGACTGCCTGATGGTCGTCTACGGACACCTGGTCGGTCCGCGCAAGACCCCCACCCAGTACGAGCAGATGCGCGTCGACACCCGGGTCGACATCTGGCTCACCCGCGAGGTCGACGCCATCGACCTGGAGAAGGTCCTGGGCCTAAAGCTGCTGGCGCCGGAAGAGGCGCCCAAGGTGCCGGCCCCTCCCACCGTCGGAGCGAAGGCCGCCCCGAAGGTGGAGTTCATCTCCGCCCACCGCGAGCCGACCGGCGACGAGCCCAGCTGGGGAACGGCCGCGCCCTCCAGCGAGGACCGCGGCTCCTTCCTGGATGGCATGAACAAGCGCTACGGGCCCCTGATCCAGAAGCTGCCCAAGGACCAGGAGGTCACCTGGGGCCAGCTCCTGCGCGCCCGGGCCAACCTGCACAACCTGCAGGTGCTGCTGGAGAAGCCGGTCACCCCGCTGATCCAGGAGCTGCCCGAGGACCGGCCGCTGACCGTCGCCGAGATCCTGCGGGCCCGGGTCACCCTGCGCAACCTGCGCATCATCCTGCGCCGGCGCCTGCCCGGGGCTCCGGCCGAGGCCCAAGAGCCGCCCACAGAGGGAGCACCCCCAGGCTGAGGGCGGCGCCCAGCGCGAAGAGCGCCGGGTAGCCGAGGGCCTGGGCGAGGAAGCCAGAGGCGAGGGCTGCAGGCGCCTTGCCGAGCACCTCGACGGTGGCCAGCGCCGTGAAGTGCGTGCCGCCGACGCTTCGGTCGACCCGGCTCATCATGAAGGCGAAGGTGGCCGTGGTGAGGGCGCCGCCGACGAAGTGCTCGGCGCAGGTCACCAGGATCACCGCCTGCGCAGGGGCGCCGTAGACCGCCAGGGCCACCGTCCCCACCAGCGGGATCAGCCTCAGGAGCAGGCAGAGGCCCAGGGCCGCGTGGATGGAGGCCCGGCTGGCCAGCAGCCCCCCAGCCAGCGAGCCGGCGATCGAGAAGAGCAGCCCCCAAGTGCCGACCCACAGGCCGATCTGCGCGCTGCTGTGGCCCTGATCGACCAGGAAGGGCTTGAACATGGCGTCGATCAGCGTCTCGCCGAGCTTGTAGCTGGCGATGAAGGCCAGGGCGAGGCCCATTCCCGGCCAGCGCAGGGCGGCCCAGGTGCGGGAGAGGATGGCGCCCGCGCTGGTCGGCGACGCAGCCGCCGCCTGGCCCTCACCGGAGCGCAGCACCACCCCGGCGGCCAGCGCGGCGAGCCCTCCCATCACCAGGAAGAGCCCGGCGTAGCCGATCCACTGGGTCGCCCACAGCAGCAGCCCGCCGCCCAGCAGCATGCCCACCTTGAAGCCGACCACCTGGGCGGCGTTGCCGAGCCCCAGCTCACGCTCGGGCAGCAGCTCGACCGCCAGCCCGTCCACGGCGATGTCCTGGGTCGCGGCCACCAGGTTCATCGCCAGGATCAGCACCAGCAGCAGGCTCAGCGCCTCGGGAAGGGGGGCCATCGCGGCCAGCAGGCACAGCCCGGCGAGGCTCAGCAGCAGCGGCACCAGGACCCGCTGCCTCCCCCCCGGCCGCTGCCGGGCCCGATCCACCCAGGGCGCCCAGAGCAGCTTCAGCGACCAGGGCGCGGCCAGCAGCGTGAGCAGCCCGATGCTGGCCAGCGTCACCCCCTGCTCGCGCAGCATGGCCGGCAGGGCGGTCGCCTGCAGGCCATAGGGGAGCCCCTGCACCGTGTACAGCAGGCCGAGGAGGGCGAGTCGGGCGGGGCGCGTCACCCCACCCGACTATGCCGCTGGAGTTTCCATCGGGCTCAGTAGGCCTTCAGCCAGTCCCAGACCGGTCGGGCCCAGCTGGCCTGCTCGGTCGGGGCCTGCACCCACTCGGTCGCGCGGCCGGTGTGGCCGTCGACCACCAGGCTGCTGACCATCGCCGGGTCGCCGTAGATGGCGTCGATCTCCGCCCGCAGATCCCGCACGTCGGCGTCGGTCAGGCGGCCCGTCGTCGTAGCTTTGTAGAGCTGGACGGTGACCCGAATGGGGAAGCGCTCGTCCCGCTCGATCGACAGCCCAGCGATCTCCGTGAAGGGCCCCTCCACCGGGCCGGTCCCGATGACCGCGTCTTCGATGTCGCTCTTGGCCATCGCGGACGGAGCCCCGGCCGCTTCCATGTCGGCGAGCTCCTCCATCGGCGCCATCGACATCTGGCGGCGCAGCTCGCGCTGCTTGAGGGGGACCTGCACCACCAGCACGACGTTGCTGCCGTCGGCGCCGCCCGCCGCGACCGGCCCGCCGCCGGAGCTGCCGCGGGCGAGGTGGTCGCTGAGCCGCTCGGCCGTGAAAGGGGCGCGCTCGCCGTCCTTGTTGAAGAAGAGCACGTCGGACATATAGCCGCCGTCGTTGTCGACGACCTGCATGCTGGTGCCCTCGCGGGTGGCGACGATGGCCAGCACAGCGGGGTTCCCGGGGCTGGACTGGTAGTTGTAGATCACCGGGGTGAAGGTCGCCTCGCCCTGCAGGGGCACCGGCAGCAGGGCCGCCTGGGCGCTGAGGATGACGCCCTTGGCGTCCCGATCGGCCCACAGGCTGCGGCCGCCGCCGGTCCAGCTCGACCGATCGTGCAGGAAGGAGCGGGTGTCCTTGAGCAGCTCGCTCAGGCTGACGGCCTCCAGCGAGCCGCCCCGCTCGTTGCCCACGCTCAGCAGCAGGCGGTCGGGCGAGATGTCGATGGTCTCGTCGGTGTAGTTGCCGAAGCGCAGCACCGGCATCGGGTGGAGCTGGTTGCGGCTGTCGCGCACGCCGATGGTCATGTCGCTGATGTTCGGGCCCCAGGCGCTGCCCTTGTCGCGGCCGGTGTCCTCCCAGGTGACGTTGACCAGGGAGAGGCCATGCTTGCCGGCCATGGCCTGGCTCTGCCCATCCCAGACCAGGGACTCGACGGCGGCGATGGTGCGGTCGACGGAGGAAGGAGCCGCCGCGGGGGAGGCGAAGGCGAAGAGGGTCAGGCTGAGGAGCGAGGTCATCGGGGTCTCCGTTGGGGTTCCAGTGGGCGGGTTCGAGGGGGAAACGCCGAGGGCGCGCAACGCTTACACCTTTTCTTTACGCATCGGGGAGCACCGCTCGGGCAGGATGATGTCGAGCCTCTCACCACCAAGGCCAGCCCATGAACCGCGCCGACGCCGCCCTCTCCCGCATCCGCAAGCTGCTCGCCCTGGCCGCCGATCAGCACGGCACGCCCGAGGGCGAGGCCGCCGCCCGCCT
>DDSR01000202.1:0-495 GCA_002343455.1 Deltaproteobacteria bacterium UBA2385 | reverse complement strand
GGCTGGCCAGCGCCGTCGCCCGCCACTGCGAGTGCGCCCTCTCCTGGGCCCCCGATCAAGGCCGCGCCTTCCTCTACGGTCGCCGCAGCGGCATCGCCATCGCCGAGTACCTGCACGCCGTCCTGCTGCGCGAGGTCGAGGGCGCCCGGACCCGCCACGACGAAGAGCTCCCGATGATGATCGGCGAGAAGGAGCGGGAGCGCACCCTGGCCGACTTCACCGGCAGCGCCGTGCTGGCCGTCGAGAACCGTCTCTCGGCCCTGCGGCGGGAGGAGGCCGGCGCTCAGCCCGAACAGTGCGCGCTGGTGAGCCGGCGAGGCGAAGAGCTGCGCGACTGGATGAAGGACAAGGGGATGCACTTCAAGAAGGCGGCCCCGTCCGTCTTCGCCTACCACGCCGAGGGCTACGCTGCGGGGCACGCGATCGCCCTCTTCGACGCGTTCGAGGCGGGTTCAGCCGGCTGAGCTGCGTCGCTCCACCGCGGCCAGCAGCGCG
>DDSR01000152.1 GCA_002343455.1 Deltaproteobacteria bacterium UBA2385 | reverse complement strand
CGATCGGCCTTCGGCCGCCCCCCCAACCCCCGCGTCCCCCAGGTCGCAGAGGCGCCAGGGAGAAGCGTTGTTTCGTGGTCCGGTGGAGGCGCCTCAGCGCCATGGGGAACTCTCGACCCCCAGCTCGGAGAGCAGCTCCAGGTACCAGGCCAGCGCCGCCTCACTCCGACCCGGCAGCGCCTGCGTGCCCCAGATCACCGTCAGGGTCTCCCGCGTCAGGCCGTGCGTCTTGGTCCGCTGGCTGTCCTTCACCGGGCTGCCGCAGGGGCCTTCCGCGTCGTGCAGGGCCAGCAGCCCGCCCAGGTCGAGCACCTGGCCCGATGGGTTGAAGGCGTAGCAGGTCCCCGTGGGGCAGAGGCCCAGCCGCCAGGGGCCCGCCGCCAGCTCGGCGTCCACCACGCTGATCGGCAGGCCGCTGTGCAGGCTGACCGCGTTGCAGACGTCGACCGCCGGGTTGATGCCGGAGGAGGGCGAGAGCCAGCCCTCGGCGACCGCCTTCAGCAGGTACTCGCTGGCCGGCTTGCTGCGTCCGGTGGGCTTGAAGCCACCCTGGCGCAGCAGCTCGCGCACGGCGAGGCGGACATCGTCCCCAGCGACGAGCGGCGCCTCCGCCGAGAGGTCCAGGAACGCCCGCGCCGCAGGGGCGTCCAGCTCCTGCAGAGGCGCAGGCCAGCGCGAGGTGAAGGCGAGGGCATCGAGCAGCGGGTGAGGGTCGACGTTGAGCATGCTCAGGCCCGGTTCGGGGTCCAGCTCACCTCTCGCAAGAAGGAGCCTTGGAAGTAGGTGCGCTCGATGACCTCGACCATCTCCTCCACCGTGCGGAACTGGTCCCAGTCCACCCGGATCACCGGCACGCTGCGGCTGATGTCGCCGATGAAGCTGTTGTACTCGCGGTACAGCGCCTGCAGGTACTCCAGGCTGACCCCGCCTTCGACGTCCCGGTTGCGCATGCGGACGCGCTCGTAGGAGCGCTCGGGCTTCACGTCCAGGTAGATGATGATCCCCGGCCGGCACATGAAGTTGGACATGTGGCGGAACAGGTTGAGGTAGGTCCGGTAGTCCCGCTCCTCCATCAGGCCCAGGTCGACCAGCGTCTTGGCGAAGACGGCGTCCTCGTAGATGGTGCGGTCCTGGACCCCGCCGCCCCCGCGCCAGATGATCTCCTGGTGCTGCTGGAAGCGCCGGTTGAGCAGGTAGATCTGCGTCGCGAAGCTGTAGCGGGCCGTGTCCCGGTAGAAGTCCTCCAGGTACTCGTTGTCGGCCACCGGCTCGTAGTAGACCGGCAGCTTCAGGTGCTCGCCCAGGGCCGTCGCCAGCGTGCTCTTGCCCGCGCCGATCATCCCGGCGATGCCGATGAAGAGATCCTGAAGTCGTTCCACGCTGCCTCCTGCTGCGGTCTGCCGCGGCCCTCTCTACCCCGCGCTCCTCGCCTGATCCGCCCTCCCCCGGTTACCGGTTGCGCCGGAGGTCGAGATGAGCAGCGTTCCCCCCCACTCCGAGCACGAGCTCGACGAGATCCTGGCCCTCCCCGCCGGCCGCCGGATCGAGCCCCTGGTCGCCCTGGGCCGGCAGGTGCTGGCCGGCTCCGCCCGCGACAACGGCCTCAGCGAACAGCTCATCGAGGCCCTGCTCGAGCTCATCCGCAACTGCGCCGGTGACAGCCAGCAGCGCCTCCAGATGGGCGAGGTCCTCGGCTACCTGGGCGATCCGCGGCTGCGCGTGCCCGAGAACCCCGCCTACTGGAAGCGCATCGAGATGCCCGAGCATCCCTTCCTGGTGGGGCGGCACCCCGTCACCAACATGGAATTCCGCAACTGGGTCGACGCCGGGGGCTACCGCGACGACGCCCACTGGAGCCCCGAGGGCCTCGCCTGGCGGGACGCCCAGGACAAGCTCTGGCCCGAGCTGGCCGAGGATCCCGAGGTCGCCACCCTGGTCGTCCCCAACCAGCCCGTCGTCGGCCTGACCTGGTACGAGGCCGAGGCCTACGCCACCGCCAAGGGCGCCCGCCTGCTCAGCCTGGACGAGCGCCGCTACGTCGTGCGCGGGGCCGAGAAGCGGCCCTACCCCTGGGGCGAGCCCTTCGGCGCCGGCAACGCCAACACCCGGGAAGAGGTGCTCGGCCGCCCCTGCGCGGTGGGCATCTTCTACAGCGACCACACCCCCGAGGGCGTCTGGGATCTCGCCGGCAACGTCGCCGAGTGGTGCGCGGACGGCAACGAGCGCCTGCGGGTCATCCACCCCGGCAGCTGGCAGCAGCCGGCGATGGCCAGCTGGGCCAAGGCCCTGGAGATGATCGACCCCACCACGCGCAGCGCCGACCTGGGGATGCGGCTGGCGCGCAACGGCTGAGGCGCTCCTCAGTGGGCCGCGACGGTTGACATCCCGGCTCGGTCCCTTACGACCAGGGATGCGACCCCTCCCCAAGCCGCCCGATCACCCCCTCGTTCGCCTCAGCCACAACGTCGACGGTGTCGAGACCTCCGCCACCATCGCCATCCAGGACCGCGCCTCGCAGCTGCGGTCCGAGGGCCGGCGGGTCTTCAAGCTCGGGCTGGGGCAGTCGCCCTTCCCGGTGCCCGGGCCGATGGTCGAGTCCTTGCGCGCCCACGCCGGCGAGAAGGACTACCTGCCGACCGCCGGCCTGCCGGCCCTGCGCGCCGCCATCGCGCAGTACCACCGCCGCAAGCCCGGCATCCAGGCCGAGGCCCAGGATGTGCTGGTCGGCCCCGGCTCGAAGGAGCTGCTCTTCCTGCTGCAGGTCGTGCTCGACGGGCAGGTGCTCCTGCCGACCCCCGCCTGGGTCTCCTACGCGCCGCAGGCCCGCATCCTCGGCCGCCGGACCCGGTACATCCACACCCGGGCGGAGGACGGCTGGCAGCTCTCGCCCGAGGCGCTCGACCGCGCCTGCACCGAGCACGACGGGCCCTACCTGCTGGTCCTCAACGACCCCTCCAACCCGACCGGCACGAGCTACAGCCCCGAGCGCCAGCGCGAGATCGCGGCGGTCGCCCGCGCCTACGGCGTGGTCATCCTCTCGGACGAGATCTACGGCGAGCTGCGCTTCGACGGCCAACACCGCTCGATCGCCGAGGACTGGCCCGAGGGCACCATCCTCTCCACCGGCCTGTCGAAGTGGTGCGGCGCGGGCGGCTGGAGGCTGGGCGCCTTCACCTTCCCACGCGGCCTGCAGCCCGTGCTGCGGGCGATGGAGGCGGTGGCGAGCGAGACCTACACGACCACCAGCGCGCCGATCCAGTACGCCGCCGTGACCGCCTTCGAGGGCGACACCTTCCCGGACTGGATGGTGACCTACATCGAGGGGGCGCGTCGGGTGCTCGCCCGCCTCGCCGCGCAGAGCGCCGCCCGGCTGCGGGCCGCGGGCGCGCAGGTGGCCGAGCCCGACGGCGCCTTCTACCTCTTCCCCGACTTCGGCCCGCTGCGGCAGCGCCTCGCCGCCCGCGGGATCCACGACGCCCCACAGCTCTGCGAGCAGCTGCTGCTCGACACCGGCGTGATGTGCCTGCCCGGCCAGGCCTTCGGGCGGCCTCGCGAGGAGCTCACCGTGCGCCTCTCCCTCGTCGACTTCGACGGCGCTGCAGCCCTCGCCCAGGACGCCGCGCTCGCCCAGGACGCCGCCGGCAGCGACGCGCTGCCCGCCATCGCCCCGGTCCTGGAGGCCATCGATCGGCTCTGCGCCTGGGTGGTCCGGTGAGCGCCCCGCCCGTCGTGGACGGGATCTCCGAGGAGTTCGACTGGACCCCCTACGTCCGCGCCGCCGCGCCCGCCCTCGGCCTGCGCCTCGGCGAGCGACAGGTCGAGGCCACCGCCGGCTGGCTGCACGACCTCGCCGCCCTGGCCGGCCCCCTCCTCTCCGAGCCTGTCGGTGACCGGGCCGAGTCGGCGCCGGTGTTCTCGGCGTGAGCGGGCGGACCCCCAGCGAGCCGCGCCACGCCTCCGCGGTCGAGGTCGCCCGGCAGGTCGCCACCGGCGCCCGCAGCGCGCGGGCCTTCATCGAGGACTGCCTCGCGGACATCGCGGTGGTCAACCCCCGCATCAACGCCCTCACCGCGGTGGTGGCCGAGGCCGCCCGGGCGCGGGCCGACGCGCTCGACCGCCGCGTCGCCCGGGGGGAGGCCGTCGGGCCGCTGGCCGGCGCCCCCTTCGTGGTGAAGAACCTCCTCGACGTGGCGGGAATCCCCACCCTGGCCGGCTCACGCATCCACGCCCGCAACCCGCCCGCCGCCCAGGACGCCACCGTCGTCGCCCGGCTGCACGAGGCCGACGCCATCTGCGTCGGCGCCGCCAGCATGGACGAGTACGCCTACGGCTTCACCAACGAGAACACCTGGTACGGCCCCTGCCGCAACCCGCACGACCTCGACCGGGTCGCCGGCGGGTCCTCCGGGGGCTCGGCGGCCGCCGTCGCCGCCGGGCTGGTGCCGCTGTCGCTGGGCACCGACACCAACGGCTCCATCCGCGTCCCCGCCACCTTCTGCGGGGTCTTCGGCCTCATCGCCACCTACGGGCGCATCCCCCGCGCCGGCGCCGTCCTGCTCGCCGAGAGCCTCGATCGGGTCGGCGTCTTCGCCCGCAGCGTGCGCGACCTCGCCGTCGCCTACGATGTGCTGCACGGCTGGGATCCCGCCGACCAGGTCTCGCTGCGCCTGCCGCGGGGCGCCTCCCTCCCGGCGCTGGAGGCCGACATCCACGCCCTGCGGGTCGGCGTCGCCCGCGGCCACTTCGCGCAGGGGGGCTGCCCCGAGGTCGCCCACGGCCTGGAGCGGGTCGCCGCCGCGCTCGGCAGCACCCGGGACATCGAGCTGGAGGGCGCCGCCAAGGCCCGCGCCGCCGCCTTCATCATCACCAGCTGCGAGGGCAGCCACACCCACCTCGACAACCTCCGCCGCCGCCCCGAGGAGTTCTTCCCCGAGGTCCGCGATCGCCTCATCGCAGGCGCCCTCGTCCCCCACACCTGGTACCAGCAGGCGCAGAAGTTCCGCGTGCTCTACCGGCGCGAGGTCCTGCGGGCCTTCGACGAGGTCGACGTCCTGCTGGCCCCAACCACGCCCACCCCGGCCACGCTCGTCGGCCAGGAGAGGATGGTCATCGACGGCGTCGAGGTCCCCGTGCGGCCCAACATCGGCCTCTACACCCAGGCGCTGTCCTACATCGGGCTGCCGGTCGTGAACGTGCCGATCCACGTCGCCGGAGAGCTGCCCGTCGGGGTGATGATCGTCGGCCCGCCGCACGCCGAGGCGCGGGTGCTGCAGGTGGCGCGGTACCTGGAGCGGACCGGGGT
>DDSR01000009.1 GCA_002343455.1 Deltaproteobacteria bacterium UBA2385 | reverse complement strand
CCGCGAGCTGGCCATCCAGATCGACGAGGAGATCCGCCGCGTGGGCGCCTTCTCGGGGCTGACCTCGATGACCATCTTCGGCGGCGTCGGCATGAACCCCCAGGTCCAGGCCCTGCGTCGCGGCGTCGACATCGTGGTGGCCTGCCCGGGCCGCCTGCTCGACCACCTGGGCCAGGGCAACCTGCGCCTGGACAAGATCGAGGTGCTCGTGCTGGATGAGGCCGACCACCTCTTCGACATGGGCTTCCTGCCCGATGTGCGCCGCATCCTGGCGGCCTGCCCCGCCAAGCGCCAGAACCTGATGTTCTCGGCCACCATGCCGCAGGAGATCCGCCGCCTCGCCGCCGAGGTCCTCAAGGACCCCCTGGTGCTGGAGCTGGGCAGCAACGCCCCGGCCTCCACCATCGAGCACGGCATCTACCCCGTGCCCGAGGGCCTCAAGCTGGACCTGCTCAGCCACATCCTGGACCGCCGCGAGGGCCAGTCGGCGATCGTCTTCACCCGGACCAAGCACCGGGCCAAGCGCCTCGCCCTGCGCCTGTCGGAGAGCGGGCTCAACGCCGTCGCCTTGCAGGGCAACATGTCCCAGAACAAGCGCGAGGAGGCCATGCAGGGCTTCCGCAAGGGGCGCTACGACGTGCTGGTCGCCACCGACATCGCCGCCCGCGGCATCGACGTCGAGCAGGTTGGCCTGGTGATCAACTTTGACCTGCCCGACACCCCGGACGCCTACACCCACCGGGTCGGGCGCACCGGCCGCGCCGAGCGCGAGGGCACCGCCCACAGCTTCGTCTCGGGCGAGGACATGCCCACCGTGCGGGCGATTGAGCGCAAGATGGGCGCCCCGATCATGCGGCGGCACGTCGAGGGCCTGACCGACGAGCGCGAGATGGAGCGCGGCGGTGGGGACGCGGCGCCCTCGGGCGGTCGGCGTCCGCCGAGCGGCGGGTACGGCGGTGGCGGTGGGCGCGGCCGTGGGGGTGGTGGCGGCGGCTACGGCGGTCGCGGGCGGCGCTGAGCGGAGTTCCGCTGTCAGGCGACCGTCAGTTCCACAGGTTCTTCCACTCATAGGACTCGATCTGCCAGACGATCTGGTGCTCGACCTCGGCTTCGGTCCAGGTCATGGTGACGAGGTTGCCCTCGACGTAGACGTCCGCGTCCGCGAGGGAGGGATACGGGGTTCCCCAGTCCCAATCCCAAACCCAACCCTCCGGGGGTTCTGAGACGTAGATTTGATAGTGACCGGCCAGGGGTTCGACGACTTCGATGGCGTCGATCTCGCAGGGGTCGCTGTCCTCTCCGGTTGCACACGCTACGGCTATGACGAGCCCGGCTGAACATCCGACCACCGCGGTCAGACCGTAGGAGAGCGCCCGATGGCAGAATGCACGGACCTTGTGAGCGGAGGTCATGGTGTTCCCACCCAGCTGAGGCTGAAGTCGTCGTCGATGTCCGTTATCCGGGGTTCATAGAACCCGTCGTATGCCGACTTCGGGGAGCCACTGGTGCGAAACAGGACCACGTTTTCCGGGTCGTATAACGCCCTCCATTGGTCCGGGTCGGCTGGGACTCGCTCGATCTCGCGCGCGGAAAATACGACATCCATCACGCAACCTTCTCCGTGCTTTGCAGTGGCGCGGTTGATGGTGAAACCGAGCAATGTAGACATGATCAGAACGACTACAATGTGTACGGTTGTCGGCTTGGTGGAGTTGACTGGGTACTGCCTGGCACGGATCATGAGAAGAACCCCCGAGTCAATGCATCAAAGCAGACTGTTCGCTGTTCATTGATGCAATCATGGCCCCAGTTGAGGCCGTCGTCTGCAAAGAGGTACTTCCCCACTTCTCCGATGAACGGTGAGCGGCACTTCGAGCCATCGACCGACGAGTACCGCTTCATCAAGGCCCATCGAAAGATGTTCTCCACGAGGTAGGACTTCCGACAGTCGTCGGCATCGTCGCCGGTCGCGCGGGCGCAGACGTGAATCGATTCGTGGAGCAACGTAACGGCCAGGTCCAGTGCCAGGCAAGCGGCATCCTGCCTGTCCAACCCGCAGACGCTGGCCTTGCCGGAGTACCAGCCGAGCAGGTAGTTCAGCCACCTGTTGTGACCACGATAGATGCGGATGCCCCGGGTAGGTCCGGCTGTGAACGACTTCTTGTCTCCGTCTTTCATCCGGATGGTAGTGCGCTTCTGCCCCTCCAGGTGCTTGAACAGGCAGTCCCAGGCGTCGTTCCGACCTGTCACCCAACAGACCGCCCAGCGAGCCAGATCGATGTTGTCCTGCAGCACGGCCCAGGCGTGGAGAATCAGATCCTCCTCACCCTCGGTGGCATTTTTGATTTTGAGCGAGTCCGCCGCCGCGTCCAAGTCGTTGCGGAAGACTCGGGACCAGACCCCGGTCGTGTTATTCACCTTGCAGGTCGAGTGGGAGCCCTTGATCTTGTCCTCGCAGGTGGTGGTGCTGCGCCAGCCGTCGGGCGGCCATAGCGCTGAGTAGGACTTTGAGTGCAGCGTGCGACCCGCGGAGCTACCGGACGACGTACTCGACCCACTCCACGATCGCGACGGCTCCCCTTCCCGGAAGCTATCCCGGGTCTCCTCGAAGGTGCCTTTCTTGCTGAAGAAGTCCGTCGCGCTGGACCTCTGCGGCTCTCGCCCCGCGCCCAGGTCGAGCGTGCCCGCGGCGAGCTCGGACCTGAGGACTGCGTCCATCAGCCCAGGCAGACCCTTCGCCGTCCAGGATCTCGTCCGAACTCTCCGTCGAGAGTCTCCTGCGCCGCTCCTGGCGATGCCCGCGATTCCGCCCGACAGCGCCGGCTTGCGAGCGGTGGAAGCCAGTGAGCGGCCGCCGGTGAAGAGGAGGAGGGTCTCTTCTCGCCCCACCCGCGGCCCGGGCGGTGCGCGCATCGCCTTGGCGGCCTGCCCCGGGCCAAGGGAGGGTACCCGGCGGCGGTCTGCGTCGGCCACCAACGCTGAGCTGAGCACATCGAGGAGGAACCGACGCTCGGGGCTCACCCGGGTCTGGCTCGCGGAGGAAGGGAGCTCGTCCATTGCATCATCCTACCCGCGCCGCACGCCGAGCGCGGCAGAGATCGATGCCTGCCCGGTGCCCGCGCTTGAGAGGTTGTAGGCGAGGCCGAACTGGACCCACATGTTGGCCCCCAGCGAGACGCTCAGGTCGCCGGTGTTGATCTCGCCGGCACCGTAGGGGGCGTTGATATCGGTGACGTTGGACCAGGCTCCCGGCTCCTCCTTGTCGGGCGCGGCGGTGCGCATGACCAGGCGCCACTGGATCGGACCGGACAGGTTGGTGCAGATCGCGGCCAGCTTGACCTTGTTGACGAGGAGGGCTGGGAGCCACTCGCCGATGGGGAGGTAGCGTACGCTGGTGGTGGAGGTGTCGATCTGCCAGGAGCCTGCCTCGACGACCTCGCCGCACCGCGTGAAGGCGACCTCCAGCCCGACGTCGCCGGAGGCCTGTGCTTGCCCGCTGGTATGGCGGTAGGCGACGCCCCAGCGCACGTAAGCCGCGGGGGCGGTGTCGCTGGAGATGTCGATGACGCCGGTGTTGTAGGAGAATGCGCCGCTGGTGGGTGATTGGAGGGTTCCCTTGAGGACAGGCAGGCCTGGCTTGTCGGTCCGTACCAAGGCGATCTGCTGGACGAGTTGGACCTCCAGGTTGTCCGAGGAACAGGCGCGGCCGCGAAGGGTGGCCATGATGGAGTCGAGCCCGACGCAAGACTCCCAGTCGGTCATCCAGCGGTAGGAGAATGTGGCGGTGGTGGCGTTGAGGCGCTCGGTCTCTTCGCCGGTGATGCTTCCGCAGGTCATGGGGGGCCCTGGGGGTGAGGGTGGACACGTGCCGACCGGAATCACCCGGGGCACCTCGACCCTACCTACTCGACCTTGGCGTCGCCCTCGGTCGTTCGGCGTCCGCCGAGCGGCGGCGGAGGGGGTGGGGG
>DDSR01000299.1 GCA_002343455.1 Deltaproteobacteria bacterium UBA2385 | reverse complement strand
CGACGGGGGCAGCGGCGACGGGGGAACGGAGCCCACGCCCGACGAGCTGGGCCTGCGCTTCCTCAGCCCGGCGACGGGCGCCTGGTACGCCGAGGGCGAGGTGGTCACGGTGCAGGTGCAGATCGAGGACCCCCTTGGGGGAGAGGTCGGCGGCCTCGGCCTGAGCTGGTCGGGCAACGCCCTGGGCCTGGAGGCGGCGCCTGCCCTCAGCGAGGCCGACGGCTCGGCCACCTTCTCGCTGGACGGGCTGGGCACCGGCATCTACACCCTGGCGGTCCAGACCCTGCGCGAGGACGGGGCCAGCGGCCTCGCCTCGACCGCCTTCGAGGTCGTCGACGTCGACGTCGACAACGACGGCTACGCCGACGTGCTCTACGGCGGCGACGACTGCGACGACTCCGACCCGACGGTCCACCCGGGCGCCGAGGAGTTCTGCGACGGACAGGACAACGACTGCGACGGCGTCTCCGACGGGGCCACGGCGACGGACGCCCCGACCTGGTACCCGGACCTGGACCTCGACGGCTTCGGCATCACCGAGCTGGCCGTGGTGGACTGCCAGCAGCCAAAGGACCACGTCCTGCTGCCCGGCGACTGCGACGACGAGAACATCGAGATCAACCCGGGCGCGGCCGAGGTCTGCGACGGCATCGACAACGACTGCAACGACCTCGTCGACGACGAGGATCCCGGCCTGTACACCGGCAGCGGCAGCCTCTGGTTCCCGGACGAGGACGCCGACGGCTACGGCTCCTTCAGCCCCTATGTGCTGGCCTGTGAGGCGCCCGAGGGCTGGGTCTCCGAGGGCGGGGACTGCAACGACGAGGACCCGGCGATCAACCCCGGGGCGGAAGAGATCTGCGACGACATCGACAACAACTGCGTCGACGGGGTGGACGAGCCGGGCGCGACGGGCGGCAGCACCTACTACCGGGATCGGGACGCCGACGACTGGGGCGACGACGACGACACCATCGTCGCCTGCGATCGGCCCACCGGCTACGTCGAGGTGGGTGAGGACTGCGACGAGGACGATCCGGCGATCAACCCGGCCGCCCAGGAGATCTGCGAGGACGAGGTCGACAACGACTGCGACGGCGCCTGGCAGGGCTGCCTGGGCGACACCCTCAGCTCGGGCGCCCGGCTGCTGGGCGAGGCGACCCTGGACGAGGCCGGCTACAGCCTCGCGCCCCTGGGGGACCTGGACGGCGACGGTGTTGACGACCTGCTGGTCGGCGCCCGCAGCAACGACGGCGCCGCCACCGATGCCGGCCGCGCCTACCTGGTGCTCGGCCCGGTCGGCGAGGACCTCGACCTCGCCGACGCCTTCGCCATCTTCGACGGAGGAGAGGCCGAGGCGCGGGCGGGACGGGCCCTGGCCGGAGGGGTGGACGCCGACGGCGACGGGGTCGGTGACCTGCTGATCGCCTCGCCCAGCGCCTCGACCAGCCTCTCCCAGGTCGGCGAGGTCGGCCTGGTCAGCGGCACCGAGGCCCTCCTCGGCGGCAGCTCCTCGCTGGACGACGCGCTGCACCGCTTCATCGGGGCCGAGCGCTTCGGCTACCTGGGCATCGGCCTCAGCCTGGACGACGGCGACGGCGACGGCCATGCCGACGTGCTGCTGGGCGCCATCGGCAGCGACCTGGGCGGCTCGAATTCGGGCGTGGTCTACCTCTACCGGGGCCCCTTCGCGGCCGGCTCCACCCAGATCTCCGACGGGGACTGGGACGCCCGCATCGTCGGCGCCGCCGGCGGGGACGAGCTGGGCGGCGACATCGAGGCGCGCGCCGACCTGGACGGCGACGGGCTGGTCGACCTCGTCTTCGGCCTCCGCAAGGAGAGCAGCTCGGGCTCCTCGGCCGGGGCGCTGGCCATCCTCTCGGGCTGGCCCTCGGGCAGCGTCGACCTCGCCGACGCCGACGCCACCGTCCTGGGCGACGCGGCCGGCGACCTCTTCGGGACCGGCATCGCCGCCCTGCCCGATCTCGACGGCGACGGCCTGGACGACCTGATCGCCGGCGCGCCCGCCAACGACGACGTCGCCCTGGCCTCGGGCGCCGCCTACATCTTCTCGGGCCGCTCCGACCTGGGGACGCTCGACCGCGGCCTCGCCTCCGAGCTCGCCCGGACCGTGCTGCGCGGCTCCTCGACCAACATCCAGCTCGGCCAGAGCGCCGCCGGAGACGGCGACCACGACGGGGACGGCCAGCCGGACCTGCTGCTGGGCGCGGCCGGCGGAGGCCCCATCGAGGGTGGCGCGGCCCTGCTCTTCCTGGGTCCGGTCTCCGGCAGCCTGCTGTCGGAGGAGGCCGACGCCACCTGGGCCGGCGACGCCACCATCGGTAGCCTGGGCCAGCTCGTGCGCTTCGGCGGCAACATCGGCGACGGCCCCGCCGACACCCTGGTGCTGGGCGCACGCACGACCGACCTCAGCGGCACCGACGCCGGCGCCGTCATCCTGATCCCCCAGACCGGACTGTAGAATGTTCAAGCCGACAATTGACCAGGTCGCGCAGATGCTCGAGGAGGACCCCAGCCTGGGCACCCTGCGCAACCAGTACACCACCGAGGAGATCTTCGACCTGATCGAGGACCGCGGCTCCATCACCCACGTAGAGGCGCTCTACGAGGCCCTGATGGACGTGATGTACGCGACCCGACCGAAGGGGGTCTTGTAAGCCCGAGCTCAGCGCTTGCGGGTGAAGCGCTGGGTGTTTCCCGGGTCGGCGGCGTCGGCCAGCAGGATGGCGTCGGCCCCGTCGAAGGTGATGGTGGCGTCCTCGGCCGGGCCGGGGCTGCCGTCGGCGTTGGCCGGGCCGGTGCTGCGCACGACCACGGTGGACTCGGTCTGCGAGACCACGGTGTAGGCGGTCTTCTCGGAGATCGGCCCGGCGCGGAAGTCCATCGAGTCGGCGGTGAAGGTCACCGTGGCCGTGGCCAGCCCGTCGGCGGCGGCCTTCATCTCGGCGATCTTGGGGTCGGTCGGGTTGGCGGCGCGCGCCGAGCCCATCACGTCCACCATGGCCTTCTCCTCGGCCGTCAGGTTGGCCTTGGTCAGCTCTTCGGCGGTCGGGGGCGGGTCCTTCAGGGCCAGCTTCAGCAGCTCGACCTGGCGCAGCTCCTGGGGCCCCAGGACGATGGTCCACTCGCCGAGCAGGCGCTGGGCGGCGGGCGCGTCGGCAGAGGCCTGAGGGGCTGCGTCGGAAGGACCCGCGGCCTGGGCAGGGGCCTGGGCGGCCGCTTCGTTCGCGGCCGCCTCGGCGCCGGGGGCGGCCGGGTCGGACTCCCCACAGGCGAAGGCGAAGAGCAGGAAGGAGAGGGCGAGGTTTGTCATGGGAGTCTCCGGATGGTTCCGTGCACGAGGCGCGCAGGCGGGTAACGATGGGACCCCTCCTGCGCCAACGAGCCATGTCCGGCGAACCTCGCCATCCCCTGGTCCTGCCGGTGCTGGCGACGGCGCTGCTGGCCTTCTCGGCTTCGGCGATCCTGGTGCGGCTGGCGCCCTCGGTCCCCGCCTCCTCCGCCGCCTTCTGGCGTTGCGCGCTGGTCGCCCTGCTGCTGGCCCCGACGCTGCTGCGCCTGCGGCTCGGGGGGCTGCGCCTGCGGGGCGGGGGGCTGCGACCTCGCGATGGCGGCCTGATCCTGCTGGCCGGCCTCTTCCTGGCCCTGCACTTCTGGACCTGGTTCACCAGCCTGAAGGACACCAGCGTGCTGCGCTCGACCGTCCTGGTCTGCCTCTCGCCCGCCTGGGCGGCGATCTTCGAGTGGATCTTCCTGAAGGAGCGCCCCAGCTCTCGATACTGGCTGGGGCTGGCCCTGGCCGTCGGCGGCGTCGCGGCCGCCGGGCTGGTGCAGGAGGAGCAGGGCGCGGGAGCGGGCTGGGGTGAGGCCCTGGCCCTGCTCGCCGGCGCGCTGGCGGCGGCCTACATGGTCATCGGCAGAGAGGTCCGCCCTCGCCTGGCGATCGGCCCCTACGGCAGCCTCGTCTCGGGAGCCTCGGCCGGCTGGCTGCTCATTCTTGGCGGGCTGCTGCCGGTGCTTCAAGGGTCTGCGCCGACCCCGCTGACGGGCTGGGGAGCGGCCGAGTGGCTGGCCCTCGTCGGCATGGCGGCCGGTCCGCAACTATTCGGCCACATCGGGCTCAACTTCGCGGTACGGTACCTGCCTGCCGGGGTGGTCGCGTTGGTCGTCCTGCTGGAGCCCGCTGGCGCCGGGCTGATGGCCGGCTTCGTCCTCGACGAGTGGCCGGGCTCCATCGACCTGTTTGGCGCCATCTTCGTCCTGATCGGCCTCTTCATCTCCACTGCGCCCGGCGCGCGCCCTCAGGGTAGGACGACGTAGCGCCTGACAACGGCTCGTCGCGCATGAGCAACAAACGGTTGCCTCCAATCGTGCGAATCGCGGCTAAAGAGTACAGTACCCATGCTTGAACACTCTCTTCACAATGACCAGCTTCCCGAGCCGACCCTGGCCGAGCTCGCCGCCCGCCTCGCGCCGGTGGGCCTCAACGCCTGGGGCATCGCCGACGGCGCGCCCTGGCAGGACATCCTCCCGGGCTGCCGCAGCGTGCTGGTCCTTGGCAGCGGCGGGCCGACCCTCTGGCAGGCCCTCAACGACGCGGTCCGGGCCGACCAGGGCCTGCTCGACGGGCACCTGCACCCCCTCGACGACTTCGTGGCCCGCGCCATCGCCGAGGCCGACCCCTCTCCCCCTCCGTACCGGCGCTGGCTGCGCTGCGCGGGCGACGAAGCCCAGCAGATCGACTTTCGCAGCCTCGCCCAGGCCGCGGGGCTGGGCCACCCAAGCCGGCTGGGCCTGCTGCTGCACCCCGAGTACGGCCCCTGGCTGGGCTTGCGGGCCGCCTGCTTCAGCCAGGAGGATGTGCGTCCGACGGGCCCCTTGCGAGGGCTGGGGCCTTGCCTGAACTGTCCGGCGCCCTGCATGTGCGCCTGCCCGGGCAACGCCGTCCCCGCCGCTTCTTGGGGTCGTTTCTCCATCCTGAAGTGCTCCGCCTTCCGCAAGATCTCGACCCCCTGTCGGATCGGCTGCGACGCCCGTCGAGCCTGCCCCGAGGGGGCGCAGCACGCCTACGACGCGCTGGAGCTGCACTACCACCAGGACAAGCGCAGCGGGCGCGTGGCCTGGCGGAGATCGCTCAGGACCTGAGCCGCCCCGCCAGGTCGGCTCCATCGGCAAGCCGCCGCACCGTCGTGCCCTTGCCGTACAGCCCTGTCGGCCCATCGATCTCATGCTCCAGCACGGCGTCCCCGGCCTGTGTGCGCCCGGCGAGCCGGGTCCGCACCCGCAGCTCCTCCATCGCCAGCGCCCCGCGCTTGAAGACGAGCTGCTCGGCAACCGGCACCAGCAGCTGCGGGTCGATTCCGGCGGCGGCCAGCGCCCGCATGGTGCCCTCGTCGCAGAAGTCGACCCAGGCGGGGTGGTTGACGTGGTCCAGGGGGTCCATCCAGGTGAACCAGGGTCGGACCTCGAACTCGAACCAGGCTCCCGAGAGGGCCTCGACCGTCTCGGGCAGCGACACGCAGGGCTCGCCGGGATGGCAGGGGAAGGCCGCCAGGAGCTCGGGCCCGGCCGCGACGGGGGCGAGGGAGGCGTTGGTGTGGACCCACTGCTGGGTGCCCGAGGCGACCGGGCCGCGCTCGTCGAAGAGGCGCACCTGCCGCCGGGTGAGGGTGCCGCGCTTGAAGTCGTGGACCCAGGTCCGCGCCCGCAGCCGCTCGGCGTAGGCGACCTGCCGGAGGTGGACGCCGGTGATCCCGTAGACGACGAAGGCGGTGCCGGCCTGGAGGTAGCGCTCGGGCGGCCAGCCGACCGCGCAGGTCGCCTGCAAGGCCAGCTCCTGGAAGAGCCGCCAGATCTCGGCGGCGCGGGCCACCTGGCGAGGCCCGGCGGCGTGGCGGGGGATGCCCATCTCGATCTCGAACGGCTCGAACATCGGCCCCCGCTAACGCCTCGCCCGCGCTCGGGACCGGGGTAGGACCGGGCGTGCCCGCTTCCTCCGCCACCCTCTCCATCGAGGTCCTCTCCCGCATCGGGGCCGTGCCGGCCGCGCAGTGGGACGCCCACGCCGACCCCGACGACCCCTTCACCCGCCACGACTTCCTGCTGGCCCTGGAGGAGAGCGGCAGCGCCTGCCCCGAGACCGGCTGGGCCCCCAGCCACATGCTGGCTCGCCAGGGAGAGAAGCTGGTCGGCAGCATGCCCCTGTACCTGAAGGGCCACAGCCACGGCGAGTACATTTTCGACTGGGGCTGGGCCGACGCCGCCATGCGCAACGGCATCCGCTACTACCCGAAGCTGCTCAGCGCCGTGCCCTTCACGCCGGCGACCGGGCCTCGCCTGCGGGTCGACCCGACCCTCTCCCCCGAAGAGCAGGAGCATGTCCGGCGCGGCCTGCTCGCCGGGGCGGTCCAGCTCGCCCAGCGCCTGCAGGCCTCCTCCTTCCACCTGCTCTTCTGCACCGAAGCCGAGCGTGCAAGCGCCGAGGCCGTCGGGCTGATCGGCCGCCAGACGATGCAGTTCCACTGGCAGGACCGGGGCTACGGCGACTTCGAGGGCTGGCTGGCCAGCTTCCGCAGCCGCCGCCGCAAGGAGACCCGCCGCGAGCGGCGCCTGCCCACCGGGGTCCAGGTCCACGACCTGCGCGGTGAGCAGCTCAACCCAGTCCAGGCACGCGCCGTGCGCGCCTTCTACGAGGACACCTGCGACAAGCGCGGCGGCGAGCCCTACCTCAGCCCCGACTTCTTCGCCCGCCTGGGCGCCCCCCTGGCCTGCCGGGTGCTGCTGGCCGAGGTCGAGGAGCGGCCGGTGGCCATGTCGCTGCTCTTCCCCCGTGGCCGGAACCTCTACGGGCGCTACTGGGGCTGCCTGCCGCAGTGGGAGAGCCTGCACTTCGAGCTCTGCTACCACCGGCCGATCGAGCTCTGCCTGCGCGAGGGCTTCACCCGCTTCGAAGCCGGGGCCCAGGGCACCCACAAGATCCAGCGCGGCCTGATGCCCTCCCCCACCTGGTCGGCACACTGGATCCGCCACCCCGGGCTCTCCGCCGCGGTGGCCGAGGCCTGCGTGCACGAGGCCCGCCAGGTCCAGCGCCAGATGGCCGTCCTGGCCGAGCACGGGCCCTTCCATCGGGAGGAGGAGGGGGGCGATCCGGTCGCTTCGGGTTAACGGCCAGCCGCTTGGAGGTCCCGGTGGGAGTACGCAGCTTCCTGAAGTCCACGCTCAAGTCGATCGCCGGTCAGCCCACCGCGGGCAAGCCCGCCGCGGGCAAGCCGACCGTCAAGGTGCCGACGCCCCCCGTCGCTCCGCCTCCGCCCGCCGCCGCCATGGCCATCGAGCAGGGCCTCAAGACCCTCCCCAAGGAGCCCGACGCCGACGGCTACGTGGCGGTCAGCCCCTCGCGCCTGATCCCCGAGGGCGGCCGCAACACCTTCAAGGTGGGCGACGAGCCGGTGGCCGTCTTCCGGGTCGAGGGCAAGGTCCACGTCATCGGCGACGAGTGCCTGCACGAGAACGGCCCTCTGGGCGAGGGCAACCTCAAGGGCCACGTCGTCAGCTGCGCCTACCACAACTGGCGCTACGACGTCCGCGACGGCAGCTGCCTGACCAACCCCGGGACGCGGGTCGCCTGCTTCAAGGTCAAGGAGAAGGACGGCTTCATCTGGGTCGGCGCCAAGGTCCACGACAGCTCCCGCGAGCGCGGCGGCGAGCACGACGACGGCCTCAAGGTGCGCAACATCCACGAGCGCTGAGCGCTTCGGGCTGCGTCCGCGGGCGCTCGGACCTCAGCGGGTGAGCGGGCTCCCCGGCGGGCGCGGCGGACCGCGGCGGTCGTCCTGGAGGATCTTCACCTGGTCCTTCATGTAGCGGGTGGCCTCCTCGCGGTCGATCATCCCGCGCCGCAGCAGCTCCTGCAGCGAGGTGTCCAGTGTCAGGTTGCCCTCGCGTCGGCCGGACTCCATCATCGACGCCGCCTGGTGCATCTTGTTCTCGCGGATCAGGTTCTTGATGGCCGGAGTGGCCACCAGCACCTCGAAGGCGGCCACCCGGCCCTGGTTGTCCCGGCGCCTCAGCAGCCGCTGCGAGACCACGCCGACCAGCGAGGCCGAGAGCTGCGAGCGCACCTGGCTCTGGGCGTGCGGCGGGAAGACGTCGACGATGCGGTCGATGGCCTGGGTGGCCTCGTTGCTGTGCAGGGTGGCCAGCACGAGGTGGCCGGTCTCGGCCGCGGTCAGGCAGGAGCCGATCGTGTCCAGGTCGCGCATCTCGCCGACCAGGATGACGTCGGGGTCCTGGCGCAGGATGTACTTCAGGGCCGCCGGGAAGCTCTGCGTGTCGGCGCCGACCTCTCGCTGATCGATCGTCGAGAGCGCCCCGCGGTGGACGTACTCGATGGGGTCCTCGATCGTCATGATGCGCACCGCCCGGGTGCGGTTGATCTGGTCGACCAGGCAGGCCAGGGTGGTGCTCTTGCCGGAGCCCGTCGGGCCGACCACCAGCAGCAGCCCGTGCGGCTTCATGCCCAGCTCCAGCACGGCGCTGGGGATGCCCAGATCCTCGGCGGTGGGGATCTGGCTGGCGATCGCGCGGAAGGCCGCCGCCATCTGCCCTTTCTGGAAGTAGGCGTTGACCCGGAAGCGGTGCCGCTCGTCCAGGGCGATGGCGAAGTCGATCTCGCGCTCCAGCTCGTAGGTCGTCCGCTGGCGCCCGGACATGATGCTGTGCAGCAGCATCCGCAGATCGGCGTCGGAGAGCGCCTTGCGTCCCAGCGGCACCAGCTGGCCCGAGACCCGCAGGATCGGCGGCCGGCCGACCGTGATGTGCAGATCGCTGGCCCCCTTCTTGGTCACCTCGGTCAGCAGGTGCTGCATGTCGAAGCCGCTGGTCTCCTCGACGTCGATGCTGTGCCCGCGGACGCCTCCGACCCCACTGGACATGCCCTTGACGTTCAGCGCCAGCTCTTCGGGGCTGGTCGAGTAGGCGAGGCCCACCTCGGCCGTGATGGTCCCCGCCTCGATGTGCTTGAGCAGAGCGGCGTTGAAGCTGTGGGTGTGGGTGTCGGTCGAGGTCCTGAGGAAGTCCTCGAGGTCGCCGATGTCCTTCTCCTTCAGCAGGAGCTGGGCCGGCGGGGTCACCACCAGCGACTCGGTGGCCACCACCCGCCCCTTGCCGTCGCGGCGGGGGATCAGCCGCTGCGAGAGGATGCCGCGCAGGCTGAGGGAGAGGTCCAGGGCGACCTGGTCGCGCAGGTGCTCGGGGAACATGCTGATGATGCGCTGCACGGTCTGCGAGGTGTCGACGGTGTGCAGCGTGGCGAAGACGAGGTGCCCGGTCAGGGCCGCCTGCATGGCGACGTGGACGGTCTCCTCGTCGCGTAGCTCGCCGATCAGGATGACGTCGGGGCTCTGCCGCAGCACGAACTTGAGCGCCGACTTGAAGTCCGGCGTGTCGATGCCGATCTCCCGCTGGGTCACCCGGGCCCGGCGATCCTTGTGGACGTACTCGATCGGGTCCTCGACCGTGATGATGTGCACATCGCGGGTCTCGTTGATGTAGTGGATCATGGCGGCGAGGCTGGTCGACTTGCCGGATCCGGTCGCGCCCGTGACCAGCACCAACCCACGGTGGTTGTCGGCCATGATGCGGGCGGACTCCGGCAGGCCCAGCTCGTCCAGCGAGACGGCCCCGGTCGGCACGGCGCGGGCGACCAACCCGATGCGGCTCTGCTCGCGGAAGGCGTTGATGCGGAAACGGCGGCCGTCGCCCAGGGCGAGGCTGCAGTCGGCGTCCCCCGCGGTGCGAAAGCGCTCCATGGCCGTGGGGGTCAGGGCGCCCTCCAGCAGGGACAGGATCTCATCGCGGCTGATCGCCGCCCGGTTCAACGGGCGGACGCGGCCGTTGATTCGCGCCGCAGGAACCTTGCCTTCGGTGACGAAGAGATCCGAGGCGTTGCCCTGCTCCATCGCAGCGAGCAGATCCAGGATGGGAGAGCGGGGCGGCGGGGTCGTGGTCATCGAGGTCCTCAGTCAGCGCAGCCTACGCAAGACCACACCCGGAGGGCAAGCGGCCGCGAGGGGTTCTCCAGCTCAGGGCTGAATCGGTCGAACAGCGTACAGGCGGGCGGCGTTGATCTGGTGTTCGGACGGCCCGACCGAGACGTAGCGGCGCCCGATGCCCTCGGAGGAGGCTTGCGCCGACCAGTACACCATGCTGCGCGGAGCGCCGCTGCGATCCAGCCGATGCTCGACGAAGACGGCGCTGTGGCCCTTGCCGCTGTTCCGCCAGAACTGCATCAGGTCGCCGGGCAGCAGCGACCGCCAGTCGGTGACCGCCACGCCCAGCCCCAGCTCGACCAGCGCGGCGGCCATCCCCTGCTCTCCCCCGTCGCGGACGTACCAGCGCTCCTTCAGCGCCAGGACCTGCTCGGGCGTCAGCCAGCCCGGCGGCCCGGCCGCCTCCAGCGCCTGCCACCAGACCTCGAAGGTCAGGCCGGCGCAGTGGACCGCCGGGCTGCCGTCGTTGCGGGCCAGCTCCACCCCGCGAAACACCAGGTCGCGCGAGGTCCCGTCGGTGTGGGTGCCGGGCGTCCAGAGGTAGGGGTGCGCCGCGCCGGTCGGGTAGCGCTCGACGATCTCCATGATGCGAGGCCCCAAGGCCTCGCCGGCCCGGCAGGGGAGGGAGAGCAGCAGGAACACCAGGGCGGTCATCGCGGCGCCAATAGCGCGATCTGCGCCCGGGATACACTGCCGGCCCATGTTGCTCCTGCTCTCCATGCCCGCCGCCCTGGCCCAGGTCGAAGTCGCCGTCTGGCACGCCTACCGGGGCGAGGAGCGGGCGGTCCTGGAGTCCCTGCTGGAGCAGTGGTCCGCCCAGCAGGACGATGTCCGGGCCGTGCCGCTGGCCATCCCCTACGAGGGCTTCGCCAGCAAGCTGGAGGCCGCCGCGCCCCGAGGCAACGGCCCCGACCTCTTCATCGCCGCCCACGAGCGCATCGGCAGCTGGCAGGCCACCGGCCTGATCCACCCCTGGCCCCAGGGCGAGGACCTCTCCGACCTGCACCCCACCACGGTCGAGGCGATGCGCTGGCAGGACGGCCTCTACGGGCTGCCGCTGTCGGCCAAGGGCCTCGCCCTCTTCCGTCGGACCGATCTGCTGGCCGAGGCCCCCGCCGACACCGACGAGCTGGTGGCCCTGCTGCCCGGGCTCAGCGGCGATCGGCGCTACGGGCTGGCCTGGGTCCACACCGACGCCTACTTCCACGCCCCCTGGATGCACGGCTGGGGCGGCGGCGTCTTCGCCGAGGGCCGGGTCCGCCTGGACAGCCCCGAGACGGCCGCGAGCATGGCCTGGGTCTACGATCTGCAGCAGCGGGGCCTGCTGCCCGAAGAGCCGACCAGCGCCCTGGTCACCGAGCTCTTCAACCAGGGCCGGGCCGCGATGATCATCAGCGGGCCCTGGTTCCTGGGCGAGATCGGGGCCGACGTGCCCTTCGCCATCTCGCCCCTGCCCCGGGTCTCGGCCACCGGCCAGCCCGCCGCCCCCTACCTGACGGTCGAGGGCGCCTTCGTCTCGGGCTTCGCCGCCCACCCCGAGCCCGCCCGCGAGCTGGCGCGCTTCCTCGCCTCGCCCGAGGCCGCCACCCGCCGCGCCATCGAGGGCCGCCAGGCCGTCGCCAGCCTCCGCGCCGGACAGGATCCGCGGGTCGCCCAGGACCCCGTGCTCGGGCCCTTCGTCGCCCTGATCGACGGCGCCCGCCCGATGCCCAACCGGCCGGAGATGCAGGCCACCTGGGAGCCGATGGCCCGCGCCCTGCGCCGGGTGATGCGCGGCGCCCTGGAGCCCGAGGCCGCCCTGGCCGCCGCCCAACAAGAGTACGAGATCACCGCCCGGCCGCCCCCTCCCGAGGCCAACCCCGTCCCCTACCTCGTGCTGGTCGGGGCCTTCGTCCTCGGCACGCTGGGCTGGCTTGGCCGCCAGGCCTGGACCTGGCGCGAGGAGATCCGCGCTCAGCGCTTCGCCTACACCTGGGTCGCCCCCGCCGCCCTCTCCATGCTGGCCCTGGTGGTCCTGCCCTTCACCGTGGGCGCCACCGTCAGCCTCTTCTCCCACACCGACGGCACCTTCACCTTCGTCGGCCTCGCCAACTTCCTCGACATCCTGCTGGCCCGCGACTGGGAGCTCACCAGCCCCCTCTCCTTCTGGTTCACCCTGGTCATCACGGTGCTGTGGACCGTCTCCAACCTCGCCCTGCACGTCGGCATCGGCCTCGCCCTGGCCATGCTGCTGCGCGAGCCCTGGCTGAAGCTGCGCGGGGTCTACCGGGTCCTGCTGATCGTGCCCTGGGCCGTCCCCAACTACATCACGGCGCTCATCTGGAAGGGCATGTTCCACCGCCAGTTCGGGGCCATCAACGGCATGCTGGAGTGGCTGGGCATCGCCCCGATCTCCTGGTTCAGCCAGTTCTCGACCGCCTTCGCGGCCAACCTGGTCACCAACACCTGGCTGGGCTTCCCCTTCATGATGGTGGTCACCCTAGGCGCCCTGCAGAGCATCCCCCGCGAGCTCGAGCAGGCCGCCGAGGTCGACGGCGCCAGCGCCTGGCAGCGCTTCCGGCACGTCACCCTGCCCCTGCTGGCCCCGGCCCTGCTGCCGGCGGTCATCCTGGGCAGCGTCTGGACCTTCAACATGTTCAACATCATCTACCTGGTCAGCGGAGGTGAGCCCGACGGCTCGACGGAGATCCTCATCTCCGAGGCCTACCGCTGGGCCTTCACGCGCGGGCACCAGTACGGCTACGCCTCGGCCTACGCCGTGCTGATCTTCCTGGTCCTGCTGGGCTACAGCCGGCTGATGAACCGCCTCGCTGGCCAGAAGGTCCTATGAGGGCCCTGCCATGAAGGGCACCACCGCGCTCGCCGTGCTGCTGCCGGTCGGCCTGTTCGGCGGCGGGATGTGGGCGCTGAGCCGACCGGGCTCCGAGCAGCTCAGCCCCAAGGCGCAGGCGATGGAAGAGATGCTGCGGGCGGCCGATCCGCAGATCGTGCTGGTCGGCAACTCCACCGTCGGGGCCGGGGTCGACACCACGGCGCTGGCCGAGCTGACCGGCCGCCGGGTCGCCTCCGCCCACGAGAACGCCACCGGCGCCGTCACCTGGTACACCGTCCTGGAGAACCGGGTCTTCGAGGCCGGGCTGCGGCCCGAGCTGGTCGTGATCGGCTCCTTCGCCGCGGCCATGCTCCTGGTGGAGCCCGGCCAGCTCGAGCGCGAGACCCTGGCCGCCCACTCCAGCCGGCACGAGCCGGTCGTCTCCCGGCTCAGCTACGGCAAAGAGGCCCGGCCGCTCTGGCAGGTCGACCAGGAGCGCCGTCGGACCGCCCTCCGCCAGGTCATCATCGACGGCGTGCGCGGCGTCGCCGGGCGACTCTCCGGGGCCGCCGACTTCGAGGCCTCGGTGTCCGCGGTCTTCGACGCCGAGGACGCGATCGACCTGGATCTGCGCCGCAACGTCATGCCGATCGTCGACGTGAAGGGCCGGGAGAGCGCCGCCTGGAGCGGCGGCAAGGTCCCCGCGTCCGAGGGCTACCTGCCCGCCTTCCTGGACCTGGCCGAGCAGCACGGCGCCAAGGTCGTGGTCGTCCGCTTCCCGCTGCGCACCGGCTCCAACGCCGACAACATCACGGCCGAGCAGCTCAACGAGCTGATCGAGCTGCTCAACGAGCGCGGCGCTGGCTGGATCGACCTCAGCCAGGCCGAGCTCGGCGTCCGCCACTTCCGCGACCCTCTGCACGTCAACCGCCACGGCCAGAAGCTGCTCACCCAGCAGCTGGCGACCGCCCTCGCCGAGCTGGGGGCCTTGGACGACGGGGAGCTGAAGCAGGCCTGGCAGGTGCGAACCGCCCCTCCGCAGCGCCAGGGAGCCCTGCCCCCGCCGATGCCCCTGAAGGCCCGAGCGACCGAAGGCTGCTCCTTCCAGGCCACCCTGCCGTCCTCACCCCTGCTGGAGGGGCTGGGCCGACTGCAGCAGCTGGGCCTCGCCCGGGCGGCGCCGCTGCAGCTCTTCCAGGGGGACCCCCGAGCCGGAGGGGTGCCCTTGACCCTGGTGGACAAGCTCCCCAGCGGCTGCGAGGGCGAGGCCTTGTTCGGGCCCACCCTGCGCTTCACCTCCAAGGGCGAGGCGCCGGCCTCCCCCGACTTCTGGCTCGCCTGGCGGGAGGAGGCCATCGTCGAGGATGGGCTCCGCCGCCGCTGGACCTGGGTGGCTCCGGGCAGCCGGGTCCTCTTGACGCTGGACTCCAAGCCCCCCCCCGACGACGTCCCTCTGGAGCTGCAAGCCCAGGTGCTGCTCGTCAACGACCAGGGGCAGATCCCCCGCCTCCTGGCCGGCGGCGAGGAGGCGCAGGCCGAGCGCGACCGCAGCCGGGTGCGCCTGCGGGTGCCGCTGCCCGCGGGCGCCTTGCAGGGCCTGCAGGTCGAGCTGTCCCTCCCCGACGACGCCCCCCCGGTGCTGCTGGAGGGCCTGCGCATCCGGGCGGTCCCGGTCGAGGGCGAGGCCTCCACCTCCGGCCTCGAGTCCTGGCTGATCGGCTCCAACGCCGTCACCGCGCCGGGGCGCGCCCGCTACCTCGGCTCCCGCTGGACGCCGGGCAGGTTCGAGGCCCCCCCACCGGCCCTGACGGTCGGCGCCCCGGTCCGCGACGAGCAGGGCGAGGTCGTGATTCCCGTCCCGGGTCTGAAGGGCATCGACGGCAAGCGGGCCGGCTTCGCCTTGCGAAAGAAGGGGGCCACTCCCCTGACGCTGCTCCTGGACGGTCAGCCGGTCGAGGCCCCGCCGGTCCTCTGCGAGGACCTGTCCGCCGCGCCCGAGGGCGCCTGGTGCCACCAGGTCGACGAGGTGCGGGTCCGCGCCCCGAGCGCGCACGACCCCGCCCGCTACAGCCTGGTCCTCGATCCCGACCGCGGGGCCAGCCAGCGCTGGCTCTACCCGGGCGATCGGGTCTCCCTCTCCGGCAGCAGCCGCGACCTCAGCCAGGTCCGGGGAGGCGCCACCGGCCTCACCCTGAAGGGGCGCGCCTTGCCGGTCGAAGGCAGCGCGCCGGACGCCGAGCTGCACGCGACCGTCTCGCTCCGCGGCGAGCCCATCTTCGAGGCGGACATTCCCCTCTCCTCCTTCACCGGCCAGGAGCTGGCCCTACCCTTCTCCCAGGCCGCGCCGCCCCTGTCCGTACCGGTGATCCACCTCTCGCTCCCGGCTGACGCGCCCTACCTGCTGCTGGAAGAGGTCGGCCTCAACGAAGGCCTGCCCCTCCCCTCCCCTCCCCCCACCGAAGAGTGAGCCTGTGGCCCTGCTCGCCTGCCAGCTCGATCCGACCCTCCGCCAGGGCCACTTCCAGGTCCTCGCCTGCACCCCTCGCGCCGACGGCCTCTTCGACCTGCTCTTGGACGACTCGGTGCTCTATGCCGAGGGCGGGGGACAGCCCGCCGACCGAGGCTGGATCGGCGAGGTGACAATTCATGACGTACGGTCCGGCCCCCACGGTCCGATCCACCTCGCGGAGGGTCCCGTGCCGCTTGGGACCGCGCTGGTGCGGGTCGACTGGGCACGCCGCTTCGACCATATGCAGCAGCACAGCGCCCAGCACCTGCTGACGGCCCTGGCGCTGCGTCAGCTCGGCCTGCGCACGGTCGGTTTCCACCTGGGTGAGCAGGCCAGCACCATCGACCTGGACGGCCCCCTGGCCGAGGCCGATCGTGACCGGCTGACGGCCTGGGCCAACGAGGAGATCCGCGCCGACCGGGCCGTACGGCACCGCATCGCCTGCGACGAGGAGCTGGCCACGGTGCGCAGTCGCGGCCTGCCCGAGGGCCACGAGGGCCCCGTCCGCGTCGTGGAGATCGATGGCTTGGACCTCAACACCTGCGGCGGCACCCACATCGATCGGCTGGGGCAGCTCCAGGTCGTGCACATCAGCCGCACCGAGCGGCACAAGGGCGGCACCCGCCTGAGCTTCCTGGCTGGCGGGCGCGTCCTCCAGGCCCTGGGGGCCTCCCGCGAGCGGGATCGGCAGCTCAGCGAGCGGCTCAGCGGGCCACCCGAGCGCTTCGTCGAGGCCGTCGAGCGCTTGCAGCAGGACGGTCGCGCCCAGGCCCGCCGCATCGAGGAGCTGGAGGCCGAGCTCGCCCAGCGCCTGGGGGCCGAGCTGGCCCTGGCACAGGGCCCAAGGCACAGCCACCGCACGGGTTTCGGGCTCACGACCTTCGCCGGGATCGCCGACGCGGCCGGTCCTCAGGCCCGCCTGGTGCTCACCGGCGGAGCGGGCGAGACCCTCTTCCTCGTCTCGGGTCCCGACGACTGGGTGAAGGAGGTCGGCCCGCAGGTGGCCCACGCCCTGGGAGGCCGAGGAGGTGGACGAGGCGGGCGTTTTCAAGGCAAAGCCCCAGCGCTGGGGGCGGCCGAGGTCGAGGCTCGCCTCCGGGGACTGCTCGCCCAAGGGGGGCCTTGACTCGACCCGGCACCTGAGATGTAGATGGAGAAACAGGAGTCTCCATGACCATCCTCCTCGTCCTCCTCTCCTCCCCTTCCATCGCCATCCCCTGGCCCTCTGAGTCCAGCTGGGAGGCGGTCCAACGCGACGGCGCCGACCTGACGGACATCTGCGGCGATGTCTCCGGCAGCGAGTGGTGGGACATCGTCGGCGAGGAGGGGACCGCCGCAGCCTATTTCGTCGATGACGGGACCCACCTGTGGTTCCGGCTCCGGCTGGCCGACAGCCCGTACTCGGAGGGGGCGACCCGAGTCGACTGGCGGAGCTTCGGCTGGGGCGTCTACATCGAGGCCGACGGCGACCTGACCCAGTACGAGTACGCCGTGATCGTCGACGGCAACGACGCCGAGGTCCAGCTCTACGAGAACACCACGGCGAGCACGCCGCTGGCGACCGACTCGCCCGAGCTCCTGCTGGCAAGCTACTCCGCTCCCGCGGCGGAGTCGGGCGCTTCGGACGCCGGGTATGCGGGCTACCTGAACGCGGGCACCGACCTCTGCGAAGCTGGCTTCTACGCCGACTATTTCGTGGACTGGGCGGTGCCGTGGGAGGACCTGGTGGTCCTGACGGGCATCACCTCCCTGGACGAGCTGCGGCTCGTGTTCGGCACCACGGCTTCAGGGTTGGCCTTCGGCAAGGACATCGCGGGCTGCGACGATGCCCCTCGAAGCTGTCCGACCTGGGAGGACCTCGTCTCGGACGAACCCGAGGATGAGCCGACCGACCCCGACGATCCGGGCGACGGGGGCTCCGATGGGGACGGCGGGAGTACCGGCGACGGGGGGAGCACGGGCGACGGCGGGGGCGCGGGGGATGGC
>DDSR01000368.1 GCA_002343455.1 Deltaproteobacteria bacterium UBA2385 | reverse complement strand
TCAATGAAGGCGGCTCCGCCTCTTGGCCTTTCCCGTCGACCTCCCCTCCGTTCGACCACCTGGCCTTGGCGGCTCCGCAAGCCGAGGTCGCTGTCGTTGCCCCTCGCCCTTGGCCCGGAAAGATGTGGGCAATGATGAGCCGCTCGCGGGGGGANNTGGCCCGAAGGGCCGGAGGGGGGAGCTGCGTGTCCATGCTCTGAGACCCAGACCATGGCGCCATCCATGACTACCCAGCGACCTGGAAGGGCAGCCCCGTCGACTCGCTGAATTCGTAGAGGCTGTGGTTGAAGCAGCCCGCCGCGCAGCCCTCCTCGAAGAGCGAGCGCCGGGCGGCCTGCACCTCCGCCGACCTCCAGAGCTCCGGCAGCGGCGTCTGGAAGACGTTGCCGACCTTGAGGCCCTCTCCCCCCCAGACGCAGCAGGGCAGCAGATCGCCTTCGTAGGTGACCCCGTACTGATCGACCAACCCAAGACAGCGCAGCGGGACTCCGTCGAGCTCGCCGCGGTGGTAGGCCAGCGAGTCCCGGTAGAAGGCGAGCCGGCCCTGGACGGCGGGCTCCCGCGCGGCGATGTGCTCGACGGCCCGCTCCCAGGCGGCCTGGTGGGCCTCCGTCCGCAAGGCGAGGTCGGGGGCGTCGTTGACCGGCCAGAAGTCGAAGCGGGCGCCGGTGGCCCGGACGCGCTCGTAGACCTCGATCAGCTCCTCGACGTTCTCCGACGTCGCCGTGAAGTAGACGCTGGCGGCGAGCCGCCCGTCGCGGGTCACGGTGCGCAGCGCGGCCATGGTCTTTCGCCAGGCGCCCTTCTGGCCGCGCAGCCGGTCGTGGGTCGCCTCCAGGCCGTCGATGCTGAAGGAGAGCGAGTCGACCCCGCTGGCCCGGCACTCCTCCCAGCGTTGCTTCAGCCTCGTCCCGTTGGTGGTGATGTTGACCGACAGGCCGCGGGCCTTGGCCTCGGCCACGGCCAGGAAGAGGTCGGGGTGCAGGAAGGGCTCGCCGCCGGTGATCACCAGGGTCTTCGTGCCGATGGCCACGGCCTGGTCGAGCAGCGGCAGCAAGCGCTCGCGCACCGGCATGTGCACATGGCCCTCCCACAGATCGCAGAAGGAGCAGCGCAGGTTGCAGCCCCGGTTGATCAGCAGCAGCAGGGTCAGCGGCTTGCCCGGCAGGCGCGGCGGGAGGTGCTCCTCGATGCCCACGGGGGCCGGTCCCTGGCTGAGCCGCTCGTACCAGTCCTCCCCTCGCCCGCGGCCCTGGTACAGCTCCAGGTAGGGCTTCGTGACGAAGTCCCAGTCCAGGCGACGGGCGAAGGCCTGCGCCGCTCGGCCCATCGCCGCTCTCCTGACCGGATCGTCCAGCAGGGCCTGCACCGCGCGGGCGAAGGGCTCGGGACCGTCGGCCAGCTCCAGCTCGACCCCTGGCGTGAACGCGATGCCCTCGGCCCCCTTGGTGGTCGAGACCGTCGCCTTTCCCGCCGCCATGTACTCCAGCAGCTTCATGCGGGTGCCTCCCCCGCTCTCGATCGGGCAGAGGCAGAGGTCGGCGGCCGCGACATGGGCCGGGAGATCGTCGACCGGACCGGTGAAGATCACGGCGGGGTGGGCGTAGTAGGTCGGCGCGCCCTGGCCGGCGATCAGCACGCGCAGCTCCGGGCGCTGGCTCAAGCGAGGCAGGAGCTGCTCGACGATGAAGCGCACCGCCTCGGTGTTGGGGCGGTAGTGCAGGGTGCCGTGGAAGAAGAGCAGCGGAGCATCCGCGGGGACGCCGTGGCGCCGCCGCACGGCCAGGGCCTGCGCCTGGGAGACCGCGGCGAAGGCGCCGACCTCGACGCCGTGAGGGATGACGGTGATCTTGCCGGCCGGCGTGCCCGCCGCGACCATCCGGCGGCGATCGTCGGCGCTGACGGCGACGACCTCGTCGACGGCGGCGAGCAGCGCCTGCTCGACCCGGCGGATGCGGCTGACCTCGTAGCCGAACTCGGCGAGGCGATCCCACTCGACGTTGTGCTGGACGATAGAGGTCCGGGGCGCAGGCCGGAGCAGGCCCAGGACCCGCTGCGCCACCAGCCCTGGGGCGGCGTAGCCGGGGAACTCGGCCTGAAACCAGTCGATCTGCTCGATCAGGCCGATGGCCATGGCCCGCATCCACCAGGCCGGGTCGAAGATCGGCCGGTAGAGGAAGTGCTCCTCGCGGGGGTAGCCGACCCGATCGCAGAGCCGCTCGGCGAGGCGCCCCAGGCGCGGCACGGGCGGCCACTCCTGCGCCGCGCGCACCCGCGCCGGCCAGGGAACGGCGACCAGGGACTCGCCCTCTACCCGCAGGTAGGCGTCCCGATCGTCGGTCACGATGAAGACCGCCGCCCCGCCGCGGGCCAGTGCCTGGGCCGTCCGGACGATCTTCACGGCCGCGCCGTGCTGGGTGGGCTGGAGATCGCCGCGGGTGAGGATGCAGACGCGCATTCGAACCTGGAAGGAGGCCCCAGCATAGCCCCTCCCCGAAGCGCAACAACGGGACGTCTCGTTGCAGACCCGGGCGAGCGGATCGATATACTGCCCCCTCACCTCAACCCCGGTTCGCCCTCACCCATGGCTGCGCTCCCGCTCATCGCCTGGCATGGCCGACCCCCTCCCGACGCGATCCGACTGCTGCTGGACGGGCAGGCCCGCCTCGTGACCGGCCCCGCGGACGACTCCGCCATCGCGGTCCTGTGGGGGGACAGCGACGACCAGGCCATCCACGCCGTGACCGCCGGCTCCAAGCGGCCGCGCATCCTGGTGGTCTGCCTGGACCCGCCCCCGGCCGCGGTCTGCCGCCGCTGGCAGGGCCTGGGCGCCGACCGCGTAGTGGCCGTCGCCCAGGCCTCGCTGGTCCTCGAAGAGTGGCTGGCCCGCCCGACGCGCGACGAGCTGCCCGACGATCCCGCCAGCTTCGACTCCACCGGCAGCCGGCTGGCCTTCGACGTGGACGGGCCCGCCCTGGGCGCAGGGTCCAGCATCCGCCTGGATGGCCCCGACCCCTTCCCTCCCCTGCGGGTCCCGGGCGCCCCTGTGGTGCCCAACGAGGCGGTCCAGGCCTATGTCGTCGCGCTGGAGCGCTACCTGGAACGCCGCGAGGAGCTGACGGCCGCCCTGGGGCCTGACGGCCTCAGCCGCTTCCTGGAGCTGGCCCACCTGCGCGAGCAGGTCCCCGCCTGCATGAACCCGACCCGGACCCGCCTGGATCCCTACGGTCGCGGCCGCGCCGAAGAAGGCCCGGACTGGCCCGTGGTGGTCCGCCGCCTGCGCAGCCGCGGGGCCGAGATCGAGCTCAGCGAGGGCCGGGTGGTCTCGATCGGGACCGATGGGATGGTGATCGTCTCGCTCTTCGCCGCGGCGCCCCGCCAGCGGCTGCTGCTGGATCTGCCCCTGGACGAGGGCCACAACGTCCAGCTCATCTGCGAGGCCCGCTGGCAGCGACGAATGGGGATGAGGCGCTGGCAGGTCGGAGCGCTGCTGTTGGAGCTGCGCCGGCGCCGGGTCTCCTCGTCTATGTCCTGAGCTGGACATACCGGACGCGGGGGGGTTCTTTCGGCTCGCGAGTAGCGTTATCCTCTCGCCAGAACCCCCTCGGCGGAGCCCCATCCATGAACCACCGCCTCGAAAGCCTCAAGGCCAGCGCCCGGAAGCACGGGCCGCGCATCGGCATCGTCTCGACCTGGGATGTCGAGAACAACGCCGTCCGTATCCTGGCCGCGACCCTGCGCGCCAAGGGCCACCACGTCGCCGAGATCTACTTCAAGGACTGGGTCTCCAACCACCTCGACCCGGCTTCGGACCAGCAGCTCGCCAACCTCGCGGAGATCTGCCGCAAGGAAGAGCTGGACATGCTGACGATCTCCATTCGCGCCAGCTCCTACGCCCAGTCCGCCCGCACCCTGACCGAGTACATCCAGGCCGAGCTGGAGATCCCGGTGCTCTGGGGCGGGATGCACCCCACCCTGATGCCGGGCGAGTCCATCCAGTACGCCGATATGGTCCTGCAGGGCGAGGGCGAGCTGGCCATCCTGGACCTGGCCGACCGGCTGCGCGACGGGCGCGACGACCTGCTGGGCACCGAGAACATGAGCTTCCGGACCGGCAAGGACCAGGTCGTCAAGAACCCGCTCCGGCCGCTGATCGCCGACCTGGACGCCCTGGAGTACCGCGACTACACGACCCACGCGCACAAGTACTTCATCTGGGGCGACGCCTACTCGATCGGCGACCCGATGCACGGCGACCCGGTCTTCCAGATGATGGGCAGCCGGGGCTGCATCTACAAGTGCAGCTACTGCTACAACAGCACCTACAAGGCCGACATCTACCCCGGTCAGAAGTGGTTCCGCGTGCGCTCGCCGGCCAGCATGGTGGCCGAGATCAAGGAGGCCCGCAGCCACTGGAACATGAAGCGCATCCGCTTCGACGACGAGGTCTTCAACTTCCAGATGGGCTGGCTGGAGGAGTTCTGCGAGCTCTACCCGAAAGAGGTCGGGCTCCCCTTCGAGGTCTTCATCGAGCCCAAGCTGGTCAACGAGACCCGCATGACCATGCTGCGCGACGCCGGCCTCTCGGCCGTCTACATGGGCATCCAGAGCAGCGAGCGGGTCACCGGCCACCTCTACGATCGGCGCGTCAAGAACTCCTCCATCGCCGACATCGCCCAGCTCTACCACCGCCTGGGCATCAAGCCGCACTTCCAGCTCATCTTCGACGACCCGGTCAGCACCGAGGAAGACAAGCAGAAGCTCTTCGAGATGATCTCGACCTTCCCGCACCCCTACGATCTGTATCTGTTCAGCATGACGGTCTTCCCCGGCAGCGAGCTGGTCCACAAGCTGCTGGAGACCGGGCTGATCAGCAACTACGACGTCGACGGCATGGACAACACGCGGGTCTTCTACCAGCACCGCGTCAACCTCGCCTACCCGCGGCCGGTCGAAGACACCTTCTGGATCGCCCTGACCCAGATGCTCAGCAAGCCCTTCGTGCCCCGCGCGATGCTGCGCTACCTCGCCCGCAGCGAGTTCCTCAAGCAGCACCCCCTGCCGCTGATCAAGATGGCCCACGCGACCAACTACGTGAAGATGGGCACCACCGCGGCGAAGATGGCCGCCAACGGCGAGATGACCTCGACCCTGCTTCGGCGCTGGCTCAGCTTTGACCGGGTCATCACCACCTGAGGCCTGCCGCCTCCCGCCCTGGCTGGCCCCGCCGGCCGCGCTGAAGAGCGCCGATCCGCGGCCGGAGCGGCTGGACGTGGCCATCGTCGGCGGCAGCCTCGCCGGACTGAGCCTGGCGAGCCGGCTGGCGCGAGCGGGGGTGGCGGTCGGGCTCTGGGAGGAGCGGGCCCGGCTCGGCGGCTTCGCCTGGCGGGCCCCGGGGCTGCTCCTCTCCCCCCTGGGCGAGCACCCCAGCCGGCTGGCGGCCAGCCTGGGCGAGCCGGTCGCGCGCGCCATGCTGCGCTTCGTGCAGAAGAACCACGGGCTGCTGGCCGAGCGAGGGAGCTTCGAGGCCTGCGGCAGCATCCACCTCGCCGCCATGGACGGTGAGGACGGCGACGTCGAACGATGCCTGGAGCTGCTCCCTCGGCTGGGGGTGCCGGTGGAGGCGGTCCAGCCGCGGTGGGGCAGCCAGGGCTTCGGCCCCGGCTACGCCCTGCCGGGGGACGGGCGGGTCGACGGTCCAGCTCTGGTCCAGGCCCTGGCGGCGGAGGCTCGCCAGGCCGGGGGGCTGCTGCGGGCCGGCAGCCCGGTCTTGGAGCTGGGGCATGACCAGGAGGGCCCCTGGCTTCAGGACGAGCAGGGCCGGGTCCGGGTCGAGACGGTCGTCTTCGCGGGCGGGGCCGAGCAGGCGCGCCTCGAACGCTTCTTCGCCGACAGCCTGCACCCGGTTCGTCACCAGTGGCTGCTGACCGAGGAGACGGCGGTCGAGCTGCCCCGCGCGCCGATCCTCGGGCAACACCAGCACTCGCTGTGGAGCGAGGAGCGGGGCCGCGTCCTGGCCGGAGGAGCCCGCTACGTCAGCCTCGAGATGGAGAGCGGACAGACCGACGACGCCCGGATCGAGCCGCGAATCGACCACGTCCTGCGGGCCAACCTGGGTCGCTTCTTCCCCCGCTTCGCCGAGCTGTCGATCGACTACGCCTGGACCGCCATCGCCGCCCATAGCTGCGACGGCCTGCCCCTGATCGGCCCCCTGCCCGGCCGCGCCCGCCTGCTGGCCCTCACCGGCATGCACGGCCAGGAGTACAGTCTGGCCTTCGCGGCGGCCGAGGCCATCGCCGCAGGCCTGCTGGGGGTGCCGGGGCCGGAGCTGCCGCGGCTCTTCCAGCCGACTCGACTGGTGTAGGAGACTCAGTTATCGACGCCCAGAGGTGAGCGATGAAGCTGCACAACCGCTGAACGAAGGCCCTTCCCCCTCTCTCGTTTCGGTTGTGACATGCCTCTCCTCATCCAAGGCCTGGGCTTCGCCTGGGCCGGCGGAGATCCCGTGCTGGACGGGATCGATCTGCACATCGAAGCCGGCTGGACCGGCCTGGTCGGCGAAAATGGCGCCGGCAAGAGCACCCTGTCCCGCATCCTCGCCGGCTTCACCCCCCCCACCGACGGCACCCTCCTCGCNNAAGAGCACCCTGCTGCGGCTGCTCGGGGGCGAGCTGCGCCCCAGCCGAGGGCGGCTCTCGGTTCCCGGACCGGTGCACTATTGTCCTCAGGAGGACGGTCCGATCGAGCCGATCGTCCGTGACTTCGCCTCCTGCCTGCTGGGCGAGGAGGACTGGCGCTGGCAGGAGCGGCTGGCGCTGCACAGCGAGGAGCTGGAGCGCTGGTCCAGCCTCTCTGCCGGCGAGCGGCGGCGCTGGCGGTTGGGGGCGGCCCTGGCCTCTCCGGCGCAGACCCTGCTGCTCGACGAGCCCAGCAACCACCTCGACGCCAGCGGGCGGGCGCTGCTGATCGCCGCGATGCGGGAGTGGCGGGGCACCGGGCTGGTCGTCTCGCACGACCGCGAGCTGCTCGAGGCCGTCTGCCGGTCCACGGTCGAGCTGCGACGGGGCGGGGCGCGGTGTTCCCCGGGTCCATACAGCGCGGCGCGAGCGGCCTGGGCGGCCGAGGAGCAGGCTCGGCGGGAGGCGGCCGACCGGGCGAGCGAGCAGGCCCGTCGAGCGAGGCGCGCGCTGGGCGAGGCACGCAGAACCAGCGCCTCGGCCGAGCGGGAGCGCAGCGCGGGGCGGAGGATGAAGACCATCCACGACACCAACGCCAGCGGGATGATGGCCAACCGGCGGGCCGAGCGGGCCTCGGCCGGGGCCTCGCAGGGGGTGCGGCTGGCGCGGCGGGAGGCCGAGGAGGCCGCGCGTCTGGCGGCCGAGCTGAGCCCAGGCCGCAAGGATCCCGGGCGGAGCCTGCACCTGGGCTACGAGCCGCCTCCGATGGAGCGGCTGCTGGGCCTCGATGGCGAGGCGCTCCGTGTCGGCGAGCGGGTGCTGCTGCCCGCGGTGCACCTGGAGCTGCGGCGCGGCGATCGGGTCCACCTCGCCGGTGACAACGGCAGCGGCAAGAGCACGCTGGTCCGGGCCCTGCTGGCCTCCTCCCGGCTGCCTGCGGACCGTGTCCTCTGGCTGCCCCAGGAGCTGGAGCCCGAGCGGGTGGCCAGGGAGCTGGAGGTGCTTCACGGTCTGGACCCGCAGGCTCGCGGGCGGGTCCTCCAGCTCGTCGCGGCCTTGGGCTTGGACCCCGAGCGGCTGCTGCAGACCTCCCACCCCTCCCCCGGCGAAGCCCGCAAGCTGGCTCTCGCCCTGGGCATGGGGCGCCGGGCCTGGCTGCTGGTCCTGGACGAGCCGACCAACCACCTGGACCTGCCGTCGATCGAGCGCCTGCAGGCGGCGCTGGTGGACTGGCCGGGGGCGCTGTTGCTCGTGACGCACGACGAGGGGCTGGCACGGGCATGTTGTGGGGCGCGGTGGAGGCTCCCACCAGGAGAATGAAACTGGTACGACCAGACCCCTCAGTGGGCCCGGCAGAACTCCACGGTCCCGGCCGCCGAGGTGCAGACCTGCAGGGCGCGTTCCGGGTCCTGCCCCGAGGCCCACATGTACTCCAGCCACTCCCGCGCGTAGCCCTTGGCCAGCCCCCGCCACTCCTCGGCCAGCCAGAGCGCCTGCTCGCTGTTGTCGTTGCGCGTGTTCTTGTCGGCGTCCATCCACAGCTTGTAGGCGGTCTCAGCGCGCAGGCGCTGCAAGGCGGCGACGTTCTTGGTGTAGGAGTCGACGTCCCAGCGCCGCTTGTTCTCCAGGGCGACCTCGGCCCAGTGGATGACATCTTCGCCGCGCTCCACGGGGGCGACGGTGAAGAGGTAGACGGCGTACTGCATCACGAGGTTGGGATCGGCCCGGCTGATGCGGTCCAGGTGGCGCTCGACCAGGCTGGCCCAGCCCTCGCGGTCTCCAGCGGCCTGGGCGTTGACGATCAGGACGAGGCTGGCCCGCTCGCGGGCGGTCTGGAGGCGCTCGGTGGCGACCCGTCGCTCCAGGCAGGCCTTGCGGCCCTCGCTGAGCTGGCCCATCATCGAGTCGGGCTCGAGGGCGATGAGGTCGTCGCAGCTCTCCTCCTGCACCTGGCGGGCCACGGCGACGACCTCTTGCACGGCCTCCTTGGCCTCGCCGGCCTGGCCGTAGCGGGCGAGGAGCTGGCGGGCCTGCCGCACCTCGGGCAGGGCGACGGGCCAGGTGAGCGTGAGCTGCTTGCCGCCGAACTCGGAGACGAAGCCGAGCAGGGCCTGCCGACCCTCCTCTCCCCCCTGGCGGGCGAGGTCGAGGGTGTGCTGCCAGAAGGCTGCCGCCTCGGCCTGGAGCAGGGCCTGGGCCTCGGAGAGGCGCTGGCTGCGGCGCTGGTCGGAGATGGTGGCCAGCAGGGCGGCCGCAGGGGGGGCTTCGAGGGCGGTGCCCTCGCTGAGCACGAGGTCGATCGGCCCCCCCAGGGCGACGTTGCCCGAGGCGCTGCCCACCTCGCGCAGGGTCTGCAGGACGTAGGCGTCGGCCTCCATCAGGCTGACCTGCTGATCGGGGCTGCCGTCGACCTCGCCGTCGGCCCAGCCGCGCAGCGCCCCCAGCGAGGCCCAGGTGAAGGCCCCCAGGCCCGCCGAGCTCAGGCCGGTGACGGGCTCGGCGCCACGGGAGGCGGCCCAGACGACCACCCGGCTCTCGTCGACCTTGCCGACCAGGTCGCTGACCCCCTCGGCGGGGGCGACGGTGCGCAGCGCACCCGGGGCGATCTCCAGCCCGTCCCGGCCTCGCCCGTCGAAGCCGGCGTCGACGATCAGCACCAGCCGGCCGATCTTGCGGTTGCGCAGGGCCTCGCGGGCGATGTCGTCCAGCGAGAGGCCGCTGGCCCAGGGGGCGTCGGCGCGGGCCTCCTTGCCCAGCAGCAGCCGCCGGCCGCCCTCGGGCGCCGACATCGCGCCGTGCCCGGAGTAGACGACCCAGGCGGTGCCGCCGCGCCCCACCTTGGACAGGCCCCGCTTGATCGCCTTGAGCATGTCGACGCGGCGAGCGTCCTGGACGAGGCTGACCCGGTTGGAGCGCAAGCCGCGCGCCCCGGTCAGCCAGTCCGACCAGGCGCGGGCGTCGGAGCGAGAGAACATCGACTGCGAGAGCTCGTCGTACTCCTCGTTGCCGATGACGACGGCGGCGTCGCCGGGGCCGCTGCTGGTTCCCTGCAGGGCCGGGCTGACGGCGGGGGCTCGCGCCGTGGCTTGCGCGTAGGCCGGAGCGAGCGAGAGGAGCAGGCCAAGGAAGAGAGGGATCATCGGTCTTGATGCTGCCACGGAGGGCCCGCGCTCACAAGTCGGCGCTCAGTGCGGGCCACGGCGGACATGCTCCTGGAGGCGCGGCATGATCTCGACGAAGTTGCAGGGCCGGTGGCGGCTGTCGAGCTGGGTCAGCAGGATGCCGTCCCAGGCGTCGCGGCAGGCCCCGGGGCTTCCGGGGAGGGCGAAGATGTACGTGCCGCCGGCGACGCCCGCGGTGGCGCGCGACTGGATGGTCGAGGTGCCGATGGTGGCGAAGCTCTGCCAGCGGAAGAGCTCACCGAAGCCGGGGATGAACTTCTCGTAGAGGGACTCGATCGCCTCGGGCGTGATGTCGCGACCCGTAAGGCCGGTGCCGCCGGTCGTGATCACGACGTCGACCTGAGGGTCGTCGATCCAAGCGCGGACGATGGCCTGGACGAGAGGGATCTCGTCCTTCACGAGCTTCCGATCGACGACCTCGTGGCCGGCGGCTGTGGCGCGCGACACCAGGGTCTCGCCGGAGCGGTCCTGGCTGAGGTCGCGGCTGTCGGAGATGGTGAGCACGGCGATGCGCACCGGCAGGAAGGGGAGAGCGGGGTCAATGCCGGCCATGTCGAACTCCGGGGTCCTCTGGACTAACTGGGGGGTGGGAGCGCGTGCAGGTTAAGGACAACTCATGATGAGGTGGACCAGCCGGAAGAGCGAGCTGCCCGACACCGCTTCGGCGCTGCAGGAGCTGCTCGGTGAGCTGCAGACCGAGCTCGGGGGGCCACCGGATCTGCTGCTGCCCTTCGCCTCGCCCCACCACCGCGCCCAGGCGCCGCTCGTCGCCGCGCAGCTGGCGGCCGCCGCCCCGAAGGCCCAGGTGCTGGGCTGCACCGCGGCCGGCGTGGCCGGAGGCGGCTTCGAGCGGGAGTCCGGGCCCTGTTTTTCCCTGATGGCCGCGCGCCTCCCCGACGTCGAGAGCCAGGTGCTTCGGTTCGGCCCCGCGGGCGACCTGCCCCTCTCGGCCTCGCCCGAGCAGCTGCGGGCCCGACTGCAGACCTCCTCCGATCAGCAGCCCTTCGTCCTGGTGCTCTGCGACCCCTACAGCGTCGAAGCCCAGTCGCTGGTCGCCCTGCTCGACCAGGCGCTGCCGGGCTGCGTGAAGGTGGGAGGCCTCGCCAGTGGCGGGCGCCGGCCGGGCGACCACGCCCTCTGGGCCGGCACCGAGCTCCAGCACGAAGGGGCCGTCTGCCTCGCCCTCTGGGGAGATCTCGAAGCCCAGCCCATCGTCGCCCAGGGCGCCCGCCCGGTCGGCCCGCCGATGCGCATCACCCACGGCGAACGCAGCTATGTGCTGGAGCTGGACGGGCGGCCGGCCTTGTCGGTCTTCCAGGACCTGGTCAGCGCCCTCGACGACGAGGAGCGTGGACGCCTGCGTCGGGGGGCGGTGGTGGGCCTCTCCACCCCCAGCGAAGAGGAGCGACGCCCCGGGCCCAACGACCTTTTGGTCCGCAACCTGGTCGGGATGGACCCCGAACATGGCGTCATCGGCATCGGCGGCCCGGCCCGCACCGGCTCCTGGCTGCGGTTCATGGTGCGCGACGCCCAGGCCGCTCATGACGAGCTCACCGAGCTGTTGGCCGACGCCTCGCCGGCCAGCGCCGCCATGCTCTTCTCCTGCCTGGGTCGGGGCGAGGCCTTCTTCCGCCAGAAGCACCACGACACCCGCGTGCTCCAGGAGCGGCTCGGCCCGGTGCCGGTCGGCGGCTTCTTCGCCAACGGCGAGCTGGGCCCGCTCCGCGGTCGGACCTGGCTGCACGCCTACACCAGCAGCGTCGCCCTTCTTCGGCAGCGGGCCTGGGACTGAGCCTGCGCGCGACAGGTACGCGCGACCTAGGCGAGCGCCTCGCGCACCAGCCGGTTGGCCAGCTTGCCGTCGAGCTCGGCCTTGTGGCCGGCCATCAGCAGGCCCATCACCTTGCCCATGTCTGCCGGGCCCTTGGCGCCAGCCTTGGCGACAGCCTCGGCCACCCAGGCGCGGGTCGTGGCCTCGTCGGCCAGCTTGGGCAGGAACTCCTCGATGATCGCCAGCTCGGCCTGCTCCTGGTCGACCAGGTCCTGACGCCCGGCCTTGCCGTACTCGGTGATGCTGTCCTGGCGCTGCTTGCCGAGGCGCCGAAGCAGCTCGAGCGCGGCCTCGTCGGAGAGGCTGTCGGCGCCCGTCTCCTTCATGCCGTTGATGAAGGCGGCGCGGATGCTGCGCAGGGCCGTCAGGCGGAGCTTGTCCTGGGCCTTCATCGCGGTCTTGAGCTGGTCGTTGATCTGGTCTACGAGGGGCATCTGGTCCTCCAAGGGCTGGTCGGCCCGAGCCAGCGGGCTAACGGAGGAGGCTGCCCCCGTCACGCGGAGAGGCCCCGATGAACGATCAGGACTGGTTCAAGAAGTTCCGCCGCCACAAGCAGGGCGGCTGCACGATGGTGCTGCTGGGCCTGCTGGCCGGACTGGTCGCCCTGGCCGTCTGAGCGGCGCCCTCAGGCGGCCGAGATGCTGATGTCCTCGAAGCGCACGGCCGGGAAGAGGCGCATCCCGTAGAAGCTCTCGCGCTCCTGGCTGATGCCGCTGATGGCCCGCAGGGCCTCCCAGAGGTTGCCGGCGATGGTCGTCTCCATCACCGGCCGGCGCTCGCCGCCCGAGATCAGGAAGCCGCCCTTGACCACCCCCGAGAAGTTGCCGCTGCTGCCCTCGATGCTGCCGGAGAAGCGGGTCACGACCACGGCCCTGGGCACATCTTCGAGCTGGGCGAGGGAGAGGTGACCGGCCCCCACCTCCAGGCAGGAGGGCGCCACCTTGGGCAGGCTGCCCGCCCCACCCGCGGCGTGGCCGGAGGAGCGGCCGCCGACGCAGCGGGCCTCGTAGCCGTCGTACAAGAAGGCCGAGAGCACGCCATCCTGGACCAGCGCGCGGCGCTGCCGGGGCATGCCCTCGCGGTCGAAGGGGGTGATCGGGTGGCCCGCGAGCCCGGCCCCGCCCTCGACCAGGCTGAAGCCCGGGCCGGCGATGCGCTCGCCCAGCCGGCCGGCGAAGGGGCTGGTGCCTTGCCGAACCGTGTCGGCGCAGAGCCCGCGCAGCATGGCGTCGAGCAGCAGGTCGCTGAGCACCTCGGCCGGGACGATGATCGGCCCGCGGAAGCTCTCGCCGCGACCGGCCCCCATCGCGCCCAGGCACTTGCCGGCGAAGCGACGGAAGCTGCGGTCGAGGGCCTCGGGCAGCTCGGCGGCGCTGCGCACGGCGTCGCCGTCGTAGCTGAAGGAGCCGGGCTGGCCGTCTTCGATGGCCATGCCGAAGATGCCCCCGCTGGCCGAGGCGGAGCGGTGGGCCTGCCGCACGCCGGTCGAGCTGACCACAGCGCGGGCGCTGTCGTGGACCGAGAGGTCCATCGTGTCCACGGCGACCTGGGCGCCCGGGCAGCGCGGGTCGCGGGTGGCCGCCACCATGGCGGCCAGCTCGCCGCCCAGCCGGGCCAGGGTCTCGGGCCCCAGCTCGGCGAGGTCGGGGGAGACCAGCGCCGCCAGGGAGGGCACCGGCTGCGGGTCCGGCAGGCCGTTGAAGTCGTCCGGAGGCGAGCACCGCGCGATCGCCACGGCCTCGGCCGCGAGGGCGCCGAGATCCTGGCCGCGGTTGGTGGTGACGAAGCCGAGCCGACCGTCGACGTAGACCCGCAGGCCCAGGGTCGTCTCGCGGCTGGTCGAGACGCTGCCCAGATCGCCTCGTTGGAAGCCGACCTTCAGCTCGCGCTCGCCGCCCGCGCAGGCCTCGGCCTGCTGGGCTCCTGCCGCCAGGGCGGCCTGCACCGCCCGCTCCGCGAGGACGAGCAGCTCCTCTTCGATTCCATCCTTCATGACACGCTCTCCCGCAGCCTCAGGCCGCCTGCTCTCCCGCCAACATCACGCGACAACGGATGAACGGACCGCCCGCGTCGACCTTCATCGGCTGGCCCTTGCCGCAGTGCCCGCTGCCGAGGTCCCACTGGAACTCGCTGCTGACACCGTCGACGGTGCGCAGCACCTCGAAGGCGTTGCCGGTCAGCGTCACCCCTCGGACCAGCTCGCCCACCTTGCCGTCGCGGATGCGGCGGGCGCAGCTGACGCCGAACATGAACTCGGCGGTGGCGTCGGCCTGCCCGTTTCTTGGTCCATCGACCAGGTACCCGTCCTTGACCCCGGCGATCAGCTCATCTACCGACTCCTGGCCGGGCTCGATGTAGGTGTTGCGCATGCGGATCAGCGGCTCGTCGGAGTACTCCCAGGCCCGCGCGTTGCCGGTGGGGGTCATTCCCATGCGGGCGGCGCTCTCGCGGTTGTGGAGGTAGCCGACCAGCTTGCCCTGGCGGATGATCTCGGTCCGCCCGGCGAGCACCCCCTCGTCGTCGACCGGGATGGTGCCGCCGGCCCAGGGAGCGTGCTCGCTGACGCCCGAGTCGCAGAGGGTGACCTTCTCGCTGGCGACCTGCTCGCCCAGCCTTCCGCGCGCCGCCGAGCCGGCCTGGACGAAGTCGGCCTCGACCGTGTGGCCGATGGCCTCGTGGACCAGCAGGCCGACGATGCTGGGGGCCATCACCACCACCGCCTTGCCGCCCTCGGGCGCAGGGGCCGAGAGCAGGTCGACGGCCGTGTGGACCGCCCGGATGGCCATGGCGCGGGGATCGCGGTCGAAGACACAGCTCCAGCCGCCGGTGGCGCCCATGGACTGGGAGACGGTCTGGAGCTGCCCGTCGCGCTGGGCCGTGGCGAAGACGTAGAGCTCGGGCCGGACCAGCCGGAAGGCGCAGTCCGCCCCGTCGCTGGTGACGATGGCCTTCTCTTCGATGATCTCGCGGTACATGGCCCGGGTCGAGGAGAGCTGCCTGCTCTGCGCGCGAGCGAAGGCTTCGAGATCGACGACCATCGCCACCCGCTCGTCCATGCTGCGGGCCAGCACCTCGGCCACCCCGGGCTGGTCGAACTCGCCCCGGCCGAAGGCCACGGCGGGCAGGTCGGGGACCCGCTCGCTGCGCAGCGAGGCGGTCGCCCGGGCCCCGGCGCGCGCCTCGTCCAGGGCCTGCCGGACGGCGGCGAGGCTGAGGTCGCTGGTGCTGGCGAAGCCCCAGGTCCCCTGGTGCAGCACCCGGACGGCGATGCCGTCCCGACGGCGCACCGTCGAGGAGTCCAGCCGGCCGTTGTTGACCTGGACGTCGCGGAAGGTCTTGGCGTGCCAGCGCAGCTCGGCAAAGCCGTCTACCCCAGCGAGGGCATCTTTAAGAAAATCACGCATGTGGAGAGTATAGCCCGATGCCGGGCGCGTGCCGATCTTTCAGGTCGGCTGCGTTCAGGTCGGCAGCTCGATGCCCAGCGCGGCCAGCTGGGTCTCGACCTGGGACTCCCAGCCGCGGTTGGCGGCGGGGCTGGCCGGGCTGGGGTGCAGGATGCGACCGATCTGCAGATCCAGGCCCGCCAGGGCGAGGCGCGCCCGCTGCTCGGCCCAGGCACCGACCCCGATGACCAGGGGGGCCTGTAGGGCGAGCACGTTTCGGCGCAGGGCCTCGTCGCAGGCCGCCTGGAGAGGCTCACGCTCGGCGGCGGGCAGCTTGTCGGGGGTGCGGTTGCGGCCGCTGGCTTCGAGGAATGCCAGCGGGCAGTAGTTGAGCACGAAGAACCGATGAAAGAAATTGGTCGGGGGCCCGAAGCGCTGTGCCGCCCAGCCCCAGAGCCGGCGCCCGCTGACCTCGCTGCGGGAGCAGTGCAGGCCCTCGATCGGGCGAGCCGGGTGCTGCACGGTCGGCTGCTCGACCAGCCCGTCCAGGCACATCCAGTCCCGGACCGCCGCCACCTCGCCGAAAGGCACCCCCGTCTGGGCCATTCCCCAGGGACCGGGGTTCATGCCGACGAAGACCGCCTGCTTGCCCGGCGCGCCGAAGCGCTCCAGGTACTGCTCGTGGACGGCCCAGGCGTAGGTCAGCGGGTTGTAGACGCAGGCGACCGGCGCGGCGAAGCGCATCGCCTCGACCCGGGCACAGAGCTCCCTGGCGATCGGGATCAGGGTCGCAGGCTCACTCACAGCCACCCGCATTGCAGGTGAAGCTGCTGGTGACCCCATACTCGGTGTAGCTGCCGTCGCTGGTCCAGACATCCTCGGGCATGTTGTCCGCGTCGCCGGCGTCGCCCCAGTCGCTGCCCAGCACGACCACCGTGCTGTCGTCGATCGTGGAGGCCCCGCCACCGAAGGCGGCGACGTTCTCGAGCACGGCACCGCCGGACACCCGGAAGACCACCTCGCGTCCGGCCATTCCTCCGCCGTGGTCGGTGGCCTCGTTGCCGCTGACCTCGGTCGAACCCATGCGGATCTCGGCCTCGATCCCGGACAGGCCGGCGCCCGTGGTGGCCCGGTTGTTGGTGACGAAGCTGGAGACGAGGTCGAGGACCACGCCCTCGTCGGCGAAGAGGCCGCCGCCTTCGTCGGCGCTGTTGCCGGAGAGGTTCACGTCGCTGAGCTGGAGCTGCGCGGGCGTCGAGACGTAGACCCCGCCGCCCAGGAGGGTGCCCTCGCCCCGATGGTCGGCCCCGGTGCCGCCCATGATCGTGAAGCCGCTGAAGGTCACCGTGCCGCCCGTCACCGTCAGCGCCGTGTCGTCCATGCCGGTGGCGTCCACGAAGGTGTGCTCGGAGCCGAGCTGCGAGAAGACGAGCACGTCCCGGTCGATCCGCAGCAGCTCCGCGTAGACGCCCGAGCAGACCTTGACGGCCTCGCCCTCGGTCACGCCGTCGATCGCCTCTTGCAGGCTGCCCCACTGCATGCCATCAGCCTCGATCCAGTCGGCCTCGTTGGTGCTGGCATCGCAGTCGTCGTCCTTGCCGTTG
>DDSR01000183.1 GCA_002343455.1 Deltaproteobacteria bacterium UBA2385 | reverse complement strand
TGGCCCGAAGGGCCGGAGGGGGGACGCCGGCTTCATCGCTCACGGTGCCCAGCCTACACCCGCACCACCCTCCCCGGCCGCGCGCCGATGGCCCGGCCCCCCTGCCTCACCACCTCTCCCAGCTCGATTCGTCTACTACGCCCCGGGCCTCGGAGGTGCCGGAGGTCCGGAGGGGGGCGGACAGAAGTCCCATCCGTGATTCACGGATGGGACTTCTGTCCGCCTAGAGGGCTGGAATCGGTCGACTTTCGGTGGACCAGGCGGCGAATCGGTCAACTTCTGACCGAGGCGGCCTTCAATCTGGCCCACGAAGCGCCCCAGGGGGGACAGAACCCGCATCCGTGATTTACGGATGGGACTTCTGTCCACATTGACCGCGACGGACCCCCCGTTGACAACGCCCGAGTGACTTGTGGGTAATGATGAGCGCTCGCGGGGGGAGGTGGCCCGATCGGCCGGACGGGGGCCCACCCCAGCCTCCGACGCTTCACCCTCGCTCCTCGGGCGAGAAGAACCACCACAGAGAGCAGGGAGCGCACAGAGGAGATCATGGAGAGTTCGCTGTGGTTGGCCGGGGTGGCTCTCCTGCCCGCCCCGCCCCACTCTCTCCGTGCTCTCGGTGCTCTCGGTGCTCTCTGTGGTAGTTTCGGCCCGATGACCCCAGGGTAGTTCGCGGCCCCTGGGGTCACCGGAGGTGTAGGGAACCAGGCGGGCGAATTCGTCCACTCGCGACAAGGAGTGTGCGGGGTGGGCGGGCGTGTGGGGTGACGGTCGGGGAGTGTCGGCGGAAGAATTGGAACTGAAACGACCTGACTCCCAAACCACGGTACGGAACGGCGAGGTTCCCTCCCTCGCCGGCCCGTCCGGCAGGTCGATTCATGGTCGTGAACAGGTGGAGGACGGACCCCGCCGGACGGGTCGAAGAGGGTCCGGGCGCGCTTCATCGCACCCCTACGATGAAGCGTGTAGGGGCGCGATTCATCGCGCCCGGCTGCATCGGTCCGCGTGAACCAATACGGCGGGTCCAGGTGCAACCTCGTCTGGAGCCGCGGAACCCGCCCTACACCCGCACCACCCTCCCTGGCCGCGCCCCGGTGTCCTCGCCCTCCTGCCGCACCACCTCGCCCCGCACAACCGTCGCCAGGTACCCCCGCGCCGGCTGCAGCAGCCGTCGCCCGCCGGCCGGCAGGTCGGCCTGTAGCTGCGGGGCCCCCACGGCCAGCCGCTCCAGGTCGACCACATTCAGGTCCGCCCGCAGCCCCAGCCCGATCCGTCCACGATCCCGCAGCCCCAGGAAGTCGGCCACGTCCGCGCTGAGCTGCTGGACCAACCGCGCCACCGGAATCCTCCCCGTGGGCCGGTCCCGGCCCCACCACTGCAAGGCCCAGGTGCCCATGCTGGCGTCGCAGATGGTGCCGACGTGGGCCCCGCCGTCGCCCAGTCCCGGCAGAGCCAGGTGGTGAGTCAGCATCGTGCGCACGGCGTCGAGGTTGCCGTCCGTGTAGTTGAACAGAGGGAAGTACAGCAGGGCCCGGCCCTCGTCCTGGAGCATCGCCTCGTAGACCGCCTCCAGCGGGTGCTGCCCTGCCGCGATCGCCCGGGCGCCGATGGCGGTCTCCAGGTCGGGCTCGTAGCAGGGCTCCTGGCCCAGCAGGAACAGCCGCATCGAGAGCAGGGGCAGGGCCGCCAGGAAGTCGTCGGCCATCCTGGGGATGGCGCTGCCGTCTCCGGCGATGGGCTCGCTCTGCTCGCTGAGCAGTCGGGCCTTCACCTCGGGCCGACGCAGGATCGCGACCCGCTCGGCCAGCGGGAGCGTACAGATCGCCTTGTACGAGGGGAAGCCCATGAAGGGGTGGAAGCTGGCCTGCAGCCCCAACAGCACGCCGATCGGTCGGCTGGCGACCTGCACCCGCATCGGCAGCCCCGCCGCCGTCGCCCGCTCGACGCGCCCCAGGATCTGCTTCCACTGGCCGGGAGCCATGTCCCGCTGCATCGTCGAGATGGACAGAGGCCGCCCCGCCGCCCGAGCCATGCCCTCCAGCAGGTCGAACTCGGCGTCGAAGCGGGCGTAGGAGCGGTTCATGTCGAAGTCGCTGACCGCCTGCAGCACGCCGCGGTCGCGGCCGGCGAAGGCGCTGCCCAGGGCCACCAGCTCGGTCGCCGAGGCCTCGCTCGCCGGCGTGTAGGCTCCTCGCGCCGTGCGGTGGTTGTCCGTCCGGCCCGTGCTGAAGCCGACCGCCCCGGCCTCCAGCGCCTCCCGCAGCAGAGCCCTCATCTGTTCGCGGTCCTGCTCGGTGCTGTCCAGCCCCGCCGCCGCCCGCTCGCCCATCACGTAGTAGCGCAGCACATCGTGGGGCACCTGGCAGAGCAGGTCCATCGTGTGCGGGACCCGGTCCACCGCCTCCATGTAGGAGGCCACGTCCGTCCAGCGCCAGTCCAGCCCCTCGTGCAGGGCCGTGCCCGGGATGTCCTCCACCCCCTCCATCAGCTCGATCAGCCGCGCGTGATCCGTCGGCCGCACCGGGGCGAAGCCCACCCCGCAGGAGCCCATCACCGCCGTCGTGACCCCGTGGTCGATGCTGGGGGCCAGCTCCTCGTCCCAGGTCGCCTGCCCGTCGTAGTGGGTGTGCAGGTCGACGAAGCCCGGCACCACCGCCAGCCCGTCGGCGTCCAGCTCCCTCGCCGCGCCGGCCGGGATGATCCCCAGCTCGACGACGCGCCCCTCGGACACCCCGATGTCGGCGCGGAAGGGCGCTCCTCCGTTTCCGTCGTAGAGGGTGCCGCCGCGGATGATCAGATCAAGAGACATGCTTCACTCCCGTTTGGCGGTCCCACAACCGCCAGCTCGCTGCCAGGCTCAGGCCGGTGATCAGATGCCAGACCCCCCACCAGGCCGCTACCACCGCCATCCCGCCCAGGCCCTGGAAGAAGGTGAAGATGATGATCAGGCCCAGCCCGCTGTTCTGGATCCCCACCTCGATCGACACGGCCCGGCGGTCGGGCGAGGGCAGCCCCACCAGCCGCGCCGCCAGCCAGCCCAGCGACAGCCCCGTCGCGTTCATCGCCGCCACCGGCAGGAAGACGGTGCCGATCGCGATCAGGAAGGCCTCGTAGTTGCCGGCGAAGGCCAGGGCGATGAAGGCGGCGAAGAACAGCAGGCTGCCCACCTGGAAGGGCCCTCGCAGCCGCGCCGCCAAGGAGGGCCAGCGGTGCTTGACCCCCATGCCCAGCCCCATCGGCAGCACCAGCAGCAGCAGCAGCTGCCCGGCCAGCTCCAGCGGGTTCAGCGCGAAGGACTCCACCAGCGGCGCCGTCCACTCCGAGCGGGTCCCCCAGAACTGCAGGTTCAGCGGCGTCATCAGGAAGGCCGCCAGCGTGCTCACCGCCGTCATCCCCACGCTCACCGCCACCCGGCCGCCGGCCAGGCTGGTGAAGAAGTTGCTCACGTTGCCGCCTGGGCATGCCGCCACCAGCATCATCCCCAGCGCCATGCTGGGCGTCGGCGCCAGCTTCATCGCCAGCGCCCAGCCCAGCGCTGGCAGCAGCAGGAACTGGCAGCACAGGCCGATCAGCATCGCCCGGGGGGCGCGGGACAGCGCGCGGAAGTCTTCGGGCGCCATGCCGAGGGCCACGCCGAACATCACCAGGCCGAGGATCGTGTTGAGGACCGTGAGCGAGGTCGGGCTGAAGGCCAGGGTGAGGGCGTCGATGGCGGTGGGGTCGAGGGGGGAGGGATCCATGGAGGGCAGGGTAGCGCAGTCGTCAACTTGAGGACCCCTCTGGCGGCCCCAGCAGGTGCGCCAGCTGCGCCCCGCAGGCCCGGCAGCTCCGCCACCGGCGATCGTTGACCGCCCCGCACGCACAGCGCACCTGGACCTCGGCCGATCGATGACAGTCGCAGCTCGGACAGCGATTGCGCGTGGTCGGCACCAGGGCGCCGCAGGCGCGGCAGGTGTCCATCCCCTCGATCTGCGGGCGAAGCAGCCGCTCTCGGACCGAAGAGCGGGTCGGGTAGCGCCCGGCGCGCAGCTCGGCAAAGGCGGCAGAGCGGGACCAGTCCATGATGGCGTGCGCCCGGAGGATCGGCTCGGGGTGGGTGTCCCCGAGCTGAGCGAGCCCCAACAGCGCCTGGTCGAGCTGGGAGTTGTCGGCGCTGTAGCGTGCGTCCTGGGCCAGGGCCGCCTCCAGGCTCAGCTCGTCCCGGTAGCGCAGGCTGGAGCCTCCCAGGCGAGCCAGGGTCCGGGCCACCACCTCGGCGTCGTCCACCACCAGCAGGGCTGCCCGGTCGCAGGAGTACTCGGCCGCGCGGCTCCAGCGCAGCATCGCCAGCTCCAGCGCGCCGGAGAGCAGCTCGGCGGGGGGGCCCAGCAGCCGCCCCATCACGGCCCCTCCCATCTCGCCGAGCAGCGCCCCCAGGCTCTTGTAGAGCATGTGCTCGCAGGCGATGTGCCCCACCTCGTGGGCGATCACCGCCTGTAGCTCCTCGGGCTCCATCAGGTCCACCAGCCCCTGGTACAGCCGGATCGTGTAGCTCTGGAAGCCGAAGGCCGAGGCGTTCACCGTGTAGCCGCCGATCAGCCAGGTCTCGGGGACCGGCACGTCCAGCACGCGGCAGGAGCGCTCGACCATGCGGTAGATCGAGGGGTATTGGCGCGGCCCGATGCGGATCGCGCTGTGCCGCAGGTTGGCGAAGACGGCGCGCTCGATCGTGCTGCCAGAGATCGCCTTCAGCAGGCGGTCGAGGCCGGGGACGTCGCGCAGCACGGCCAGGGCCGCGCGGTCCTCGTCGTGGGTGAAGGCGTCGGGGTGGAGGTCCGGGTAGACCCGGAGGTCGGCGGCCTCAACCATCGGTCACCGGCACCACCTGCGTCCCCGCGATGCGGTCGCCCAGGCGGCGGCCCTGCGGGTCGGCCACCAGCATCAGCAGGTCGATCGTCCCGCCCAGGAGCAGGAGCGCCCAACCCAGGACCTCCAGGCCGGGGATCACGCTCAGCCAGAAGCCCAGCGCGAGGTGTGCGTTGCGCATCACCAGCCGGGCCGCCGGGGGCACTGCGCCCGTCTCGGCGTCGACCACCCGGGTGCGGGCGATGCGCTTGCCCAGGCTGTACCGTCCGCCGCCCAGGTCCTTCACCGCGAAGTAGGTCCCTGCCAGCAGGCTCAGGGCCATGCCGACGGGCACGATGATGGCGCTGGCCACCTCCAGCCCGAACAGGATCAAGAACTCCAGCCCGCTGGCCCCAAGGCGGCGGGCGAGGTCGGCCCGGGGGAGCACCACGGCCTGGCCGAGGGTGGCGGCCTGGGCGCGGCTCCCCACGCGGTACGGGCAGGTGGGGACGATGCAGTAGGCGACGTCCGACAGGGCGTCTCCGCAGGTGGTGCAGGTGGCTTCGGACACGGGGCTCTCCGGGTGGGTCGCCAATTTGCCTCGGGTGCGGTCGTGGGTCATGGCGTGGGGGCGTAGAAAGTGTTTTCAGATCCTGAAACAGGGGGGGCCGCGCTTCGGCCTGGAGGCCGACGACCTCGACCAGGACGAGGCCTGGACGCTCACCGGCGGCGCTTGTCCGACGGCCGAGGAGCCGTGCTGTCGCCGGATGGGCTGTGGGAGGCGCCGGTGGTCGTGGGGGAGGGG
>DDSR01000373.1 GCA_002343455.1 Deltaproteobacteria bacterium UBA2385 | reverse complement strand
TCCTGGGCCGCCTTCGCGGCGGCGGCTTCCTGGGCCGCCTTCGCGGCGGCGGCTTCCTGGGCCGCCTTCGCGTCTGCGTCGGCCCTCTTCTTCGCCTCGGCGTCCGCTTTCTTCTTCGCCTCCGCCTCGGCCTTGGCGCGCGCGGGATCTACGGTGGGCGGAGCGGGGGTCGCCGAGCCGGGGGTCGCCGGCTCGGTCGCGGGCTCGTCGCCGCCGCCGAAGACGGGCGCGAAGTCGCCCCACTCGTCCTCTTCCGTGCTGGCCACGGCCGGCTCGACCGAGGTGTCGACCCCGCCGGGGCAGAGCTTGAACCAGCGAGGGTCCTTGGCCAGGTCCGTCCAGAGGCCGTAGACCGCGCCGTCCGGGCACTCGATCTGGGCGAGGTGGAGGCCTTCGAGCACCTGGTCCTTGGCCGCGCGCTGCTTGCCATCGACGTAGAGCCGGGCGAGGCCCGTCTTGTCGGGGACCCAGGTCTCGACCTTGGGGCGGCTGCGGACCTCGGCGCGCAGGGCCTCGAAGACGCTGCGCGGATCATCCTCGGCCAGCAGGTCGGCCTCCCACTCGAAGCCGTTCTCGACGATCAGGGCCTGGCGCCAGGCGTCCAGGGCGAGGCCCTTCTTGTCGCCGGACTTGTGCTCTATGACGCCCCGGTAGAAGTGCAGCTGGGCGAGCAGCCGTGGGGGCACGATGGCGCCCTCGGAGGGGGCGGACTTCTGGGCGGCGTCGAGGGCCTTGACCGCGGCCTTGAGATCACCGGCCAGGATCGACTCGCGCGCGAGCTGGACCTGGTCGACCACGCCCGCGAGCGCGGCGCCGGGCATCAGGGAGAGCATCAGCCCGAGGATCCCTAGCTGCAGCCGTCGGCAATCCATTCACCGCCCTCCTTGTCGTTGGGGAAGACATAGGTGCAGGTCTGACCCGCAACGACCTCCAGGGTTCCGCGTGAGGCCGGCCCCTTGGCGGGGCTGACCTTGGTCTTGTAGGTGCCCGCGGGCAGCCCCACCAGCTCCAGCTGGCCCGATCCATCCCAGTCCTGCTTGAAGCCGGTGACCGAGTTGATCGAGACGGTCGCGCCGCCCGGGGTCGCCAACGTCAGGGTCAGCGAGCCGGTGCTGCCGTCCAGGGGGCCCACCTCGATGCGCCCGCCCGGGGCGCCAGCGGCGGCGTCGGTAGAGGGTTCCTCGACCAGGGGCGGCTCCTCCGCGGAGGGGACCAGCAGGCCCAGGTACCAGGCGGCGCCCGCGCCACCTCCGCCGACGATGACCAGCACCATCAGCAGGCCGACCACCACCCCGACCGCCTTGCCCGCGCCGCCCGACTTCTTCGGCTTGGGCGAAGGGCTGGCCTCGGGCTTTGGCGCCGGCGGGCGCACCACCGGCTCACGATCGGCCGCCGGGGAGAGGGAGCCCGCCGTCACCAGCGAGGGCGGAGGCGGAGGCGGCGGCGAGGGGGCGGCCACGACCGCGGGCGTCGGCTCGAGCTCGGCCGGGGGCACCGAGGTCGGCGCATGGCCGCCCAAGGAGCGCTCCTCGAGGTCGTCGTCGAAGCTGTCGTCGATGAACTCCCGCGGCGTGTCCTGCGCCGCCAGCTCGGGCGGCACCTGGAAGGGCCGGTGCTCGGCGTCGTCGATCCAGGTGGAGTCGGGCTCGACCTCGGGCTCGGCTTCCCGGTAGGTCTCGCCCGAGTCGTAGAGGGCGGCCGCGGTCTCGGGGGACGACGCCGAGCGCGCGCCGCTGGTCCGGTCCTCGAAGAGGGTGCTGCCGGTCAGCGGATCGTCGGGGTTGGGCTCGGGCTCGAGCTGCTCGCGGCAGGGGGCGACCACCTCGCGGGCGAAGCGGCGCATCGTGCCGTCGTTGACCTCCTCCGCCAGGGCCTCCATCAGCTCGACCACCTGGCCCGCCGAGGGCCGCTCGGTGCCGTCGTAGGCCAGCATCAGCCGCATCACCTGCCGGATCTGCTGGGCCCGCTGCGGGCCGAGATCGTCGACCGGCAAGGCATCGAGGCGGGGCCCCAGCTCGCGGTCGTACTTCTCGGGTCGGATGTGGATCTTGCCGAACGCGCCCTGGCAGAGGATCTCGTAGAGGGTCACGCCGAGCGAGAAGACGTCGCCGGAGGGCGCATCGGGGTCGCCGAGCAGCCGCTCGGGGCCCATGTAAGCGGCCGATCCGAAGGCCAGGGCCTGGGTGTGGGCCTCGCGCTCTTCGAAGCGGGCCTGGGCGGTGCCGAAGTCGAGCACCTTCACATCGCCAGCCTTGGTCAACATCACGTTGGAGGGCTTGATGTCGCGATGGATCAGGTGCAGCGGCTCGCCGCCTTGCAGGGGGGTCTGGCTGTAGGCGGCCTCGAGCGCGCTGGCGACCGCCGCGGTGACCTCGAAGGCGACGCGGAAGGGGATGCGCAGGCCGCGCTCCCGGCACCAGCCGGTCAGCGTCTTGAGGTCGACACCGTCGAGGTACTCCATGACGATGGCGCACTGCCCGTTGATCGCGGTCAGGTCCTCGACCCGGATGATGTTGCGGTGGTGGAGCAGCCCGAGCACGCGCGCCTCGTCCCGGGACCGCTGGACGATCTCGTCATGGCCGAGCCACTTGCCGTGCAGGAGCTTGATCGCGACGACGCTACGGAAGTTGTCCCCCGTGACCATCTCGGCCAGGTACACCTTTCCGAAAGCCCCTTCCGAGAGCTCCTTGAGAAATCGAAACCGACGCCGCGGCTCCATCAGCACTCCGATGCTCGACGCTGCGGCACTATAGCCCATCGCAAACAGCCGCCCCGATTGTCGGTCTCGGGGCTCAATCGCAGATGCCCCCCTCGCCGTTGGCGATCTCCACAGCGAGGTGCATGATCACGAAGTAATCCAGGCAGCGCTTCTCGATGCCCGGATACTTCTGCTTTACCTGTTTCCAGGACCAGGTGGCGGCCAGCCCCCGACCCCAGGGCTTGTAGCCGTTGAGCAGCTCCTGCTCTTGGGCGGTCAGGATGGCCGCGACCGCCATCAAGGTGGCGTCCGGCTTGCGCTCGTCGGCCAGCTCGGCCTCGTCGTAGACCGCCGAGATCGGCGCGGCCTTGGACCAGTCCTCGCGCTGCAGGGAGCTGACCCGCTCGATGTCGATGGGTCGGCGCTCGCCCTGCACAAGGGCCACCAGGAAGCGCATCGCCCCGTAGCGCGGGCGGATCTGGGGGCTGCGGCCGCAGAGCGCCTCGGCGAGGTCGGTCGGCTCGGCCGCATCCGTCAGCAGCAGGCGGATGCGCTCCAGCTTGCCGGTGTCCTCGAAGCGGCGGGCCTGGTCGACCGCGCTCTTGGTCATCTCGGCGTCCAGGCCGAAGCTCTGGAAGTTGCGCTCGCGGTTGGCCGCCGAGTAGGTGATGCCGATCAGGGGATCGGCCTGCCGGGCCTGGAAGTCGGCGGTCTCGTCCCCCGGCGTGATCTCCTCGTCCAGCAGCAGGTAGCCGCAGACCCCGAAGGTCAGGAAGACGCCCGCCACCGAGAGCCAGGTGCGCAGGCTCATTTCTTGGCCCCGGCGCGCTTGTTGATCTGGTCGACGGTCGGGATGTTCATCCGGTTGCAGTATCCGTCGCCGAGGGTGTACTTGCGCCAGTCCTGGAAGGCGGGCTTCTGGCTGTGGTTCTCGGCGTAATAGCAGACGGCCAGCATGTGCTGGGCGGTGATGCTGTAGGCGTAGTGCTGGGTCTCGCGATGGATCACCCCGCCGCAGGTCATGCTCTCGTCCTCGGGCGAGGTGCAGAGGATGTTCTGGCCGTAGTAGTCCGGCGCCCGCTCCTGGCGGGTCCGCTCCAGGTGCTTGCGGTAGCCGTGCAGGATGTTGGTCGTCTTGATCCGGCCGGCGTCGTCGAAGCGGCTGTCGTCGTAGCCGGCGTTGTGGCTGAGGATGGTCATCTGCACCACCGCGCCCGAGGCCCTCAGCTCGGCGTCGTTCCAGGCCTCGGCCAGCAAGGCGACCGAGGCGCGGGTGGAGAGCGAGACATCGGTGCGCTCGTCGACCTCACAGCTGTGGATCCGGCACTTGCTGGAGCTGGTCATCGGGGCGTTCTGGTCGATGTACTCGGCGTTCTTGTAGACGTTGATCGGCGGCGACTTGCGGGTCGGCGACCACAGCCCGGTCGAGCCGCGCAGCTTGCAGTTGCGGACCACCATCTCGGTCCGGTTGGCGACCTCGGGCATCAGCTGCCACATGCCCCGGGCGCAGGCGGGAGAGGTCACATCGGCGCGGTAGCGGCTCTCCTGGTAGGGGATGGCGGCGAAGACCTCGGGCAGGCCGGCCTCGCGCATCTGCTGGACCACGATGGCGTACTCCTCGGCCACCTGCTCCAGGCGGCTCCAGAAGAGCCAGGCGCCCAGGTGGATCTGCACGGAGTGCTGCACATAGGTCAGGTAGCGCTGGTCCCACTCGTCGGGCTTGGTGGCGAGGCTGGGCCAGGCCGCCGCCTGGGCGTTGGGCACCATCACGAAGTCGGCGAAGGGCTGGTTGAGCCCCTCCATCAGCTCGGGGGCCACCGCGTCGGTGATGGTCACGAACTCGTAGTACTCCTGGCCGTCGTCCTTGGGTCCCAGCTGGGCGATGTCGCGGCGCCACTCGCCGACCAGGGGCACGATCAGGGCCGTCGCCGCCATCAGCACCAGGACGATGGTCGCGGGGATGAACCAGCCGGGCACGCCGCGCTTCGCGTCCAGCTCCTTGACGTTGCTGGGCCGCTGCCCGTCCTCGGCCTGGGACGCCTCGGAGAGGATCTGCTTCTGCTCCCAGACGCCCAGGCGGCGGCACTCCATGAACTGCAGGGTCGCCCCTCGCCCCGGGGGCCCCAGGTGGAAGGCGGCGTCCCGATCCAGGTAGACCGGGCCGCGGATCGGCTGCACCTCGGCCCAGTCGACGTTGGCGTGGGGCGCGACCCGCACCTGGTTGACCCCGACCGGGGCGATGGCGACCGTGCCGCCGTCGTAGGCCGTGATGACCGCCTGCCGATCGTCCAGCCCGCGGTAGCCGTCGATGCGCAGGCCACCCGGGCCGGGGTTGGCCCCCATCCGCACCACCGGCCCGCGGCAGACGACGTCGCCGTGGTAGCTCATCGGGCCCTGCAGGAAGCGCAGGACGATGTCCCAACGTTCCTGGCTCATGAGGCGGGCTTCAGCTCGAGCACGGGCCGCGACGGGCCGGCGTCCAGGTCGGAGAGGATGTCGTGGGGGCCGAGCTCCTGGCCGTCGCAGAGCAGGACCCAGCGGCCGGGGGGGAGGGCCAGCCAGTCCGCGATGTGGTCGACCAGGCTGGAGACCGGCACGGCGTCACCCACCCGCACCAGCTGGCGGGCCGGAGGGCTGACCGACTCGCAGCGAAGCTCGCAGTCGCGCAGGCGGTTGGGCACGAACTCCAGGTCGACGGCGAAGTCCGGCGCCAGCGAGGCCAGGGTCCGATCGCGGGCGAGGCGCCGCTGGCCCTGCTGCAGGCGCCACCACCCCGAGAGCCCCCCTGCGAGGTCGGTGCGCACGGGCAGCACATTGCCCACCAGCCGGGTGATGGCCTCGGTCAGGGGCAGATCCCCGGGCAGGCGCAGGCGCACGGGCCGGGCCCCCGGAGCGCGATGCAGGACCAGCGCGGTGGGCTCGCCGCTGCTGACAGAAGGGATCGGGTCCGGAG
>DDSR01000482.1 GCA_002343455.1 Deltaproteobacteria bacterium UBA2385 | reverse complement strand
GGGGGGAGGGGGCCGGCGAGGCCCCAACCCCGCCCGCAGTTCTCGACAAGATCCCCGGAGGAGACGTTCCCATGGTCGTCGTGTCGCTCAGCCATCTCCGTGTGCCTCTCCTGGCCTCGCTCCTCGTCGGGTGTGGATCGCCGGGCCTGGAGTCCATGACCGAAGGCGGAGCGCTCGCCGAGGTCGGTGAGGGCAAGCTCCGCCTGACCCCGGCCACCGCCCTGACCTTCGGCGCGCGCTCCCCCCTGGCCGACCCGGCCGAGAAGTCCGTCCTCCTGACGGTCGAGGGCGGCAGCTCGGTGCGCGTGGTCGAGGCCTACCTGGATTCGACCACCTCGCGGGCCTTCACCCTGCCCGGCACGCTCTCCCTCCCCGTGGTCCTCCAGCCCGGGGACGAGGCGGCCCTCCCCGTCGAGTTCCTGCCCTACGCGGCCGGCAGCTACTTCGGGGACCTGGTGGTCGTGATGGTGGAGGAGGGCGAGGAGCGCGAGCTGAGCGTCGCGCTCGAGGGCGAGGGCTGCGCAGACGGCGACAGCGACGGGAGCTGCGACGACTGAGCCGCGGCTGCTCGAGCGCGCCCTCCTCGCCCTTCAGGCGGTTGGCGTCGAGGTGCGGTCGGCCTCGAGCGAGGGGCTCGAGCTGCGTCGAGGGGAGGCCGTGGCCTCGCTTGGACTGGGCTCGCTGGGTCGGGTGCTGAGCCTCGCCCCTCCGTCGCAGCACGCGGCGCGGGTGGAGTCCTGGGCGCAGGAGGTGCGCCGCGCGCTCGACGAGAGCGGGTCCTCCACCCCTCTGGCCCTCGATCGCCTCGTCCCGCGGCTGCTGCCCCAGCCCGACCCGCGGGTGTGGAGCCGACCGCTCGCTGCGGGCCTCCACCTCGCCCTGGCCCTGGACGCGCCGCTGCGCCAGCGCCTGCTCAGCCCCTTCGATCTGCCCCGCTTGGGGCTCTCCCTGGCCGCCGCCCAGGCGCGGGCGATCGAGAACCTGCGGGCCCTGACCCCGGCCCCCGAGACCGACGGGACCTTGTCCTGGTGGGCCCTGGGCGATGGCCTCGACGCCTCGCGGCTGCTGCTGGCGGGGGCCTCCTCGCGGGGGACGGCGGGGGTGATCGCCCTGGCCCCGGCCCGCGACCTCTGCGCCTTCCTGCCCTGGTCCGAGGGAGAGGCCGGGACAGCGGCAGCGCCGCTCATCGCCTGGGCCGAGGGGCTGCCTGCGCTGCCCTACCCGCTCTCGATGCGGCTGTGGTGGCTGGGGGCCCAGGGCGAAGCGCCGGTCGCGCTCTCTGCGGAGCGGTCGGCCTGAGGCTCAGGGCTTGTGCGCCAGGACGAGGTGCTCGATGCGCAGGGCCTCGCGGGCGTGGTCGGGGCGGTCGGCGCTGGCGCGGGCGACGATCTGCAGGCCGGCCTCCTGCATGGCGACGACGGTCGGCTGCAGCGCGTCGACCAGCCGATCCCCGACCAGCCCGTCGCCGACCACGATGGCCATCCAGCCGTCGGCGCTGAGGCCCTGGGCCTGGGTGGCGATCCAGCGGGCGTTGTCCTCGCGCCAGTGCTGGAGGGCCTCGGTGCGGCCCTTGCTGCGGAACTCCCGCCGGCTGCCCAGCTCGCCGCCCATCAGGGGGCTGGGGTCGATCTCCAGCCAGGCGTAGCGGAGCTGCTGCATCGGCAGGTAGTCGTAGACCCCGGGGTAGGGCGGGCTGGTGAGGACGAGGCGGGTGCCCGGAGGAGGCCCGACCTTGCGCGCGTCGGCGAGGCGGATGCGCGGCGCGGGTCCCGGGGGCATCGCTTCGAGCAGGCGGGCCAGCTCGCGGGCCTTCTTGTGGAAGAGGATCGCCGTGGTGCCGGGAGGCCGGTGGTGCGGGGTGCGGGTGTTGCGGGTGTCGCTCTCGCGGAAGCTGGACTTGACGATGATGCTGGAGAGCAGGGCGCGCAGCAGGTCCTGGACCGGCCCGGGCTCGACGGCCTTGATGCCGTCGCGCAAGCGACCGAGCTCCTGGGCGACGTGGGGCTCGTACCAGCGCACGCAGAGCTCGGGCACCTCGACGTCGACCCGGCGGCGGGCGGCCTCGGCCAGGTGCCGGGACATCGCCCGCATCGCCACGGCGTGCTCGGCGGCGGCGGTGCGCGCGTGGCTGACCAGGGTGGCGATCGGCGAGAGGTCGGTGCCGCTGCAGTCCCGGCCGGCGAGGCGGGCCTCGACCAGGACCGTCCCGCCGCCGCAGAAGGGGTCGTGCACGGGGCCGTCGAAGGCGTCGAGCATGACCGCGGCGGCGTCGGGGTGCAGGCCCGCGGGGTAGCTGTGCCAGCCGTGGGTGGCGCGGGCTTCGGTCCCGGTCTGGGCCAGGGCCTCGGCCAGGATCTTGGAGAGCAGGGGGTCGCCGTGTTCTCGAACAGCGCGCGCCTCGTGGGCGCCGGGTCGTCGTTGGGAGCTCATCTAGCCTCTGTACGCCTCGTCCTGCTCGATTCGGGTCAGCACCCAGTCGAAGTCGCCGGTCGTGATCGTCGCCTCGCAATAACCGCAAACGCCGGATTGGCTCACCCGGTCCAAGGGCGCGCCGCAGCTCGGGCAGTGCTCGGCGTCCCAGCCGCTGCCGTCGGGCTTCGCTTTCCCGCCGATGCGGCGGATGAAGGTCCAGTACTCGCTCATCACCCGCTTCTCGGTGGTGCTGCCGGCCACCAGCTTCTTGCCGGCGCCCTGCTCGGTCCAATCCAGCATCGAGGCGAAGACCCGCACCGTGACGCTCTCGTAGAAGGCGTCGACGCCGATTCGCGCCAGCTCGATGCGCCGCACCGAGACCTGCTCGACCCGGTTGACCAGGCCGAAGCGGCGGTAGCGCTCCATCCAGAAGCGGTGGGTCTGGAAGAGGGCGTCGGTCTCGTAGGGCCGCGCCAGCTCCCAGCGCTGGGTGGACCAGGCCTCTTGCAGCTTCAGGAAGATGCTCTCGACGGTGGTGTTGAAGCTGGCCCACTCGAAGGCGGGGTGGCGGGTGGTCAGCGCCCGGGCCTGCACGCCCAGATCCGGCGCGGTGCGGGTCGCCAGCCGCGTGCCGGCCTCCATCCCTCCGCCGAGCTGGAGCTGGGGCGCGCTCAGCGCCTGCGAGTGCAGGACCTGGAAGGTCTCGACCTCCCACTGGCTGGCGCCGCCGGTGCGCACGGTCGAGCAGTTCGGGCAGAGGCCATCGGTGGTCAGCTCCAGGGTCGAGCCGCAGCTGGGGCAGCCCAGGCTGCGCATGCGCTCGGGCCCCGGCGAGAGCTGGCCGAGCTGGCGACCGAAGGTCCAGCGCTCCTTACGGAGGAGCTGCGCTTCGGAGCCCGCGCGCACCTCGCTGAGGTTCGTCTCCAGCTCCACCAGCAGGTGCAGCCGGCCGCCGGTGCGGCGCAGGCCGACCAGGGTGGTGCTGCCGAAGATGACGTCCCGCACCTCGCTGAGGTTGCCGCGCTGGCTGGAGAGCGAGGCGATGGCCGCCTCGGTCATCAGGGGGCGGAGCGGCTCGAGCTGACCGTCGCCCCGGGCGCGCTGGGCGCGGGCGTAGACCAGCTGCACGAAGTCGATGAAGAGGGGCTCGCTGAAGTTGGGGTCCTCGGCCACCACGGCGGCCGGGTCCATCGCGCCGCCGACCGGGGCCCGAGCCGGGCGGACCTTCGCCTGCGAGCGCTGCGGCTGGTGGCTCACGAAGCCGCCGTCGGAGCTCTGCATCTTGGTGTAGATCACCACGCCGATCACGAAGAGCGTGATCGGGATGCCGATGGCCGGGTGCTTGATGCACAGCCAGATCAGCAGCTCGATGATGGCGCCGCCGTCGCCGCCCCCTCCGCCGCCGCTGTAGCCGCCTCCGCCGCGGGAGCCGCCCCCTCCGCCGGAGTAGCCCTGGCCGCCGCCGACCCGCGCCCAGGCCTCGCCCGCGACCAGCAGCAGGGGGAGCAGGACGATCAGGGCCGGCAGGAGCCGGATCAGGCGTTCACGAACGGATGCGGGGAGCATTCGCGATCTCGTTGGGGTTGTCTTCGAGGTGGGGGACCCGGCGGGCGAGCACAGCGCCGACGGCGTCCAGGCCGGCGAGGAAGTCCTCCAGCCGGTTGCAGAAGCGCGGGTCCTTGGCGGCTCCCCAGCGGATGGCGTTCCAGTCCCCGGCCGGCACCCGGGCGTCCAGGCCCAGGTCGGGGCGCAGGGCGACCCGCTGCTCGAGGGCCGAGAAGTAGATCAGCAGCCCGGTGCGGCCCCGGGTGCCGTGCACGACCTCCTGGTGGAAGGCGGCGTCGGCGGCGTGGTCGACCTGGGCGCGGAGGCGGCGCGAGGAGATCAGCCGGCGCAGCAGCCCAGGGCGTCGGTGCGCGACCCAGGCCCCGAAGGCGCCGACCAGGGCGAGCTCGATGGGGATCCAGGCGGGGTGGAAGGCCCAGGGGCTCCAGAGCATGGCCAGCAGGGCCAGCCAGGCGAGGCCCGCCCCGAAGAGCACGGCCACGTCGAGCCCGCTGGCGGAGCGGGGCGCGGCCACCACGACGATCTCGGCGTCGGTGCACGCTTCGAGGCGGGTCACGGCGGCCTCGACGGCCTGGGCGAAGCGGGAGTCGGTGTGCAGCATCGTCGCCTGCTTAATGGGAATGGCCGGGCACCGGGGCGCCCGAGATGTCGAGAAGCATCCACGGACCCTGCGGGTCCTGCAAGCGCTGGCCGAGCGTCCAGCGCTCCCGGTGGCCGGTCGGGCCCTCGCCGAGGTCCAGCTCCAGCCGCGCCAGGCAGAAGCAGGCGTCCTCGAGCGCGTCGACGAGGCGCACGGCGCCCAGCGGGGCGGCGCCCAGCGGGGCGGCGCCCAGCGGGGCGGCAGGGGTGTCCGGTCGGGCCAGCGCCTGCCAGAAGAGGTGCAGCTCCCGCATCGGGGCAGAGACCAGGCCCACCAGCGGCGCGAGGTCGGCGCCGGGCGAGCGCGCCGCCAGCGAGCGGGGGGCGAGGTCTCGGACCCGGCCGGTCAGCTGCGCGGGCGCGGACAGCGGGAGCAGGGCGAGGCGGTCCTCCTGCGGCTCGGACATCTCGGCCGGCAGGGAGGGAGCGAGGCGTCGCAGCACCTGGGGCGTCGGCTCCAGGTGCTCGCTCTCGACCAGCGCGGCGAGCTGCCAGCCGCCCAGATCCTCGGGCCCCGCGAGGGGCTCGTTCTGGGCCAGGGCGCGTCCCAGGCGGGCGATCGCCTCGGCCATGGGCAGGGGCCGGGCGCCCGTCTCCCGGCGCAGGCGCAGGCGCTCGTGGAGGAGGAGCGGCGGACTGGTGCGGATCAGCCCCCACCGCTCCACCTCGGCCACGGTCCAGTCCTCTTCGACCGAGACGCCGACCAGCCGGCTCGGTCCCGCCAGGGTCTCCTCGGGACGCTCGCGGCGCTGGCGCTCGCTGGCCCGGCGTTCCGCGAGGATGGCCTCGGCGGCGCCCTCCAGGACCGCCGGTCGGACCGCCTCGGGCGCCTGGCGGGCGGCCCGGGACAGCGCCGTGGCCAGCTCGTGCAGCAGCGGCTCGCTGAAGCCCGGGCTCCAGCGCATCAGGAGCTCGGCGGGCGGCAGCTCGGCCGGTCGGGGCAGGTCGGGAGCAGGGGGAGGAGGCTCCTCGAAGAGCGTCGCGGCGAGGGGCCGGCGCGCGGGGAGCTCCGCGCGGTGCCACCAGCGCCAGGCCGCCACCGAGAGGCCGAAGGCCAGCAGCATCAGCTCGGCGACGGGGAGAGGGGTGTCCGACATGGCCCTCTCTACGCCGCAGGGGACTCGGGATTGCCCGCTTCGGCACGAATGGCCAGGCGAAACGGGGCCCCCTGCTCGAAGCCCGCCCGCAGGTAGGCCCCCATCGCCGGGGCGTTGGCCTCGTTCAGGTGCAGGCTGACCCAGCCATGCCGCGGGACCAGCAGGTCTCCGGCGGCCCTCATGCCCGCGGTCGCGACGCCTCGCCCTCTCGCGGCGGGAGGCACCCAGGTCCCGCCGACCTGGACGCCCTCGGGGCCTCGGCTGCCCAGGTCCAGCTTGAAGACGACCGCGCCGTCCTGCTCCCCAAGCAGGATGGCCCCGCGCCCGATGCGCTCACGCACCCGCCGCAGGTGGCCCTCCAGGTTCCGGAGACGAGGGTCCTCGCCCAGATCCTCTTGCATCATCCGGGCGCTCATCTCGCTCACCAGGGCCCACTCGGTCGGCAGCGCGCGTCGCAGCGGCAGCCGCCGCCCCGGGCTNNCGGGCCGGCCTTGCGGGTGATCATGGCAGCGGGGAAGTTCCAGGGCGTGACGGCGGCCACCACCCCCACGGGCTGGCGCAGGACCAGCAGGCGCTGGTCGTACCAGGCCCTCGTGAGGGGGGAGCCCAGGCCTCGCCAGAGGGCGTCGCTGGGACCGCGGGCGCCGATCACCATTCGAGGCGGGGACTCCTCGGTCAGGCGCCGGCCGATCTCCTCGCAGGGAGCGGCCTCGCCGCAAGGGACCGCCAGCCCGTCGACCCGCGCGGGCTCCGGATCAGGCCGACCGCGGGCCAGCCAGCAGGCCGAGACCAGCGCGTCGTCCCGGAAGGCCGCCCACCAGGAGCTGTCCAGGCTCGGACGCAGGCCCAGGTCGCGCAGGGTCGCCAGCAGGAAGAGGTTGGCCTCGGGCTCCCGCTCCAGCAGGCCCTGCAGGGCGCGCCGATCGAAGGGGTCGAGCGGCCGGACCCGGGGCGCGCTCACCGGGCCCGCTCGACGGTGCTGCCGTCGCTGCTCTCCAGCAGCAGCCCTCGATCGAAGAGGGGCTCGACGAGATCGAGCAGATCGTGCTCGGAGAGCTCCATCCGGCGGGCGAGCTCGCTCACGTCCAGGGGGCCTCGACCGCAGCAGAGCAGCGCCTGCCGCTCGCGATCGGAGATGTCACCGGGCATGGCCTCGCGATCGAGCAGCGCCCGCAGGGTCCCGGGGCGCCCGCCGCTCATCTCCAGCAGCGGCGCGGCGCCGGCGGGATCGTGTCCGGCGTGCACCAGCATCGTCTCGATCTCTTCGATGCCGAGGGGGGAGGGGGAGATGTGGCGGGCGCCGAGGGCCAGCAGCGAGGCCATCGGTCGCGGGGAGCGCACCAGGACGAGGCCGGGCAGGCGGCGGGCGAAGAGGCGGGAGGCGAGCGACTCGGCCTCGGGCCACTCGGTGTCCAGCGCGATCAGGCAGGGGCGGCGGGCGGACTCCTCGCTCATCGTCTCCAGGATCACCCCCGGGTCGGCGCCCTGCTCGGGCCGGATCCACTGCATGCCCTCGCGGCGGGCGTTGTCGGTGGCCTCGCGGATCAGGCTGCTCCGGCCGCTGCCGGGGGGGCCGTGCAGCACCACCATCGCCGGCTCGCCCTCGAGGCCCCGGACCACCAGCCGCCGCAGGCTCTCGCGCTCGCGCTCCATGCCGAAGAGCGTCGGTCCCGGCGCGCCCTCGCCGCAGCTGCGCAGGGCCGAGGCCACCAGGCCGGCGTCGACCGGGCGGCAGGCCGGGTCGCGGGCCATCATGCGCAGGATCAGCTCGCTGAGCGGCTGGGGGAGGTCGGGCACCCGCGAGGAGGGCGAGGCCGGCAGGGTCTGCAGAGGCAGGACCGCCAGCGCGGCGGGATCGGCGGCCTCGAAGGGGCGGTGGCCGGTGACGAGCTGGTAGGCCGTCGCCCCCAGGGCGTAGATGTCAGTGGCCGGCGTCGGAGGTTGCCCGCGCAGCAGCTCGGGCGCCGCGTAGCCCAGCGTCCCGCGGAAGCCCTCTACCGTCTGCCCCTCGACCGTGGCCAGGCCCAGGTCGATGATGCGCGGGGCGCCGCGCGCGTCGACCAGCAGGTTGCTGGGCTTGAGGTCGCCGTGCACCACCCGGTGCGCGTGCAAGAAGGCCAGCCCGTCGGCCACCCGGGCCAGCAGGCCGGCGATCTCGCGCGGGGAGCGCTGGACGGCCCAGCGGTCGACGGGCGGACCCTCGATGAGCTCCATCGCCAGCCAGCCGCCCTTCGGGTCGCGGGCCTCCAGCTGCACGACGCAGGCGTGGCGCAGCGGATCGAGGACCTTGCCCTCGTGCAGGAGCATCCGGCGTCCCTGCTCGGAGGTCGCCACCTTCAGGGCGACCGGCCCGCGGTGACCCTGGGCCCGCCAGACCTCGGCGTGCGGCCCCTGGCCGATGCGGGCCTGCCGGGTGTAGGTCCCGTTCCGGGTCGAGGAGTCCGCGGTGCGTTGCTTCGCCATGGGGCGGAGCATAATGGATCTCCCGGAGGACAGCCGATGCTCAGCCTGTTGCTGGCCAGCCTCACCGCGCTGGCGGCTCCGAAGTCCTGGCAGGTCGATCCCTACGTCCTGCCCCGGGTGGGGGGCTTCGTCTTCACGGACGGCAACCGCACCGTCAGCGGCGCCAGCCTGGGTGCCGAAGCCGGGCTCCGCTACAACCAGCTCAACCGCCCCCTGCCGCGCTGGAGAGGCGTGGCTCGCGTCGCGGGCGACTACGTCCTGACCACCTCCGACGCCAGCGGCATGGAGGCCCGCGTCGGCAACCTGCTGGGCCCCTTCTGGAAGCACGTCGGCGCCCAGACCGGCCCGGACCTCTTCTGGAACCAGTACACGCTCGGCAGCCAGACCCTGGACCCGACCCTGGGCCTCGCCTGGCCCGTGATCGGCCGGGCCTGGAACAAGAGCCTGAGCGCCTATGGGGGGGTCGAGCCGGCCTGGCTGAGCAACGCCGATCGCCGCGTGGACTGGTCCAGCGAGCCGGTGCCCGGCTTCGGCCACGAATTCACCTGGCTGGGCGGGGTCGGCTTCACCGTCGGGGACCTGGGCCTGAGCGTCGGGTACCGATACCGGATCACCGCGGCAGGCGGGCAGCATGGGCTGTCGGCGGGGGTGTCGATCTAGTCCAGCGGGAACCAGGTCTCGTAGACCCAGAGCAACACGGGCTGGATCACGTAGACGCCGCTGGAGATCGGGTGTCCCGCGTCGAGCACCTCCTGACTGGTCATCCGGTCCAGGGGACGGCCCTCCTCGTCCAGCGTCAGCACCCCTCCCTCGGCCCAGGAGCCGATCGCGGTGTGGCTGGCCCAGCGGGGCTCGGCGCCGAAGATATCCGAAGACCAGCTCGCGCCGAGCAGCTCGTCTGCGTCCAACAGCCCGGCCAGCCAGGGATCGCCCTCGGGCGAGGAGATCTCCTCACGCACGTCCTGGCGAAGGGTGCCGATCCCGACGCCCCAGGCGTGGGTCCAGACGGACTCCACCGGGCCGCAGCTCTCCTCGTCCCAGTCCGCGCAGCCCTCGTCGGGATCGACGCTGGAGTCCTCGGGCATGAGGAAGCCGGTGTGCTCCATCAGCTCGCCCGTGGTCGCGTCCTCCCAGGTCCATAGCTCGAGCGGCACCTCATCGGCCGCGGGGGCGGTGAAGACCACCCAGCACTCCCGATCGAGATCTTCGTTGAGGATTCGAAGGGCGGTCCAGGGCAGGACGGTGGTCCCGTTGACCTCGAAGCTGCTCAGCGTGCCCGTTTCGGCGTTGACGCCGAAGGCGCCGTAGATGGTGAAGTAGTGTGGGATGAAGAGGTCTTCGGGGGCGCCGCCGTCGATGCCGGTGTCGATGCCGGTGTCGATGCCGGTGTCGATGCCGGTGTCGATGCCGGTGTCTGCATCGGAGATAGGCTTGTCGCCCGAACAGGAGATCAGCGAAAGAGCCAGGAAAACCACGAGGCACCTCGGGAAAGGGGGTGCCTATCGATGGCCCTGGCTGGTCGCCTTGTGATCGCCTTCAGCCGCCCAGGGCCATCATCCGCTCGAGTGGGGCCAGCGCCGCCAGCCGCAGCGCCTCGGGCATCTGGATGCGCGGGTGCAGATCGCGCAGCGCGTCGCGGATGCGATCGAGCGTGTTCAGCCGCATATAGGGGCACTCGTTGCAGGCGCAGGTCTCGTCCATGCCGGGCAGGGCCAGGAAGGTCCGCTCGGGAGCCGCCTTCTCCATCTGGTGGAGGATCCCCGGCTCGGTGCCGACGATGTAGGTCGTCGCCGGCGACGTGGTGGCGTACTTCAAGAGCTGCGCCGTGCTGCCGACGAAGTCCGCGTGGGCCAGCAGGGCCGGCTCGCACTCGGGGTGGCAGATCACCTGGGCGTCGGGGTGCCGCACCTTCAAGCGGACCAGCTTCTGCTCGCTGAAGGTCTCGTGCACGATGCAGGTGCCCTGCCAGAGCACCATGTCCCTCCCCGTCTGCTTGATCAGCCAGCGCCCCAGGTTGCGGTCGGGACAGAACAGGATCTGCTGGTCCGCCGGGATCGAGCGGATCACCTTCTCGGCGTTGCTGCTGGTGCAGATGATGTCGCTGATCGCCTTCACCCCCGCCGAGCAGTTGATGTAGCTGACCAGCACGCTGCCGGGGTGCTGGGCCTTCCAGCGGGCCACCGCCGCCGCTGGTGCAGCGTCCGCCAGCGAGCAGCCGGCCTTCATGTCCGGGATCAGCACCGTGCGGCTGGGGTTGAGGATCAGCGCCGTCTCGGCCATGAAGTGCACCCCGCAGAAGAGGATCACCTCGGCCTTGGTGTCCCGGGCCGCCTTGGCGAGCTGCAGGCTGTCGC
>DDSR01000387.1 GCA_002343455.1 Deltaproteobacteria bacterium UBA2385 | reverse complement strand
GCACCGCCAGGTTCAGCGCCCGCTCCGAGATCCGCACCCGCGCCGTCTGCCCCCAGCCGAAGCGCAGGTGATCCGACTCGATGCCGTCGCCGAAGATCAGTCCGCCTTCCTGCATCTTGCTGGTCACCTTCAGGACCTCTCCCTCCTGCCGGCCGACCTTGCCTCGCACCAGGCCGGTGCCGGTGGAGGGGCTGGCCCAGGCCTCCCGCACCAGGAAGTAGCCCCAATCGGCGGTCGGCTCGGGCAGCTCCTCGGCCGGCAGGCCGGTCGCCTCGGCGATCGAGCTGGCCCAGCCGGTCGCGCCCGTCCCGGTGGTGATGATGATGCCCGAGGAGCTCTGGAACTCCGACTGCTCGGCCAGCCTGAGGTCGTAGCGGGCCGACTGGTGCGAGGCGTGGCCGACGAAGAGCTCATTGAGGGCGACGATGCTGCCGCCTTCGTCGAGCTCGGCCTCGACCATCACCCGTCGCTCCAGGGGCAAGCGCCCCGGGGTGGTCAGCGCGTCGTAGACCTGGAGGATCTGCGCCGGCTGGAAGTGCATCATGCGCTGGGGCTGGTCGAAGGGGTTGACGCCCACCACCGGCTGCCCGTGCAGGTACTTGGCCACGTTGGGCACCAGCCCGTCGTAGCCCACGCCCACCACGATGTCGTCGGCCTCGAAGCGGAAGCGGTCGAGGTCCTCCCGCAGCACCCAGGACTTGCGCCAGGTGGTCGGCACCTGCCCCAGCACCCGCTCGGCGGCGCCCGTGACGGTCCGGTGCTGCAGGAGCAGAGCCATGGGGTCGATGCCACGCTGGCGGAGGCGGTATTCGGCCATCTGAGGCGTGCCGTGCTCGATCAGCAGCGCCTCGTAGTCCGTGCGCCGCCGCACCATGACGATCCGCGGATCCATCGGGCCTCAGTCCGGCTCGGGCGCGAGGCGCTCCAAGGCGCTCTGCAAGCCGCCGCTGCCCAGGGTGAGGACCTTGACGTTGCGCAGGACCTCGGGCGTGCGAGTCCTCGCGATCGCGCTGGCGCCGCCGGGGTGGGCGAGGTGAAGGCCCAGGGTGCGCTCCAGCTCCCTCAGGCGGTTGTCGGCCATCGCCGCGTCGTGCTGGGCGCTGGCGCGGTCCGTCGCCTGCTTGGTCTCCAGCGCGAGCTGGGCCTTCTGCCGCTCGCCCTCCATCGCGCCGCGCACGTTGATCAGGGCCACCGCCACGCCGCTCTCGGCCTGGGCCTGCTGGTTGGCCGCCTCCTGCGCGATCAGCTCCTGCTGGCGCCGGGCCAGGGCCAGGCGGTTGGCCAGCTCGGCCTCCTGGATGGCCCGCTCCTGTTCTGTCGCCTTGGCCCGCCGCTCGAAGCCCGCCGCCGCCGCCTCCATCTGCAAGCGCTCGCGGGTGCGCGCCTGGAGGGCCTCCTCGACGGTGCGCTCCGGCCGCACGGCCGTCACCACCGCGCGGGTCACCTGGACCCCGAACTCCAGCGCCGCCAGGGCCTTGGAGACGGTCGAGCTCAGGCCCGAGAGCTCGGACTGGAGCAGGGACTCCAGCGTGTGCGAGGCGACATGGGACCAGACCGCCTCTTGCGCGGCGCTGGCCAGGGCCCCCTGGATCACCGTCAGCGGGTCGGCGTTGTAGGCGCCGGTCTCGGTGTTGATGGAGAAGTCGAAGCGGGTCGCCATCGTCTCGGGCGCGTCGACCAGGTACCAGATCTGCGCGGCGATCGCGACCTCCTGGAAGTCCTGGGTGCGGCACTTGAAGGTCGCCGTGACGCTCTGGTCGTTGACCGGCACCTCGGAGATGGCGGTGCCGATGTGCTGGAACCAGAAGCCCAGCCCGCGCCCCTGGCGGGCGATCGAGCCCCCCCGGGTGACGATCAGGTGGGTGTGCACCTCGCCCTGGCAGTGCCGGAGAAAGGGCAGCAGGCGCATGGTCTTGATGATCGCCATCGATGTCTCCGGGAGGGCGGCTCAGGTCAGCTCGGGCTCGCGCTTCTTGGTGCTGACCAGCCAGGCGATGATGATGCCGATGCCGTACAGGATCAAGAGCGGGACGGCCATCAGGGTCTGCGAGAAGATGTCCGGAGGCGTGATAATGGCGGCGATCACGAAGATGGCGACGACGCTGTAGCGGAAGCCCTGGATCATGTCGCGGGCGTCGATCAAGCCGATGCGGGCCAGGAAGTAGACGACGACGGGGAGCTGGAAGCAGAGGCCGAAGGCCAGCAGCAGACGGGTGGCCAGGCCCAGGTAGGCGTCGATGGAGAGCACCGCCTGGACGTTCTCGTCGGCGAACTCCAGCAGGTAGGGGAAGGTGTAGCGGAAGATGACCAGGTAGCCGAAGGTGATCCCGGTCGCGAAGAGCCCGGTGGAGGCGATCACCATCGGCAGGACGGGCTTCTTCTCGTGGGGGTAGAGGCCCGGCGCGACGAACTGCCAGATCTGCCAGAAGATGATCGGGCTGGCCGCCAGCAGGCCCGCCAGGCCGGCCACCTTGACCATCGTCAGGAAGCCCTCCAGGGCCGTGCTCATGGCCATGGTGCCGCGGCCCGTGGTCTCCAGCGCGTCGTTCATCGGCTGGACCAGCAGATTCCAGATCTCCTGCGAGAAGAAGAGGGCCACGATGCAGCAGACCAGCGCCGCGCCCAGGGCCTTGATCAGCCGGGAGCGCAGCTCGATGAGGTGCTCCATCAGCGGCATGCGGTAGGCCTCGACGGGGTCGCCCTCCTCGATGCCCGGCAGGACGGGGTTGCCGTGCACGTCCAGCTTGGGATCAGCCATCCTTCGGCTCCGCTCGGTCGGCAGGGTCCGGCCGCTCGGCCGCGTCCTCGGGCAGCGTCGGAGCCCCGGGCGGCTCGGGGAGCCCGGCCTCGCGCGCCGCTCGGGCCTCCTCCACCCGCTGCCGGGCCTGCTCGCGGCGCTTGCGCAGCTCTTCAGTGCGCTTGTCGGCGTCCATCCGGTCCGCCTCCAGCACGAAGGCCCGACGCAGCTCGTCGCTGGCTCGCATCAGCTTGCCGTACTGCCGGCCCAGCGAGCGGATGAGCGTGGGCAGCCGCTCGGGTCCGACGAAGACCAGGGCCAACGCAAGCACGATTAGGATCTCGCCGAAGCCGAAGTTGAGCATGGGTGTCTTGGGGGTGGCCGGGGCTATATCCACTCCGCGTCGCGGGGGCGCCGCCGCCGCCGCCTCCCTCCCCGGCCCGGCCATGATAGCGGGCGCCATGTGCCGGCTCTTCGGCTTCCGCAGCAACGTCGCCAGCACGGCCCATCGGTCCCTGCTCGAGGCCGAGAACTCCCTGGCCCGCCAGGCGCGGGATCACGCCGACGGCTGGGGCATCGGCTGGTACCACGGGACCGACCCCTACCTGCTGAAGTCCGAGGGCGGGGCCGCCAGCGACGAGCGCTTCCACCGGGTCACCCGGCGCCTCTCCTCCCACGCCTTCCTGGTCCATGTCCGCAAGGCGACCGTCGGCGCGGTGGACCAGCTCAACTGCCATCCCTTTCGGCACGGCCGCTGGATGTTCGCCCACAATGGCACGCTGTGGGGCTTCGACCGGCTGCGCGAGCCGATGCTGGCCCGCACCTCGGCGTCGCTGCGCCCGCTGATCTTCGGCGAGACCGACTCCGAGCACCTCTTCTACTACCTGCTCTCGGCCATCGAGCGGGCTGGGCTCTGCGTCGTCGGGCATGCCGAGCCGCCGGTCCCCTCCGTCGCGGCGGCCCTTCGGGAGGCCTCCGATCAGCTCTTCGCGCTGGCCGATGAGCTCGGAGTTCAGCCGCCCAGCTGCAATTACCTGCTGACCAACGGATCGGTCCTGATCGCCCAGCGAGCGGGCCCCGGCCTGCACCTCGCCACCCAGAAGGTGCGCTGCGCCGACTTAGAGAGTTGCCAGGCCGAGAAGCTCTGCATGATGCCCCTGCGGCCCCTCCGGGCTCGCCCGGGCTCCGGCTTCGTGCGTCGCTGCAACCACCTGCTCGTCTCCAGCGAGCCGATCGGGGGCGAGGACATCTGGGAGGAGGTCCCCCAGGGCCACCTGCTCGCCCTGGACGCCGAGCTCAGCCTCTACCTGTACGGGCCGACGCCCCGCTTTCAATTGGCGCCGAGCGTATGAAGGTCGTGCTTCAAGACGGGGTCTGGAGGGAGGACGGACGGGTCTGCCTCGACGCCGACGACCTGGCGCTGGCGCGGGGCCTGGGGGTCTTCGAGACCATGCGCAGCTACGAGGGGGGCCTGCCCCTCGTCGACGCCCACCTCGCGCGGCTCTCGGCCAGCGCTGCGGCGTTGGGGCTTCCATGGCCCGGATCGGCGCTGCTCGAGGACGAGCTCCGCCGCTGCCTGGTCCGGGCCCGGAGCAGGCCAGGGCTGGTCCCCGAGCTGCGCTTGCGCCTGGGCCTGACCCCCACCACCCGGTACATCGTCGCCCAGGCCCTCGAGCCTGCGCCTTCATCGGTTCGGGCCGTCACCCGACCCCACCCCACGCAGCCCTGGCTGAGCGGCCGGGTCAAGCACATCAGCCGCGCCGGCTCCGTCCTGGCCGTGCGAGAGGCCGCGGTCGACGAGGTGATCTGGGTGGGCCCCCAGGGCGAGCTGCTCGAAGGCACCTGGAGCAACGTCTTCGCCGTGAAGGGCGGGGCGCTGCTCACCCCATCCGACGACGGGCGCATCCTGGCGGGCGTGACCCGGGCCCAGATCCTCGCCCAGGCCCGCGTCCTTGGGATCCCCGTCCAGGAGGCCCCCTTCAGGCGGCCAACCGATGTCGACGAGCTCTACATCAGCTCCTCGCTGAAGCTGCTCTGCCCGATCGTCGAGCTGGACGGAGTCCCGGCACGCGGCGCTGGATTGATTGGTCAATCAATCAACGCGGCGCTCGGTGCTGAGCTAGCAAAGCTAGGCCGGGCGTGGGCGCAGGCGAGAGCGCAGGCCTGAGCGCTCGGGGCGGGCGAAAGGGTCGCCGTAGCTGAGGAAGAGGCGGCCCCACTCGGTGTCGGCCAGCCACTGGTCGGTGATCTTGCGGCCGGTCGTCGGGTACCACCAGTAGTCGTGGTACAGGAAGCTGCCCATGATGAAGGCGTTGACCATGGGCGTCTGGAACATCAGGCGGGCCAGGGGCTTCATCGGGCCGAACCAGAAGAAGTCGCCCACCTTGCTGGCGGCGTTGTCGCCCACCACGAAGTCCCAGTTGGTGCGCTTGACCTCGGCGGTGTCCAGGTCCCCCATCACCTCGATCTCGTCCAGGCGTCCCTTGCCGAGGCCGGCCTCGTGGGCCAGCCGGATGCACTTGACGTCCATCGGATCGAAGCCGATCAGCTTGGCGGCGACCGCGTCGATCGCGACCTGGTCCGAGCTGGCCAGCAGGATGTTCTTGACCACCGGGGTCATCGTGCGCGGCCCGGGGCCGCTGCCGGCGGTGGTGCCGTCGGCCACGGCGAAGGTGCCAGCCTGGATCTCCTTCTGGATGCGCAGCAGGTCGACCAGGGTCTCGTGGATGACCGAGTGGGTGTAGTGCCGGGTCGTGTCCAGCAGCCCGCCGAAGGCGTTCTTCAGGGCGCAGGTGTAGTCGGTGTAGATGTGGGTCTTGATGGTGGGCAGGTGGACCACGTTCTTGTCGAAGAAGTAGTCCGGGATGCGCACGCCCTTGGGGAAGATCTTGTCCAGCACCAGGAAGGGGCCCGAGGTGGGCTCGTAGGTGACCCACTTCATGTCGGCGGGGTTGAAGTTGTACTTGATCGGCAGCGCGTACTTGTCGTGGACCGGCTTGAAGTTGTTGAGGCGCTCGCCCTTCTCGGCCTGGGTGACGACGGTGCGGTTCTCGACCACGACCTGGTCGAGGAAGCCCTCGTCCCGCAGCTTGCGGGTGACGCCCTCGATCTGCCAGGGGGTGGTGTTGGCGCTGGGGTACAACATATGCCAGGAGATGTTGTTCTTCAGGATCGTCGTGGCCTTGGGATCCAGGGCCTTGCTGACCTGGGCGATGTCCAGCAGCCGGGCGTAGTCCTCGATGACCGTGGCGGGCGTGGTGCGCACGGCGGCGACGATGCTCTTGCCGCTGGCGGTGGTGACAGGGATGGTGGTGACGTCGCGGGCGGTGCTCATGGCCTCTCCTGGTCCGGCCCCCCTAACCCACCAGGGGGGCCGCAGGCTCCTGGCTGAGATACCGAGCCGGAGCTCGCACGGAGACAGGGAATGCAGTCTGGCCTCGAGATGCTCTTGTCGGATCCCGCACGGATGGCTCGCTTGAAGGGGGCCCGGGTCGGCCTGTGCTGCAACCACACAGCGGTGGACCGGCGGCTCGACCACGCCCTCGAGCTGCTCACCGGGGCGGGGGTGGTGATCCGACGGGTCTTCGGACCGGAGCACGGGGTCGACGCCACGGCCCAGGACATGGTCGGGGTCGAGGGCCAGGACTCGGGGACCGCGGTCGTCAGCCTCTACGGCCAGGACGAAGCCAGCCTGCACCCCGATCCGGCCACCCTGGCCGATCTCGACATCCTGCTCTTCGACATCCAGGACATCGGCGCCCGCTACTACACCTACCAGGCGACGCTCGGCTACATGATGGAGGTGGCCGCCGGGACCGGCACCGAGATCTGGGTGCTCGATCGCCCCAACCCGATCGACGGGATCAGCCTGGAGGGCAACCTCGTCCGGCCGGGCTTCGAGAGCTTCGTCAGCGCCTACCCGCTGGCGGTGCGCCACGGCATGACCATGGGCGAGCTCGGGCAGTACTTCCGAACGGTGCTTGGCATTGCCGCTCCCCTGCAGGTCATCCCCTGCAAAGGTTGGTCACGCGACCAATGGTTGGACGAGACGCCCCTGCCCTGGGTGTACCCCTCCCCGAACATGCCCACGCTGGACACGGCGGCCATCTACCCGGGGCTCTGCCTGATTGAGGGCACCAACCTCAGCGAGGGCCGCGGCACCACCCGGCCCTTCCACCTCGTCGGGGCGCCTTGGGTCGACAAGCGCGAGCTCTGCCGGCTGGTGCGGCTGGGCGCGCTGGACGCGGACCTGCGGGGAGTGGCCTTCCGGGCCGCCACCTTCGAGCCCCGCTTCCAGAAGTACGCGGGCCAGGTCTGCCACGGCGTGGAGATCCTGCTGAGCGAGCGCAGGGAGCTGGACGCCTTCCGCCTGGGGCTGGTGGTGTTGGAGGCCTTCCTGCGCCTGGACCCCGACAAGCAGCACTTCGCCTGGCGGACCGAGACCTACGAGTTCGTCGACACCCCCATCGCCATCGACCTGCTCTGCGGGAGCGCCGAGGCCCGGGTAGGTCTGGAGAGTCGGGTCCCGATCGCCGACCTCCTGGAGCGTTGGCGACCCGAGCTCGAGACCTTCGCCGAGGCCCGCGAGGCCTGCCTGATCTACCCCCTCCGCGCGGAGCGCTGATGCCCACCCCCTTCGGCCCCATCTCGGGCCTGCGAGCGCGTTTCCTCCAGGCGGCCCCCGCGGTCGACTTCTGCTCGATCCGCCTCGTCGAAGAGCGCACCGAGGTCCTCTCCGTGCGAAACGACCTGGTCGAGCCGGTGGTCGAGCGCGTCGACGCCGGCGCCATGATCACCGTCGTCGACGGCGGGGGCCTCGGCTACGCCGCCACCAGCGATCTCTCGCCCTCCGGGCTGAGCGCGGCGGCGGCGCGGGCCCGGGACTGGGCGCGCCGCACCGGTGGATCTTCGGTGATGGACTTCTCCAGCTCCATCGTGCGGGCCCCGGTCGGGGAGTACCGCACCCCGGTGCAGGAGGCCTGGTCGCAGCGCTCCCTGACCGACAAGCTCGACCTGCTGCGGGCGGAGGTCGCGGCCATGGCCGCCCCGGGCGACGATCGCATCGTCGAGCGGACCGCCTCGCTGATGCGGGTGGCCTCGGACTCGGTCTACCTGACGGCCGACGGGGGCGAGGTGGTCCAGGAGCTCGAGATCCTGGCGCCGGATGCGATGGTGATCGCCCACGCCGCCGGGGTCACCCAGCGCCGGGGCACGGGCTCGCGGGGCCTCACCCGGCAGGGAGGCCTCGAGGTCCTGGGCCAGGTCGGCTTTCGGGGCCTGGGCGGGCGGGTCCGTGAGCAGGTCTTGGAGCTGCTCGCCGCCNNCATCGGCCACCCGCTGGAGCTGGACCGCATCCTGGGCGACGAGCGGAACTACGCGGGGACCAGCTTCGTGACCTTGGACATGTTCGGCAGCTACCGCTACGGCAGCGAGCTGCTCAACGTGACCTTCGACCCCGGGGTCCAGGGTGAGCTCGCCGCCTACGGCTTTGACGACGACGGCAGCCTCGCGCAGCGAGAGTGGCTGATCAAGGACGGGATCCTCCTACGCCCGCTAGGGGGCGCCTCCTCCCAGGCCCGGGCGGGGATGGCGGGGGTGGGCAATAGCCGCGCCTGCTCCTGGAATCGACCGCCGATTGATCGCATGGCCAACTTGAACGTCGAGGCCGGGAACCTCAGCTTCGCGGAGCTGATCGGCGGGGTGGAGCGAGGGGTCTACATGGAGACCAACGCCAGCTGGTCCATCGACGACAGCCGCAACAAGTTCCAGTTCGGCTGCGAGTGGGCGCGCCTGATCGAGGATGGCAAGCTCGGCGCCGTCGTCCGCAACCCGAACTACCGGGGCATCTCGGCCACCTTCTGGCGAAACCTCGCCGGGGTGGGCGACCGGTCGACGGTCGAGGTGCTGGGGACGCCCTACTGCGGCAAGGGCGAGCCGAACCAGGTCATCCGGGTGGGCCACGCCTCTCCGGCCTGCCTCTTCCGCGGCATCGACGTCTTCGGAGGCCACTCGTGAGTCCCTCGTCCTCTCCGCTCCACCGGCACTTCCTGATGCTCGCGCAGGCGCTCGACGAGCGACTGGGCCCCGCCGAGGACTACACCCTCTGGCTGCACGCCGAAGAGAGCGACTTCGTCCGCTTCAACCACGGCAAGGTCCGGCAGCCCGGCTCGGTCTCGCAGCGGGAGCTCAGCCTGCGCCTGATCCAGGGCAAGCGCCACGCCTCGACCGAGCTCAGCCTGTCGGGCGTCGCCGCCGAGGACCTCGCGCGGGTCGACAGCGCCCTGGCCCGGCTCCGCGAGCGTGTCGCCCAGCTCCCCGAGGATCCCCTGCTGCTCTGGGAGACCGAGGGGGTCTCCAGCGTCCACCTCAGCCCCGAGGCCCTGGCCGACGGCGCCGAGATGACCGACGCGATCCTCGAGGAGGCGGCCCTGGACGGCGGGGTGGATCTCGTAGGTATCCTGGCCAGTGGACCCATATACTCGGGGTTCGCCTCCAGCCGGGGACAGCGCTGCTGGGACGAGCGACGCTCCTGGTTGTTTGACTGGTGCCTCTACCAGCAGGGCGACAAGGCCGTGAAGAGCAGCGTGGGGGGGACCGGATGGGACCGGTCCCTCCTGGCGCAGCGGATGGCCGAGGCCCGCCTGGCCCTCCCCATCCTCTCTCGGCCCGCGCGCCGGCTGGAGCCCGGCCGCTACCGCGCCTGGCTGACCCCCTCGGCCCTGGGCGAGGTGATGGGGCTGCTCTCCTGGGGAGCCTTCAGCCACCGGGCGCAAGAGGCGCGGAACACCCCGCTGCTGTCGATGTTGACGCAGGGGAGAACGATGGATCCCCGCGTCAGCCTCGCCGAAGACCTGGCCGGCGGGCTGCAGCCCGGGTTCTCGCACGACGGCTTCGCCCGCCCCGAGCGGGTCCCCTTGATCGAGGCCGGGGCGCTGGTCGGCAGCCTCGTCTCGCCGCGCTCCTCGCTGGAATACAGCCGCGCCCACAACGGGGCCTCCAGCGAGGAGTCGCCGACCTCGCTGAACATGAAGGCCGGCGAGCTGGCCGCGGGGACCGAGCTGGAGGCGCTCGGCACCGGGCTGTGGATCAGCAACCTGTGGTACCTCAACTACTCCGACCGGCCGGCGGGCCGGATCACCGGGATGACGCGCTTCGCCTCCTGCTGGGTGGAGAGCGGGGAGGTCGTCGCGCCGGCCGAGGTCATGCGCTTCGACGAGACCGTCTTCCACCTGCTGGGCGAGGGTCTGGTCGCGATCGGGGAGCAGCAGAGCATGATGCCGGACGCCGGCACCTACGAGCGGCGGGCCACCGCCAGCCAGCGCCTGCCGGGCATCCTGGTCGATGGGATGCGCTTCACCCTCTAGCGGTGCTAGGCTGTCTCGAACAGCTCCTCGTCCAGGCAGCTCTCGTCCTTGCTGGTGATCGTCTTGCCCAGCGAGATGGCCCGCGGCAGGATGTGGGCCATGTAGAAGCGGGCGTTGAGGACCTTGCCTCGGTAGAAGCGCGCGTCCTCGCCCTGAGCGCCATCGGCCAGCTTCTGGCTGGCCACCCGGGCCTGGATCAGCGCGTGGCGGCCCAGGCTGACGGTCCCGAACTGCTCCAGGAAGGCGGTGGCGTGCAGCATGGCGCCTCGCAGGTTGCGCTCCATCCCGAGCGCCCCCAGGTGCATCGCCGAGCCGCCCAGGTGGTTGAGGGCCTTCTCGAGATCGGCCGCCAGCGGGGCCAGCTCGGGCAGCTCCTTGCAGGAGGCGATGTCCTCGTTGACCTCTTGCAGCCAGGACATGAAGACCCCGCCGCCGTCCATGCGCATCTTGCGGCCCAGCAGGTCCATCGCCTGGACGCCGTTGGTCCCCTCGTAGATGGAGGTGATCTTGGTGTCCCGGAGGAGCTGCTCGACCGGGTACTCCTTGATGTAGCCGTAGCCGCCGAAGGTCTGCAGGGCCAAGGTGCAGACCTGGTAGCCCATGTCGCTGAGGTGGGCCTTGACGATGGGGGTCATCAGCTCGACCTTCTTCATCAGGGCCTTGCGGTGCTCGTCGTCCGAGGTGGCGACGGCCTCGTCGTGGGCCAGGGCGACCGTGTAGGCCAGCGAGCGCATGGTCTCCACCAGGACCTTCTGGGTCATCAGCATGCGCCGGACGTCGGGGTGCTCGATGATTCGGACCGAGGCCACGTCGTTGCGACCGAAGGACTCCAGCGGCTGGCCCTGGACGCGGTCCCGCGCGTAGGCGGTGGCGTAGCCGTAGGCGGCGGCGGCGCTGGCCAGGCCCTGGATGCCGACCCCGATGCGGGCCTCGTTCATCATCATGAACATCAGCTTCATGCCTTCGTTCTCGGGGCCGACCAGCCAGCCCTTGCAGCTCTTGCGGGCGCCCAGGCCCAGCACGCAGGTGGCCGAGCCGTTGATGCCCATCTTGTGCTCGATGGACTCGACCACCGCGCCGTTGCGCTCGCCGAGCGCCCCGTCGGCGTCGAACTCGAACTTCGGGACCAGGAAGAGGCTGATGCCGCGGGTCCCCGCCGGCGCGCCGGGGGTCCGCGCCAGGACGAGGTGGACGATCTGCTCGGCGAGATCGTGGTCGCCGGAGGAGATGAAGACCTTCTCGCCCTCGAGCAGGTAGGTGCCGTCGTCGCCGATCGGGGTCGCGCGGGTCCGGGCGTCGCCCACGCTGGTGCCCGCCCCGGCCTCGGTCAGGCACATCGTGCCGGCCCACTGGCCGGTGTACATCCGGGCGACGACCAGCTCGCGGCACCACTCGGGGCCGTGCTCGGCGAGCAGGTTGGCGGCCGCCTTGGTCAGGCCCGGGTACATGGCGAAGGCCATCGAGGCGCTGGTGAAGAGCTCGCTGACGACGGCGTCGATCGAGTGGGGCAGGCCCATGCCGCCATGGTCGGGGCTGGCCGAGAGGGAGAACCAGCCTCCCTCGGCCAGAGCGTCCCAGGCCTTCTTGTAGCCGGGCGGGGTCTTGACGTTGCCCTCGCCATCCAGCGAGCACCCCACCTGGTCGCCGGTCGCGTTGATCGGGGCGATCACGTCGCTGGCCAGCTCGGCCGCCTGCTCCAGCAGGGCGTCGTAGACGTCGCGATCGAACTCGGCGAAGCGCGGCAGGGTGGCGAGTCGGGTGTCGATCTGGAGCTGCTCGAACAGCACGAAGCGGATGTCGCGGAGATCAGGGATGAAGCGCGTGACGCTCATGGGGGCTCCCGTGCCGGGGTGAATGAACCTTCATTCAGTATTTAGCCCGGGTTCGGGGCCTCTGCCACGAAGAAGCGCAGGGGAGGTGGCTGCGGCGCCCTGTTCGGGGATCCTGGTTATTGCCCCGGGATGTTCATCACCGTGACCGCGAACCCCATGGTCGAGCACTTCTTCCCCGTGGACGATCTCGCGGCCGGGGGCCGCCATCGGCCGGACAAGGCCTGGACCTTCGCCACCGGCAAGGGGCTCAACGTGGCCCGGGCGCTCAAGGACCTGCGAGAGGACGTCGTCGCGGTGCTGGCGGTGGGCGGCCGGCGGGGCCGGGAGATCGTCGAGCGGGTGGAGTGCGAGGGCATCCGCAGCCGGGTCGTCCCGGTCCGGGGAGAGAACCGGGCGGGCGCCACGATCTTCGCCGAGGGGCAGCACACCACGGTCTATGGCCCGGGGCCCTCGCTGGATGACGGCGACGTCGAGGCCATCGTCGCCAATGTGCGCTCGCTCCTGCCGGCTCGCTGCCTGGTCCTCTCGGGCAGCGTCAACCACCCGCTGCTGTACCCGCGGCTGGCCAGCCTGGGGGTCCCGATGGCCCTGGACTTCTGTCACCCCTGCCTGGAGGAGTGCCTCAAGCTGGGCAATGTGCTGGTGGCCAAGCCCAACCGGCGGGAGGTCGGCTTCCTCTTCGGCGACGACGATCCGCAGCGGGGGGCCGCGCGCCTGCACGACGGGGGCGCCCGGTGGGCGATCGTGACCGATGGTGCCGAGCCCGCCGTGTTCCAGAGCGGCGACCTGGCCCGCCGGGTCTTCCCTCCGCCCATCGCCCGTCGGGTTCACCCGATCGGCAGCGGCGACGCCCTGCTGGCCGGCCTGCTGCACGCCATGCCCCGCGGACCCGAGGCCGCCGTGGCCTTCGCGATGGCCTGCGGGGCCCACAACGCCAGTCGACCCGAGGTCGCCAAGCTCGATCCGGGGGCCTGCGAGGCCCTGGCCAAGACCGTGGTCATCGAGGCGCTGGAGAGCTGATGCGCCTGTGTCGCCTGGCGTGGAGCCCCTACGAGACCGAGGCCGACCGCCAGGCCGAGCGGGAGGCGCTGGGGCGGCGGGTGCAGCTGGTGGAGCCGGGGACGGACGCCGAGATCCTGGTCGCGCCTAGCAATGTTCGGGTCGACGCCGCCTGCCTCTCCGCCTACCCCTCGGCCCGGGTGGTCCAGACCACCACCAGCGGCTTCGATCATGTCGACCTGGAGGCCGCCGGTCGCGCTGGCCTGCGGGTGGCCCGGCTGCCGATGGCGCGGCGGGACGCCGTGGTCGAGGTAAGCCTGAGCCTGGTCCTGGCTGGGCTGCACCGCCTCGGTGCGCTCCGGGTGGCGGCCGAGCAGGGCCGCTGGGCCCGGGCCGAGCTGGCGGGGCTGGGGGGGCTCAACCTCGCCGGCGCCCGAGTGGGCGTGATCGGCCTGGGGGTGATCGGGCGGCGCTTCGCCGAGCTCTGCCGCGTCCTCGGGGCCGAGGTCCTGGGCGCCGACCCGCAGGGCCTGCCGGAGGGGGTCCACCCGGCCACGCCCGAGGGGATGGTGCGCAGCTGCGACGCCCTCAGCATCCACGCCTCGCTCAGCCCAGGCAGCCGTGGGCTGGTCAACGCGGAGCTGCTCGGCGGAGCCCGAGCGCTGGTCCTGGTCAACACGGCCCGTGGAGACATCCTCGACCTGCCGGCGGCGCTGGCGGCGCTCGACGAGGGGCGCCTCGCCTTCCTGGGGCTGGATGTCTTCCCCCAGGAGCCCTGGCCGGAGATGTCCACCGCCCGGGACAACCCCGGCCTGGCCTTGTTCCCCCACGCGGCCGGCTACCACCGGGACCTCGCGCGGCTGATCCGGCAGGGCCTCGCGGAGAGCGTCGACGCCCTCTTACGGGGGGAAGCGATGCCCTGGGAGCTCACCGTCTGACCCCGGCGCGCTACAGCCCCAACCGCTCCATCCAGGCGAGGGCCTCGACGACGCCCTCTCCGCCCTCGGCCTGCGTGATCCAGGCGGGGCCGGTCTTCATCCGGGGCAGGAAGCGGCGCACATTGGCCACGCCGATGGAGAGCGGGAAGGCCTCGAACATGGGCTCGTCGTTGGCGCTGTCGCCGAACCAGGCCCAGCGCTGCGGGTCGAGGGGCGCTCCCCAGCGATCCTGGTGCAGGCGCCGGATCCCGGTCAGCTTGTCGAAGTCGCCGTACCAGCCGTTGACGTGGATGCTCGAGACCTTGCAGACGGCGCCGGCAGCTTCGAAGAGGGCGACGACCCGGTCGATGGCCTCGTCGCCCTGCGGCGGTACGTCCTCGCAGAAGTCGATCGCCAGGTCCAGGGCGCGGTAGCCCTGGTCGCTGGCCAGGGCGACGCCGGGCACCTCGGCCAGGATCTGCCTCGCCAGGCGCTCCAGGCGGAGGCGGTTGGCCGCGCGGGTCTCCGCCTCTTGCAAGAACCGCCGCTCCAGGCGCCCTGCGTCGGCGTCGTACCAGAACCACAGCCCGCCGTTCTCCCCGACCACGCCGTCCACGGGCCACATCCGGGCGATGTGGTCGACCCAGCCGGCGGGCCGACCGGTCACCGGGATGATCTTCAGGCCGCGAGCGCGCAAGGCAGCCAGCGCGTCGAGGACGGCGGGCACCAGCTTGCCGTGCAGGGTGAGGGTGTCGTCGATGTCGAAGAGCAGGCCGTCTAGCGGCGCTAGAGCGGCCAGCTCCCGAATCGGACGAGGCTCGGCGCTCACCCGGGGATGGTCCAGGTGCTGCCGCTGGCCAGGGCCTTCTTGAGGTCTCCGCCGCCGGTCCGGGCGACCGAGGCGTCGATCTGGGCGTGAACGGCGGCCTCGTAGGTGGGGCGCTCGACCTGGTAGATGACGCCCATGGCGGTCGGGAACTCGGCACCCTCCATCCGGATCAGCAGGCTGGCCAGCAGCTGGTTGGAGGTGTCGTGCACGAGCACGCGGGCCCGATCTTCGTCGGTGTTGACGTCGATGACGTGCAAGCGCACATCCGAGCCCAGGACCAGTCCCTTGGGGGCGGTCTTGTCGCCGAAGAGCAGGGGCTGGCCGTGCTCGACGAAGATGCAGCGCTCGTCGCGGGTCTTGCGCTCGGTGTGCTCCTTGAAGGCGCCATCGTTGAAGATGTTGCAGTTCTGCCAGATCTCGACGAAGGAGGTGCCCTTGTGCTGGTGGGCCGCCGTCAGGACGTCGCGCTGCTCCTTGACGAAGATGTCCACGGTCCGGGCGATGAAGGTGGCGTCCGCGCCGAGCGCCAGCGCGCAGGGGTTGAAGGGGTGGTCCACCGAGCCCATCGGGGTGGACTTGGTCTTCTTGCCGTACTCGGAGGTCGGCGAGTACTGCCCCTTGGTGAGCCCGTAGATCCGGTTGTTGAAGAGCAGGATCTGCAGGTCGACGTTGCGGCGCAGCAGGTGGATGAAGTGGTTGCCGCCGATGCTGAGCGCGTCGCCGTCGCCCGTGGCCAGCCAGACCGAGAGCTCGGGGTTGGCCAGCTTGATGCCGGTGGCGAAGGCCGGGGCCCGCCCGTGGACCGTGTGGAAGCCGTAGGTGCTGAGGTAGTACGGGAAGCGGCTGGAGCAGCCGATCCCGCTGACCACGGCGAACTGATGCCGCGGCACGCCCATCTCGGCGAAGACCGACTGGACCTGCGAGAGGATGGAGTAGTCACCACATCCGGGGCACCACCGGATGGTCTGGTCGGACATGAAGTCCTTCTTGGTGTACTGCGGGGTGTCTTCGAGGATGGACATGAGGACCTCGGCGGTGGAGTTTCGGAGGTAGAAGGGAGAGAGGGGTTCAGGCCTGGGCCTGGGCGAGCTGGAGCCGTGCCAGCAGCTCGCTGACCTTGAAGGGCTTGCCCTGGACCTTGGTGTAGGACTCCACCGGACGGGCGAAGCGGGCCTGCAGGACGCTGGAGAGCTGGCCCATGTTCAGCTCGGGGACGATGACGCGCTCGTAGCGCTCCATCAGCTCGCGCAGCCCTGGGGGGAGGGGGTTGAGCCAGCGCAGGTGGGTGTGAGCCACCCGCATCCCGCCCTTGAAGGCCGTGTCCACCGCGGTGTGCACGGCGCCGTAGGTGCCGCCCCAGGAGATGACCAGGATGCCGTCGGGGCTGCCCGTGGCCTCGGCCTGGGGGAGGTCCTGGGCGATGCGCTCCACCTTCTGCTTGCGCAGTCGGCTCATCAGCTCGTGGTTGTCGCCGTCGTAGGAGATGGCGCCGGTCTCGTTCTGCTTCTCGATGCCGCCGATGCGGTGCTCCAGGCCGGGGGTCCCGGGGACGGCCCAGGGGCGCGCCAGGGTCTCGGGGTCCCGCTTGTAGGGCAGGAAGCCCTCGGGGTCGGTCGCCAGGTTGACCGGGATGTCGGGGATGGCGTCCACCTCGGGGAGCTTCCAGGGCTCGGCCCCGTTGGCCAGGTAGCCGTCGGTCAGCAGGATGACCGGCGTCATGTAGCGGATGGCGATCCGGGCGGCCTCCAGCGCGGCCCAGAAGCAGTCGCCAGGGCTCTGCGCCGCCACCACCGGGCAGGGCGACTCGCCGTGGCGGCCGTAGAGGGCGATGAAGAGGTCGGACTGCTCGGTCTTGGTCGGCAGGCCGGTGGACGGACCGCCGCGCTGGATGTCGACCAGGACCATCGGGAGCTCGACCATGATGGCCAGGCCGAGGGCTTCGGCCTTGAGGGCCACGCCGGGACCCGAGGTCGACGTGACGCCGAGGGCGCCGCCCCAGGCCGCGCCGATGGTCGCGCCGATGGCAGCGATCTCGTCCTCGGCCTGGAAGGTGATGACCCCGAAGTCCTTGTGGGTGGCCAGGGCGTGCAGCACATCGCTGGCCGGAGTGATCGGATAGGCGCCGAGGAAGAGCTGGCGCCCGCTCTTCTGGGAGGCCGCGATCAGGCCCAGGGCGGTGGCCTGGTTGCCGGTGATGTTGCGGTAGGTGCCCGGCGCGAGGCGGGCGGGGGGGACCTCGTAGCCGGAGTGGAAGAGCTCGACGGTCTCGGCGTAGTTGTAGCCGGCCCGCAGGGCCCTGAGGTTGGCCTCGGCGTAGGGGGCCTTGAACTTGTTGCTGATCCAGGCCTCGGTGATGGCGGTGTCCCGGCCGAACAGCCAGTAGGCGATGCCCAGCGCGAAGAGGTTCTTGCAGCGGTCGGTCTCCTTGGCGCCGAGCCCCATGTCGTCGAGGGCGTTCTTGGTCAGGGCCGAGAGCTGGACCGGGACGACCTCGAAGCCTTCGAGGCGCCCGTCGTCCAGCGGGCTGCTGGTCTGCCCGGCCTTCTCGAGATCGCGGTCGGTGAACTTGTCGGTGTTGACGATGACCAGGCCGCCCTTCTTGAGGTCGCCCAGGTTCGCCATCAGCGCCGCGGGGTTCATCGCGATCAGCACGCCGGGCTGGTCACCGGGGGTGAGCACGTCCCGGCTGCTGAAGTGGATCTGGAAGCCGGAGACGCCCGCAAGGGTGCCGGCGGGCGCCCGGATCTCGGCGGGGAAGTCGGGGAAGGTCGCGAGGTCGTTGCCGTGCACCGCGGTCGTGCGGGTGAACTGGTCCCCGGTGAGCTGCATGCCGTCGCCGGAGTCGCCCGCGAAGCGGATGACGACGTCGTCGATGACGGTGCGCGGGACCTGGCGTGTGGCTTCCTGAGCGACTTCCTGCATGGCGGTGTCCTTTGATGAAGGCTCGTGACGAAAACGTGGTCCGGTGGGTCTTCGGGGGCTCTCGACGTTTCGATGGGTCCTCGGAGCGGTCAGACCGACAAGGCGTGTGCAATAACACAGGTCCCCCAAACGCGCAGGTCCGCCACCTCGCGCCGAGCGAGGAGATAAGGAGCGCGGGTGGAGGTCCCGTGAAGTACCGACTGCTCGAGCTGTTGGCCTGCCCCGCCTGCCGGGGCGCGGAGCTGCAGCTGCACACGACCCAGACCCGCAGCCGGGCCCTGCTCGTGGGGCAGCTGGGGGTGGACGACATCGACCTGCCGGGGGTGGACCTCGCCAACCGCTCCGAGCAGGAGGTGATGGAGGGCTCGCTGCACTGCGTCGGCTGCGGGGCGGTCTACCCGATCCGGGGCGGCATCCCGCGGATGTTGCCTCCCGGTGCGCTGGAGGGCCCCGACTCGGGCCACCGGCTGACCGAGATCGACCCCCTGGAGCCGGCCTGGGAGGAGAACTTCCGCGACCTCGCCGATCCTCTCCAGCCCGACGACTTCCTCGGCAAGCTGGTGCTGGACGCGGGCTGCGGGTTCGGGCGCCACGCCCTGCTCACCGCCCGCTACGGCGCGGAGGTGGTGGCCTTCGACAACAGCTCCGACGCGGTCGAGTCGACCGCCCGCAACTGCGAGCGCTTGTCCCGGGTGCATGTCGTCCAAGGCGACATCTTTCACCCGCCCTTTCGGGAGTCGAGCTTCGACCTCGCCTACTGCTTCGGGCTGCTTCACCACCTCGACCAGCCTCGCGATGCCTTTCGCTCGCTGGGGACCCTGGTGATCCCGGGCGGGCGGGTGGCCCTCTGGGTCTACGGCGCCCGGCAAGGCCTCACCCGGCACATCAGCAACGCCCTGCGCGGGATGACCACCAACCTCGATTCGGCCGAGCTGATGCGGGTCTCGACCTGGATCGCCCGGGGGCTGCGGGTCTTCAGCCACACCCCCTACCGGGTGCTGGGCAAGGTCCCGGTGGCCGGCCCGGTGGTCAGCCACCTGCCGGTCCACGACCACCACCAGTGGCCCTTCGACGTCGTGGTCGCCGATGTCTACGACCGCCTGCGCATCCCCGTCCGGCACTGGTTCACCGGCGAGGAGCTGGAGGTCTGGCTGATGGAGGCCGGCTACGCCGACCTGAAGGTCAGCCGCCGCGTCCGCAACAACGAGACCTTCCGGGCCCTGGGTACTCGGCGCTGAGAAGCGCCTAGAACCGGGCGCGCATGATCAGGTTGAAGCCCAGCTCGTTGCGCTCGTTCGCGGGCGCCAGGACCCGGACTCCGTCGTCCATGTTGGAGCGGTTGTTGTTGAGGGTGTAGAGCACCTCGCCGATCGCCACCATCGACTTCGACAGGTCGACCTGCACCCCGGCGATGCCGGAGAGGATCGCCGTGGGCTGCTGGTTGTCGGGGATCTGCTCGCTGTCTCGCTCGGAGATCTGCACGACGGTCTTTCCGTCGCTGGTCGTGTAGGTCGCCGGCTGCATCATGCCGATGCCCAGGCCCGGGGTGAGGTGGGCCTTCTCGAACCAGTGCTCGAAGCGCAGCCGCCCGTAGAGCTGGGGGGTCGTCTCGTAGCCGTCCCCGATCGACTCCTGGCTGATCAGGCCGGGCACGTTGAAGACGATGTAGCGCAGGTCCTTGTAGACCAGGTCCACGCCGACCACGGTCGTCCCGCTGACCAGCAGGGACTGCAGGTCCCCGGCGTAGCCGTTCTCGATCACGGTCGAGTTGGTGGCGTCGGCGTCGAGCAGGTTGTGGCTGAGGCGGTTCATCTCGGCCTGGACCAGCACGCCGGTGCCGTCCAGCTTGCGGTGGCTGAGGTACGAGTCGCGGGCGGACTCGGGCTCGTTGCGGTACAGCCGCAGCTCGCCGGACTGGATGAAGTTCAGGTCGGCCCGGGTGCGGAAGGAGAGCTGACCGGCCATGCCCAGCGCGGTGATGGTGTCGCCGTACAGCTCGCTGTCGGTGTCGACGTTGTCGAGCTGGCCCTGCTGGAAGGAGCCCAGGCTGAGCTCGGCCTTGAAGAGGTCGCCGACCTGGGCGCCGCCGCCGGCGAGCAGGCCGTAGAAGGTCGTGTTGAGGGAGGCGTCGGTGGCCTCGGTGCGGTCGATGCCGTCCATGATGGCGGTCTTGGCGCCGACGAAGGCGTAGCTGCCCTGGCGCTCCCACTGCAGGCGCGCGCCCGGGGCGGCTCCGACCTGCTTGATGAACATCTCGCGGCCGCCCCAGGAGAGGTCGTAGGAGTAGCCGAGGCGGAACCGATCGCTGTCGACGGCGTAGCCGGTGATGGAGAAGGTGTGGTCGTCGCCGGGCAGGTCGCGGACGAGGCGGACGTAGCTGCCGTCGTCCTCGATGTTGGTGTCTGGAGAGGTCCGGTCCGGGTTGAGGTAGGGCGTCATCCGCAGGACGAAGGCGGCCTCGGTCCACCAGCCCTTGAAGAAGCTGTCGTCGCGGCGGTACAGCACGAGCTGGGCCCGGCTGATGTCGTCGGTGGTGCGGCTCTCGTAGTTCTCGAAGAAGGCGTCGTTGCCGCGCTGGACGAAGTTGGCTGAGGGGCTCTCGACCTCCGGCCCGGCCAGGACGTTGGTGTCCTCGAAGGCGGTGCTGATCCAGACGTCGACGAAGTCGCCGGCCGAGGCGGGCATGGCGGTGCAGAGCAGGGCGAGCAGGCTGGTCATCGGGATTCCGCGGGGGCGCCAGGGGCGGCAGGGGTGTGGGTGTGGGCGTGGTCGAGAGAGGGTCGACCGCGAAGGGGGAGTTGAGGCTCGTAGGGGCGGGCGGGCTCGGTGCCCGGCTTGTGGCGGGCGATGGCGTGCCCCACCCCCGAGGGGGGCCGGGAGTGGCCGGGGTCGGGTCGGCGGTCCTCTTCGAAGCCCCCGCCGCCGAGGTCGGTGTCGCTGCGCGCCGTGATGATCCACTTGCCCCAGATCTCGCGCAGCAAGCCAGTCACCTGGCCGATCTCCTGGCCGGCCTGCTCGGTGGGGTCGAAGCCGGGAACGGTGGTGCTGTCGGCGTAGACCGGACAGCCGCCGTCGCCGATCTCCAGGGGCCACTGGCCGTATTCGAGGTAGTCGGACCAGTCCTCGGAGCCGCTGGTGAAGTCCGAGGGGACGCGGGCGTCCAGCACCGTGACCAGGGCCGACTCCATGCCCTCCATCAGGTTGTTGTCGCAGGTGCTGGAGCCATCGAGCTCGATGGCGTCGGGGACCGGCAGGACGGTGTCCTCTTCGGGCAGGTACACCGGGAAGCTGATCTGGGTGGTCGCCAGGTACTCCTGCGTGTTGCCCGTCAGCACGGTCAGGCGGGCGCCCTCCCACAGGCCTTGCGGCTTGCTGAAGCTGTAGACGTAGAGGCTGTTCCAGGTCCCCGGCTCGTCGTCGACGTCGGTGACCCAGAAGCCGTTGGTCCCGATCTCGGTCACCACGACGTTGCGGTCGGAGACGCGCAGCTCGGCGAACTCGCCGGAGAGGTTGTTGATCTCGTGATCGTCGACCTCGTTCATCTCCCGGATGGTCGGGAAGGCGTAGTGAATGGCCTCGGAGACCCCGGTCGCGTAGCTGGCGACCCGCTCGGTGCTGCTGTCCTTGTCCCCCTCGTCGCCGGCCCAGATCCGGGTCGGGCCGTAGGAGGCCCGAAAGGCGACGTCGCCCTCCCACTGGCCGTCGGCGAGGGTGATCCACTGGCTCTGCTCGAGCTTGCCGGGGCGGACCCGCAGCGTGAGGTCGCCGTCGAAGGGGTAAGGCTGACCGTCCTTGTCGAAGGTCTGCACGGAGATGCGCTGGCTGGTGGCGAGGCGCGGGAAGGGGAGGGGGCTCTCGGCGCTGGCCGTCTCGCCCTCCAGGGTCACGACGATGCTGGTCGGCTCGACCCGCGGCGTGCTGGAGGTCGAGGTGCAGCCCAGCGCTAGGAGGAGGGGCAGGATTCGGGAGTTCATTTCAGTACACCGTGTTGATGCGGCCATCTTCGACCGCGATGCCCTCTTGCGGCAGCGTCTGGACCTTGATGATCTCGGCGATCACCACGTCCCGGACGGCGATGTCGGTGAAGGTCTTGGTAGTGTTGCGCTCGAGCACTGCGAAGCCCGAGCCGCCCTTGGCGATGTAGTCGTTGGTCGCCAGCTCGTAGACGCTGTCCAGCAGCAGGGGCTCGCCGTTGATCTCGATGTTGGCGGCGTGGGGGTCGTCGGGGTCGCAGACCATGTCGAAGCGGATTCCGGCGACCTGGGCCTGGCTGGCACAGCCTCGCTCGGTGCTGCGGTAGCTGACGTAGTCCAGCAGCTCCTGCACCTCGGCGCCCGAGAGCAGCATGGTGGCGATGGTGTTGTCGAAGGGCATCGCGTTGAACATGTCGTCCAGGGTGATGTCTCCGGCCGGGATGTCGGCGCGGATGCCCAGGGTGTTGGTCAGGGCGATCTCGGTCTCGACGCCGGGGAAGGCCCGCATGGCCTCGGCCGCGAAGTTGCCGAGCATGCTGTCGCCGCCGTCCATCCCGTAGCGGGTCAGCTTCTCGCAGCTCAGGTCGAGGTCCATCGTCTCGGGGCAGGCGTAGCCGATGAACTGGTCGGTGTTGTAGCGGGTGTCGATCTCGCGCTCGTACTCCTCGATGATGTCGAGGATGTGCGGATCGTCTGGGACCGTCGCGTCGACCGCGAAGAGGTTGTAGTCGTGGGTCAGGACCTCGCCGTCGCGGATGACCACGTCGAGCCTGCCGATGAACTTGGCGAAGGCGCCGGAGTGCACGACCGGGACGCGTCGGCCGGTCTCCTCGTTGGTGACCACCAGCGGCGGGTCGATGGCGACGTGGTGGTGGCCGCCGATGACGATGTCGATGCCGGGGATCGTCCGCGCCATCTCCTGGTCGTCGTCCAGGCCCATATGGCTGACGACGATGACGATGTCGGCGCCGTTGGAGCGCAGCTTGCTGATCTCGCGGGGCAGGACGTCGATGGGCTCCAGGACCCGCACGCCCAGGCTGTTGGACTGGTCGTAGATGCTGTTGAGCGAGCTGATGTTGGCCATGCCGATGACGGCCACCTTCAGCCCGTCGAGGTGGTAGGTCGTGCTGGGGGGGACCATCGTCTCCAGCCCGGTCGCCCAGGGAAGATCGGCCCCTTCGAAGTCGTAGTTCGCGGCGAGCAGGTCGAAGGTCCCCCAGGCGGAGTACTGCTCGGCCAGGGTGGCTGCCCCGGCGTCGAACTCGTGGTTGCCGACCACGGCGGCGTTGAGCCCAACCTCCGAGAGCAGCCGCATCTCGGCCTCGCCGGCGTACTCGTTGAAGATGATGGCGCCCTGGAAGCAGTCTCCGCTGTCGAGGTGCAGCACGCGGCCGGCCTTCTCTCGCTCCCGCTTCAGGATGTGGCCGATCCGGGCGATACCCCCGTAGCTGCCGAGCCCGTCGGCCAGGCCGAGCTGGTTGTCGGTGAAGCTGGGGTCGAAGTCGTAGGGCAGCAGGCGGCTGTGGATGTCGCTGGTGTGCAGGATGGTCAACCGCACGTCTTGCCCGGCGATGTCGGGGGCGTCGGACTGGAAGGTGGTCGGGACCACCCCGCAGGCCGTCAGGAGCAGAGCGGCCGCGGTCCGGCTGGAGAGAGAACGGGGCATCGAGCGGACTCCGAGCGTCAGGGGCCAGGCGGGAGGGGGGCCGGGGCTGAGCGAGGCGCGCCGCTAACCGGCCGTCGCCTCGGGAGGCCGCCGGCGGCTGTGAACATCGGGTGACCCTGACGAGCGGAGCCCGGACGAGAGAGCCACCGGGCCCGAGGCGCCCGAACTCGTCTTGCCGCAGGGGGGGCCGTGGTATAGAACCCGGCCCTTCCCAATGGCGCGCTCGCGTGGCCGGCGTGGATGTGAACAGCCCTCCTCCTCCCTCCACCTCCCCACGCCAGGGATCCCCGCCGCCTGAAGAGCGGGGCCCGGTCCAGGAAGACCGATGCTGACGACCGCACTGACGTCGCTGGTCCTCGCGCTCTGCGCGGGCGACGCGCACGCCGAGGGGTTCCAGGTCAAGACGATGCGAGACCCCCTGCCGGCACGAGAGTACGAGCGCGGGCTGGTCATCGGGAAGGGGTGGGTCGAGTGGGGCTTCGGCGCCGATGTGAAGTCCGCCAAGGGCTACTGGGACAGCGAGGGCGAGGCTCAGGAGTGGGAGAACGCCCGCTTCCTGCACACCACCGAGCGGCTGCACGTGCGGTACGGCGTGACCCGCCGGGCCGAGCTCTGGATGAAGCTGCCCTTCCACTACCAGAGCCTGACCAACGACGAGACCGGGGCGGACCTCACCCAGTTCGGCATCGGCGACCCGTCCTTCGGCTGGAAGGTCGAGCCCTTCCGCGGCATGGCCCCGATGGCCAGCTGGATCGTCTACACCGCCTACAAGGCCCCCGCCGGCAACGAGTCGCCCGGCAGCTACATCGGCGGGCCCTCGACCTTCAACGCCTTCGTGGTCAGCACCGGCACCCCCGATCTCTCGGCCGGCAGCGCGTTCAAGCAGCAGTTCGGTCCCCTGGCTCTGACGGCGGACCTGTCCTACACGCGCCGGTTCAGCGGCGTGACCATGTGGGCCATCGAGACGACCAACAACCAGTTCGCCGGCCGGATCAAGCCGGGTGACATCACCCGCGCGGCGGTGGACCTGATGGTTCAGCTCGGCCCGGCGGCCCTCCATGGCGGGGTCGATGCCCGGCACCGCCAGGACTTCAAGGTGGGCACCACCACCGACGGGTGGTTCCCCGGACGGAACCTCGAGCCCATCAACGAGTCCTCGGGCTTCATGCTCGATGTCCCCGCCGGGGTGGTCCTGAACCTGACCCGCGGCTTCGACATCGACCTGGGGGTGAGCGTGCCGGTGGTGGGAGAAGACCTGCAGTTCTTCCCCATCGAGGACATCCACCCCACCCGAGGCGTGACCTACAGCGGCACCCTCGAGCTTCGCTTCTAATGGACAGGTTGGTGACGATGCGCCCCCTCTTCTGCTCCTCCTTGCTGCGCCCTGCCCTGCGACTCGGGCTCGCCGCCCTGGTCATGGTCGCCGCCGATCAAACGGCCGAGGCGAAGTTCGCGCAGACCTACAACTACCCGGACCTCAAGTGGAAGTCGATCGAGACCGAACACTTCGTGGTGCACTACCCGGTGTCGCGTCGCTCGGCCGAGGACGGCAACGACCACTACCTGTCGGGTGAGTGGTCGGCCCGGAAGATCGCCAAGGTGTCGGAAGACATGTGGGCGCCGATGTGCGAGGAGTTCAACTACTTCCTCAAGGAGCAGATCCACATCGTCCTGCTCGACCAGCCCGATGGTCTGGAGGGCTTCACGGTCCCCAACTTCGACTGGATCGAGATCTCCGCCAACCCGGGCAAGACCTTCGCCCGCGGTCGCGGCCGGATGGAGTGGTTCAGCGACGTCATGGTGCACGAGTTCGCCCACGTCGTCTCGCTCAAGGCCAACAGCCCCTTCTCCGAGGCCTTCCTGGGGGTCAGCGTCGGCACGCTGTACCAGGATGGCATCAAGGACATCGACACCGGCGTCGAGGTCTTCATCGGCGACAACGACAGCGTCTTCTGGACCGAGGGTGGCGCCGAGTACTGGTCGGACAACGCGGGCTGGAACTGGTGGACGGCCAGCCGGGACATGAACATCCGCACCACGGTGCTGGACGACCGGCTGCTGAGCTACGACGAGTGGCACACCCGCGACGGCAAGCGCGGCCCCGGCCGCTGGAACGACCACGAGCGCTACTACCAGCAGGGCTACAACTTCGGCCTCTACCTGCGTCAGCGGTTTGGAGACGAGACCTACGCCCGCTTCGCCCTGGAGTCGGGCAAGGGCTGGCGCCTGCAGTGGGAGACCGTGATCGAAGACGTGCTCGGTGTGGACGCCGAGACGCTCTACAACGACTGGGTGGCCTACGTCACCGAGCGCTACACCCGCCAGGCCGACGAGATCCGCGCGCGAGGCCTGGTCGAGGGGCGTGAGATCGCCGGCTTCAAGGGCCTGGACTGGGAGGTCACCGACGCGGAGTCGCGCGACAAGTGGCTGACCCAGGCCAACGACGAGGGCAAGGGCAAGGGCCGCGAGCGGGCCAAGCTCAACCGCGAGATCCGCCGCGAGCGGACCGGCACCTGGAGCTGGGAGCCCCGGGTGAGCCCCGACGGCAAGTACTGGGCGAGCCTCGCCGCGGGCGCGGTCTCGGTCACCCGCGCGGACGAGGAGATGTTCCCCCAGCTCACCGGAGTCCCCGCCTCCGACGGCGAGAAGCTCGAGCAGGCCGGCCTCCTCTCGGTGGCCCTGCCGGCCAGCTTCGAGCACGGCTTCGACTTCGTGCCGGGCCAGGACAAGCTGGTCATCACGGCCTCGGAAGACAGCTACCGGCGCGCCTTCTCGGCGGTCACCGGGATCCACGGAGAGCTGGATGGCTACGACTGGGATCAGCTCTACGTGGCTGACCTGGACGCCCTGCTCAAGGACAAGAAGATCGGCAACCGGACCGTGAAGACCCGGGAGCGCAAGGGGCTGAAGGGCGCCAAGGCGTACCGGGAGGCGGTCACCCCGATCCCCAACACGCAGCGCGGCAGCAACCCCGCGGTGAGCCCGGACGGGAACCGGGTCGCCTTCATCGAGTACGCCGACGGGACCCACAACCTCGCGCTGATCGACCTGGACGGCAACAACAAGCGGCTGCTGACCGAGTGGAAGGACGGCACCTGGCTGCAGGGCATCGACTGGTCGCCGGACGGCAAGCAGCTCGTCGTCGCCATGTTCCGCCAGTTCCAGCAGAACCTCTACATCGTGGATGTGGAGTCGGGCGAGATGAAGCCCCTGATGTGGGACTCGTGGGAAGAGGCCGATCCGCACTGGTCCGACGATGGTCGGATCTACTTCTCGGCCGACATCGACGGCGTCTGGAACATCTACAGCGTCGATCCGGCCCAGGGGGACTTCCGCCAGCTCACCAACGTGATCAACGGCGCGATGAGCCCGCAGATCACGCCCCAGGGCAACCTGGTCTACAACGGCTACACCTCCTTCGGGTGGAAGACCTACGGCGTCCCCAAGCACAGCTTCTACAACCGTCCGGCAGAGCACCACTTCCAGGCGGATCCCGAGCCCGCGATGGTGGAGCGGGCTCTCGGCACCCAGGAAGACCTGTCCTACTTCGAAGCCAGCACGCACAAGTACCGCTGGTGGAAGAGCCTGATGGCTCCCTACCTGGTGCCCTTGGTGCGCCTGGACAACGACAGCAAGACCAACTGGGGCCTGTCCGCTGGATTCCAGTTCATGATCCAGGACTACGTCGAGAACCACGGCGTCTTCCTGTACCCCAGCCTGGGTGAAGACACGCTCTTCATGGGTCAGTACTACTTCCAGAAGTGGTACCCGAACTTCTTCCTCACCGGCTACCACCTCGAGACCAAGTACAACTCGGGCTTCCTGCTCGACGATGACGACGATCCCGACACCACGACGGACCAGACCGTCTGGGAGGTCCGGCGACACCAGTCCGTGGACATCCTCGGCCTGGCGATCCAGTACCCCTGGAGCTACGCCCTGGACACGACGCTGTTCGCGCAGGGTCGGCAGTTCGGCTTCAAGGGCACCGACGACACCGGCTTCCAGACCTACTCGCAGAGCCTGGCCGCTGGCTTGACGGTGAACTTCAGCAACGCGGGCGGAGCCACTCCGGCCAACCTGACCCGCGGCCGCAACGTCGAGCTCAACCTCACGCACAACTGGACCGACATCGTCTACAAGCCCTACGCGGGCGTGGCGGTGGACGACGGTGAGCTGCTGGACAAATACCAGTACAACGAGGCCGAGCTGCGGTACGTCGAGTTCATGCGCATCCCCTCGCTGGGCTCCGGCTTGCTGAAGAAGGCGCGCGACAAGGGCCATGTCGTCCAGCTCGACACCCGCTTCGGCTTCATCGACCGCAACGTCGACGCCAACAACGAGTTCCGCGCCGGTGGCCAGCACCCCTTCTTCTGGGGCTACGGCACCTTGCGGCCGAACACCCTCTTCGCCGGCTTCCCGCCCTTCTCGCTCTCCGGCGAGACGATGGCCATCCTCAACCTGGCCTATCGCTTCCCCGTGCACGACTGGCACCGCAAGCAGGTGGGTCCGCTCTTCTTCCATGGGCTCTACGCCCAGTTCGGCGCCACGGCGGGCAACCTCTGGTCCTTCGCTCCTCCCGAGGATCCCAGCCTCTTCTACCGCAACCGCTACGGCGAGCGGGTCGCCTACGACTCCGGCGACATCAAGCGCGAGATCCCCTTCATCGACGAAGCGCACAAGAACGGGAACTACCTGCTCTACGACGCCATGGCCGAGTTCCGCTTGAACGCGACCATGTTCCACGGCATGGCCTGGAACAGCTTTCTGCGCTTTGCCTACGGCTTCAACGAAGTCCGCGGCTATGGTGACGTGAACGGCGACGACATCTACGACACCAGCGATAGCGCCTTCGGCGACGAACTCTCCAACGAGACCGAGGAGCCCGGGTTGCGGGTCTACATCGGCCTCGGAACCGGCTGGTAGGAGCCATGACCACGATGACGACCTCGCGCATCCTGTTCGCCACGAGCCTCCTGCTCGCTGGCTGTGGCCTCCCGACCACCGAGTCGAACGTGAAGTTCGCGGGCGTGGGCCTCAACCCCGACGAGATCGGGGCTACCCCGAACCCCAGCGGCGGCCTCGTCGAGTACACCTGGGTGGAGTTCGCCGGTGGGCAGCTCTCCCTGGCGGCGCTCGGCCTGCTCTCCTTTGACGAGGCCGGGCCCCAGTCGGTCGGCTTCAAGCCCCCCTACGCGGTGGTCAACGGGACCGGCTTCGTCTTCGACGACGACCTCGGCAATCCCGATGCGCTCTTCGGCTCGTTCGCCCGGCCGCCGACGGTGATCGGCAGCTGCGAGACCGTCTACGAGCCCCAGGCCTACCTCAGCAACGTCGCCGACCTGGGCAACGCGATCTCCCTGTTGACCGAGGACGGCAGCGCCGGCTTCACCATCAACCGTCGCCCCTTCGTGATGCCCCCGGTCATCCAGGACGTCTTCCCCTACTACAGCGAGCTGGGGTCCTGGCGGGCGAATGCCTGGACCCACCGCGTCCCCAGCGGCGACGGCGTCCAGCTCACCGACATGACCGAGTCGGTGCTGGCCCGGCCGAACTTCCCCTTCGGCCAGACCGTGATGATGGACTTCCCCGGCGGCCTGCCGCCGCTGGAGGCGACCTACAACAGCATCCCCGTGCCGCTGGCCGCGGCGGGGGCAGACCGCACGGTCCAGCTCCCCGAGCAGCCCATGGGCTTCATGTTCGAGTGGACCGGGCCTCGCCTTGATCCGGCCACCCAGGCCTGGGTTGAGGACGGGACCGAGCAGCGGGCCTGCCTGCGGTTTGCCCAGGGCACCGAGATGCCGGCCTCCCCGGCGGACTGCCTGACGCTGCCCGAGGCGCCCACGGATGGGAACCTGCTCGGTCAGATCTACACGCCGCCCTGGAAGACCGAGGACGGCCTCACGCTCAAGTGGGAGCCGGACGCCGACACCACCGACACGATCAGCCTGACCATCCGGATCCTGGGCAAGATCGACGAGACGGAGTCCTACTTCGTGGACGACTACGTCGAGGTCGCCCCCCTCTCCGATGTCGAGGGAGACTGGAACGAGCTGGTCTCGGACGGGGAGATCCCCGACTCGGCCTCCTTCCCGCAGGGATTGCGCGACTCTCTCGCCTGCGACGACGAAGACGACGTGAGCTGGCAGTTCCAGCCGGCCCTGCGTCGGGGCTCGGAAGGCTCGGGCGAGTATGTCCCCACGCTGCAGGGCGACCCCCTGCACACCACGGTCGAGGTCACCTGCACGGTGGATCCCGCCGCCGGGGAGTTCGTGATCACGAGCGAGATGCTCGACGATGCGCTCGCCTTCGCCGACCAATACGAAGCCGCTGGCGCCGTGTTCTATGTCGCGCGCACCCAGACCACCTTGGTCGAGGTGCCGCCAGTCCGCGATCATGTCGGGAACCGCCGGGACATCGCCCCGGTGACCGTCGTCAGCAAGGCAGTCCAGGTCGGTCGCTTCTGGTACGACCTCGGAGGAATGTGATGCATCCCCGCCCCCTCCTGGCCGTACTCTTCGGCCTCACCCTGACCGGTTGCACGATCGGCAGCGGCCTGGAACCCTACTACGACGGGGTGGCCCCGTCGGTGGACAGCCTGGACGTCACCACGGTCCCCGGCAACGTCGGCGGCCAGACCGTCACCATCCAGGGATCCGGCTTCGGGACCGACGCCAGCGGGCTGACCGTCGTCTTTGGCAACCTGAACGCGACCATCCTCGAGCTCAGCGACAGCAGCGTCACCGTGCAGGTCCCGCAGGGCCCGATCGAGGGCGGCGCGGTCGACGTGCGGGTCGGCACCGCCGGCGGTCAGGGCGTGCTCAGCGATGGGTTCACCTACGACATCGGCGACATCTACGAAGACCAGACCGCCTACATCGTGATCAACAACGACTGGTTCTCCTGCTACGGCGGGATCGGCTTCGGCTCGGGCTGCGAGACCTTCGCCTGGAATGGCTACACCGGCATCACGGGACGCGGCGAGTTCTTGGAGTCGCACGCCTTCCCGCGCCAGCACGGCCAGTTCGTCGGCTACTGGGGCGGCGCCCAGGTCGCCATGGGTGAGTGGAACGTCGGCATCCCCCCGTACAACAGCGTCTCGCTCGACATCGAGGGCGCCGTGGAGAACCTCCGGGATCGCCGGATCACGGAGTTCACGCTGCGGAACCCCGAGTGGGGCAACGAGGACTGGTGCGCCCCGATCTCGACGCTGGCGACCTGGACCTACGGTGGCGGCGATGCGATCGACCCCAGCGACCCCACCGCCGGGGTCTACCAGGCTGCGGTGCTCGGATACACCGACCTGCAGCTCGATCAGGAAGGCGAGCGGGTCGACGGCGGCTGCGCCAACCCCGACGACCGCATGTACCAGCTCGGCGAGCTGCGCTTCTGCGAGACCTACGACGACACCCAGGCGAACCTGCAGGCCTACCAGCGCGCGGGCACCTGGATCTACCAGGCCGACTGGCCGGTGGGCGAGAGCTTCTTCGTCGGCGAGGGCAGCGGCGGCGACGCCAGCGAGCCTCTCCCTGTCCGCGTGACCCTCGACGTGCCCGAGGCTGGCGTCTCCGGCGTCGAGCTGCTGCTGCCCCCCTACTCCTTCTTCGAGGAGACCTCGGGCATCACGGGCTTCAGCGGCAACGGGGCCAACTGGGCCATCGGTGACCTCAACGCCTGCCCGGATGGCAACGGCGATGGGGACAGCACCCTGGACGAGGCCGCCTTCCGCTTCGAGTGGGAGCCGGTGGACCTGTCCGACCAGGTGGGCGGCTCGATCAAGGCCGTCAGCAGCCAGGTTCGGGTGGGGATCCAGGCCTTCCCGTTGGGCTGGTACGGCGGTGAGGGCCTCAACATGCAGGCCTCCATCGTGGTTCCCGACGCCTACCAGGTCGATCCCGAGACCGGCCGCAGCGTGCTCGACGTGCCGAGCTCGATCGTCCTCCAGTTCCCCAGCCTCTCCGCGGCGCTGGGTGAGGTAAGCAACCCGCTGGGCGGGACGACCTTCATGTGGGGAGACCCGCTCACCGGGAACTACGGCTACTTCCTGCTGACGGCCGAGCGGGTGGCCGAGTACCGGATCGACGCCCCCGACCTCGCCGGCGACCTGGTGGTGGCCTACGCGACGGGTGACTTCGGCTTCTTCGACTACAGCAACCCCCTGGACTCGACCAGCGGCTGCGAGGACTGCCAGGACAACGACGGCGACGGCTGGGCCGATGCCAAGGATCCCGACTGCGCCGCTGGCAAGGTCGAGGACGGCGCCTCCTTCGGCCTGACGACCTGCAACGACGGGATCGACAACGACGGCGACGGCTTCATCGACGCCGAGGACAGCGACTGCGAGGATGGTTTCGACGGCGAGACCAACTGCAGCGATGGCATCGACAACGACGGCGACGACCTGACCGATGGTCTGGACGGCGAGTGCGGGCCCGACGGCTCGGGCTTCGAGCTGGGCGAGGACGACCCGACCTGGCAGTGCCAGGACGGCGCCGACAACGACGGTGACGGCTGGGTCGACTTCGATGACCCCGACTGCACCACCGGCTCCAACGACGAGAGCGGCTTCTCGGGCACCCAGTGCAACGACGGCGTCGACAACGACGGCGACGGCTTCACTGACGGCCAGGATCTGGCCTGCGTCATCCGCGGCGCCAGCTACGACGCCGAGTCGCCCACCCGCGGCGGCCAGTGCATCGACAAGGTCGACAACGACGGCGATGGCTACATCGACGCCAACGACCCGGACTGCGAGGTGCAGCCCTTCAACGTCGAGACCAACTCCTCGGCCAGCGCGAGCTGGTCGGGCTGGACGACCGAGTGCTACAACGGCGTCGATGACGACGTCGACGGCTTTGTCGACTCGGAAGACCCGGGCTGCGCGCTGGACGGCGTGCCCTTCGGCTTCCTGAACGACGAGGCCGCCGAGTAGCCTCATTCCGCTTGACGAGCGGCTCCCGGTCCAATAAGGCACCGGTGCCGCGTGGCGGTTCCCCCTTGGGCCCGTAGCTCAGCTGGTTAGAGCGCGCGCCTGATAAGCGCGAGGTCGGCCGTTCAAGTCGGCCCGGGCCCACCATCATTCCTCGGGGGCGTAGCTCAGTTGGGAGAGCGCCTGCTTTGCACGCAGGAGGTCGTCGGTTCGACTCCGTCCGGCTCCACCAGCAGCCGNNGGGGTCGTCGGTTCGATCCCGATCGCCTCCACCATTGCGGATGTGCCCCCTCCGGCTTGTCTGGAGGAGGGCCCTTCGCGCATGGGGCTCTCCCGCGCGCAGCCGGCCAGCCTTCAGGGCAGCGGCATCACGTAGATCCGCTTGAACTCGCGGACGGCGTCGTCGACCTTGCCTTGGGCGGAGACCGCCAGCCAGGCCTTGCCGTCGGTGCCCAGGGCGATGTCCAGGTCGCCGTTGCCGACCGTTCCGGTGGCCAGGAGGGCGCGGTCGGCGGGATCGCGGGTGTTCACGCTCCAGATCGGGTCGAAGGCGTCCTTGTGGTCCTGGACGTAGACGATTTGCTTGCCGTCAGGGGTCCAGGTGGGTCCACGGTGGTTGAGCTCGACCCCCTCGGCCAGCAGCACCGGGGCCTCAGCGGATCCCAAGGTGAGCACATGGAGGTCGAAGCGGTCGGGCTGGAGGTGGTTGCTGTAGAAGGCCAGCCGCGCGCCGTCCGGGCTGAAGCTGGGCCGGGTCTGGGTGTGGCCCAGGCTGAGCAGGCGCCGGGAGAGGCCCTGCCCGAGCTCCTCGATCAGCCAGAGGCCATCGCCTTGCTCGGAGTGGGCGACGAAGGCCAGCCGCGTGCCGTCCGGTGACCAGGTCGGGAAGAGCTCGCTGCCGTCGGCGATGGTGGTCAGTCGGCGGGGTGGCTGGTCGATCTGGTGGGCGTCCAGCAGGTAGAGGTCGCCCTGGCCCGTGCGGGCGCTGGTGAAGGCGATCCAGCGACCATCGGGCGACCAGGCTGCGCCGCCATCGGCCCCGGGCGAGGGTGAGAGGGCTCCGGCGCCGTCGAGGTACAGGTCCTGGTCGCGGGCGCTGTCGGTCGCGCTGTAGACGAAGCGGTCGACGAAGCTGGGGCCCCAGCTCGCTTCGTGGGCCACCTGCTCGGTGCGCGCCTGGAAGCCGGCGGTCAGCCCGCTGCTCCCCCGAGAGACCGGCCGCACCCGCCGCGGCTCGCCGGCGCCGGGGGTGTAGACGTAGAGCTCGATCGTCTTGCGCAGGTGGTCGTTCACCTCGTAGGCGAGGCGCGCCCCGTTGCGGGACCAGGTGGGCGACTGGCAGTTGCCCTCGTAGGTGGGCGTGACGGGGCGGGCGCCGCCTTGGGCGAGGGCTGTCGCGACCAGGACCGAGGGGAGGAGGGCGAAGGACAGGGGCATGGCCGTGGGCTCGGTTCAGAAGGCGAAGGAGAGGGCGGTGAGCATCTGCACGCGGGTCGCGGTCCAGGGGTCGGCGGCGGAGGTCCAGCGGATCAGGCTCCCGTCGGACAGCGATGCCTCGCCCGCGGCGGGCAGGGTCCCGAAGCCCTGGTCCACGACAAGGCGGACACCTGTGCCGAAGGCCGTCGTCCGCCCCGCCTGCCTCCAGTCCAGAGCCAGCTCCAGCCCCGGGCGATGGGCGAGGCTGGTGGTCTGGACCGCTGCGCCGGCGGTGGACGGCTCGGAGGCCAGGCTGCAGCTCCAGTCCTCGCCTTCCCAGCCCTGGCAGTCGAGCTCCAGCCCGGACTGGGTCCCCAGGCGGTAGATGAGCGATGGGCGCAGCGAGAGCGGGCCCCACAGGACGAGCTCGCGCCCCAGCCGCAGGCCGCCCTCGGCGCTGGCGGTGGCTCCCAGGGCGCCTCCGCCCGGCGCCCGGGCGCTGCTGACCTGCCCGTTGAGGACGAAGCCGAGCAGCACCGGTCCCACGGGGAGGGTCAGTCCGATCCCGGCCACCGGCGTGGGCGAGCCGGGATCGATCGTGCCGGCGAGGACCTGGCCGACGCCCAGGCTCAGCTCGGAGCGTGCGACCTGCAAGGCGGCGAGGCCGCGCGCCCCGAGGGCCCGCATGGGCAGCTCCAGGGGGGAGGCCTGCCCGGGGGTCACGGTGACCGCCTCGCCGTTGACCAGGTACCGGCCGATCGGGAGGCCCACCCTCAGCGGCAGCGCCTGTCGGTCCCGCAGGCGCACGCTCAGCTTCTGCACGAAGCGCTTCAGCTCGGGGTCGAGCTGGGGGTCTTGGGGCTCGAGCTGAAGGCGGCTGCTCAGGCCTTCGTGGGGCCCGGAGATCTCGACGAAGCCGAAGCCTCGCTCCAGGCCCTCGCGCAGCTCGCGGAGGGCCATGCGCTGGTCCTCGTCCGGGGCCAGCGCCTCGGCCCGGGCCGCCGCGGTCAGCACGCCGTCGATGTCGAGCAGCTCCCAGGCCACCTCGGCCGAGAGCCGCTGCAGCGCGAAGCTGTCGGCCCCCCCCGGCAGCGCGCGGGCGGCCTCCAGCTCGGTCCAGGCGTCGCTGAACCAGCCCTTGTGGGCGAAGAACTCGGCCTGGGCGAGGTGGTCCTCGAAGGCCTGCTGGGCGGCGCAGACGCCGGTCAGGGCGAGGAGGAGGATCATCGGATCAGGGAGGGGGGAGGGGAGAGGGCGTGGCAGGCGACCTCGTGTCCCGGGGAGCGCTCGGCCAGCGGGGGACGCTGCGCGCTGCACTCGGCCTGCTGCTCGGGACAGGCGCCCACCCAGGGGCAGCCGACGCTGCGCTCGACCGAGCGAGGACGTGGGCCGCTCGTCTCGGGCTCCGGCCGGCTGCGGGCGCCCGAGGCGACCAGCAAGGCCTGCGTGAATGGGTGGTGCGGAACATGGCCAAGGAGCTCGATGGGCAGGTGCTCGACGACGCGCCCCCCGAGCATGACCGCGAGGCGGGTCGCCACGCCGGCCAGCAGCGGCAGGTCGTGGCTGATCAGCAGGGTAGCGCGTCCGGGCACCTCGCTGCACAGCAGCAGCTCCAGGATCTCGTGCTTGCGGGCCGCGTCGAGGCCGGCTGTCGGCTCGTCGGCGATCACCAGCTCGGGCCGGCAGAGCAGGACCCGCGCCACGCCCACCCGCCGCCGCTCGCCCCCGGAGAGCTGGTCGACGAAGGCATCGGCGCGATCACCCAGCCCGACCCGCTCCAGCACCTCGGTCAGCAGCGGGGGCGCCGCCTCGCCAGGCCGGTGGATGGCCAGGGTCTGGGCCAGGATCCTCCGGACGCTGAGGCCTGGGTCCAGGTGGGCCTCGGCCTCCTGGAAGATCGGCTGGACCCGGCGTCGAAAGCGGTCCAGCTCGGCGCCGCGGAGCTGGTGGATCGGCTGACCCAGGACCTCGACCTGCCCGGCGTCGGGGCGGATCAGGCCCAGCGCGACCCGAGCCAGGGTGGTCTTGCCCGAGCCGCTCTCGCCGGCCAGGCCCAGGATCTCGCCCGGCTGCACGACCAGGTCGACGCCGTCCAGGGCCGGCACCGCGTCCGGCCGACCCCACAGCCCGCGCCGATAGCGCTTGTGCAGGCCGCTCAGGCGGAGGGCCGGCCTCACCACAGCCCTCCGGCCACCGGTCGGGTCGCCGCCAGCAGGCGCTGACCGGCCTCGCTGCGGAGCTCCGCCAGCCGCGCCGCGGGGAGGGTCTCGACCAGCCGCCCGGCGTGCATCAGGGCGACCTCGTCGGCGAGGGCGGGCACGATGCGCAGATCGTGCGTGATCAGCAGCAGGCCGCAGCCTTGGGCGCGAAGCGCGCCGAGCGCGTCGAGGATCTCGGCCTGCACCGTGGGGTCCAGGCCGGTGGTCGGCTCGNNGCCATGCCGCCCGAGAGCTCGTGCGGGAACATCCCGGCCACATGGGCGGCCTCGGCCAGCCCCGCTCGCCGCAGCCAGTGGCCGACGTCGCCGGGGGGCCCGCCCTGGCCTCCTCCGGGCAGGCGCAGCACCCGCTCCAGCTGGGCGCCGACCGTCCGCAGCGGATCCAGCGAGCCACGGGCCTCTTGCGGGATCCAGCCCAGGATGGCGCCCCGAAGCTCGGCCCAGGACCTCTCCCGCTCCCGAGGCGCCCCCTCGAAGGGCCGCAGGGTCCGCGCGCCGACCTGCACCTCCAGCGATCCGCCGACCACCCCGGGCCGCAGCTCCAGCAGGCCCAGGCAGGCCCGGGCGGTCAGGGTCTTGCCGGAGCCGCTCTCGCCGACCAGGGCCAGCATCCGCCCGGCCTGCAGGCGCAGGGTGGCCTCCTCCACCAGGACGCGGCTGCCCGCCTGGATCCGCAGGCCCGTCAGGCTCAGGCTGGCCTCAGCCATCGCCGCGCTCCTTCCAGGCCGAGGAGGCGGCGATCAGGCTGATCAGCAGGCCCCAGGTGGCCAGGGCCGGGGCCAGCAGCGCCCAGCGGTTCTCGCTGCCGCGGCTGACGGCGAAGGCCAGCATGTTTCCCCAGCTGGGCCGGGGCTCGGCGACGCCGAAGCCGCCCAGGTAGGAGAGGCTGGTCTCCAGGACCAGCACGAAGGCGAAGGTCTCCAGCAGCTGTCGGCCGATCAGGCCGCGGCAGCCCAGCCAGAGCAGGTGGTAGAGCAGGGTGCGCGAGCGGCTGACGCCGTGGGCGCGGGTGGCCAGGATGTAGTCCCGGGCGCGGAGCTGGCCGATGCGGGTGGCGATGGCCTGGGAGAGGGCCGGCACGCTGGAGACCCCGGCGGCGGCGCCCAGCACGGTGGCGTCGCTGCCGTAGGCGGCGCAGGCCAGCAGCACCAGGACGAGCCGGGGGATGGAGGCCAGCGCGGTCCAGAGCTGGCTGACCAGCAGGGGCAGGAGGCCGCGGCTCATGCCGGAGAGGGCGCCGAAGGGGAGGGCCAGGGCCAGGGCCAGGGCGCTGGCGATCACGGCCGGCTCGAAGAAGGCCGAGACGCCCAGCAGCAGCCGCATGCCGACGTCGCGGCCCAGCGGGTCGGTGCCCAGCAGGTGCCCGGCGCTCGGGCCGAGGTCGAGCTGCCCGACGTCGACGTCGGCGACGGGGTCGTAGCCGCTGGCCCGCCCGATCCCCCAGGCCAGCAGCAGCAGCGCCAGGGGCAGCGCTCCCCAGCGCTTCATGGCTGCGCCCTCAGCCGAGGGTCGATCCACAGGCGCAGGCTCTCGCTGCCCAGGGTGGTGGTGGCGACCAGCGCGGCGCAGGTGGCGGCGATGCCCAGGGCCAGCGGGTGGTCGCGCAGCAGGCACGCGTCCCAGAGCAGCGCGCCCGTCCCTTGGATGAGCAGGACCTTCTCGGCGATCACGAGGCCGCCGAGCATGGTCGGGAGCCGGCGAGCGCCCAGGGCCAGCAGCTCGGGGAGGAGGTTGTGCAGCAGCGGCAGGAGGATCGGCTCGCCGCGGGCCCGGCAGGCCGTCAGGTGTGGGCCCGAGAGCAAGCGGCTGCTGTGGAGCTCGACGTCGGCGTGGGCCTCTCCCAGGGCCGAAGAGGCCCAGGCGAGCCCGAAGGTGGCCAGCCCCCAGCGAAGCGCGCTCGGCTGGTCGGGGAGGGCGAACCAGGAGGGGCGCTCGAGCCGACCGGACTGGACCAGGGCCCAGGCCCCCTCGTTGAGGAGGGTGACCGCGGCCAGCAGCATCAGGAAGAGGGGCAGGGCCGAGCCGAGCTGGATGGCGGCGCGGACGATCGGCCGCCGGCCGCGGGTGAGGAGGGCCAGGCCCAGGGCGAGGAGGAGCTGCAGCCCCATGGCCGGCAGCAGCACCCCCAGCGAGCGGGGGGCGGTGGCCGCCAGCAGCTCCAGGACCGGGGTGCCCGTGCGTACGGCGACGCTGTAGCCCCAGTCGCCTCGGGCCATCGCCTGCAGGCCCTGGCCCAGCCGCTCCGGCAGCGGTCGGTCCAGCCCCCACTGGGCCTCCAGCTCCGGGCGCAGCTCGGCGGCGTTGGGGAGCAGATCGATGGCGTCGCCGGGCGCGTTGAAGAGCAGGAGCTGCAGCAGGCTCAGGCTGAGCAGCAGGGAGACGGTGAAGGCCACGAGCTGGCGGGCCAGCGCCTTCGCCAGGACGCCGCGGCGGGCTCGGTCGCTGGCGGGATCCACTACTGCAGGGCCCAGTCGTCCGCCCAGGTGAAGAAGTAGAAGGGGTGGACGACCACGTTGCGGACCTGGGTGCTCATCGCGCTGTAGCTGTCCAGGGTCCACAGGAAGGTCATCGGGCGCTCGGCGTTGACCAGGGCGTGTACCGAGCGCAGGGCCTGCTTCTTCTCTTGCGGGTCGAGGGTGTCACGCGCCAGGTCGAGCAGGCGGTCGACCTCGGCGCTCTTGTAGCCGGTGAAGTTGCGGCTGCCCTGGCTGTGGAGCTGCTCGCGGACGTCCTCGTTGCGGTCGAAGCTCCACTGGCTGAGCACCAGGTCGAACTTTCGCTCGCGCCAGATGCTGGAGCGCCAGGAGACCTCGTCGAGGAACTCCACCTGGACGCCGACGCCCTGGGCCTGCAGCTGGCTCTGCAGGTTGATCACCACCTCCTGGGCGCTCTCCAGGCTCTTGTGGGCGCTGATCTTCAGGCTGAGCGGCTTGCCTCCCTTGGTCCAGGTGCTGCCCGAGCGGGTGTAGCCGGCCTCTTCCAGGAGCTGGGCGGCCCGGTCGGTGTCGCGGGCATGACCGGGGACCTCGTGGTTGTAGAAGGGGCTGGAGGGCACATAGGGCCCGGTGACGGGATCGCCGGTGCCGATCGGGGCGAGCAGCGAGGGGATGTCGACCATGAGATCGAGGGCCTCGCGCACCTTGGGATCGTCGAAGGGGGCCCGCGAGAGGTTGTAGCCCAGGTACCACCAGGAGTTCGTCTGGTAGGGGTAGAGCTCGACCTTGCGGTTGGCCTGCAGGGTGGCGAGGTCGCGCGGCAGGACCCGGACCAGGGCCTCCAGGCTCTCGTAGATCAGCAGCTTGGCCTGGTAGCCCTTGTCGCTGACCTCGCGCATGGTCATCGACTCGATGGCCGGGGCGCTGCTGTGCTCGGGGTTGCGCACCATGCTGATGCTGCCGTCGTCGTTGTAGCGGTCCAGGCGGAAGGGGCCGCTGCCGACGGGCCGGGTCCGGAAGCCGTCCGTGCGCTTGACCGAGCTGCCCGAGAACTTGTGGGCCGGGAGGATCTTGAAGAAGAGCTTGTCTTCGGGCCGGGCCTCGGGGCGGACGAAGCGCAGGCGCACCGTCAGGTCGTCGACGACGGTGGCGCTCTCGATCCAGGCGACCCGCCCCTGCTCGGTCGAGGCCGTCGAGGGGTCCTTCATGGCCTGGATGGTGAAGGCCACGTCGCCGGCCGTCACCGGCTGGCCGTCGTGCCAGCGCGCGTCGGGGCGCAGGCGGATGGTCATCTCGGTGCGGTCCTCGCTGAGCTGGCTGGAGGCGGCCAGGGCGGGCTTCGTCGCGAGGTCCTTGTCGTCGGTGTAGAGCCCCTCGAAGAGCAGCTCGTGGACCCGGGCCTCGCTCATGGTGGAGGCGAAGAGCGGGTTGACGATGCCCGGCGCCTGGTCCTCGGCGTAGCGGAACTCCGAGGCGCGGGCGAGCGTTCCCAGTGTGAGCATGGCGCCGGCCAGGACGAGGGAGGAGGGCAGGATGCGGTGGGTCATGGTGTCATCGGGGGAGGAGAGGAGGTGGGCACCGGCTCAGTGCTCCTTGGAGTCGCCGCCGCGACCGAGGCCTTCGAGCACCACGAGGTCGCCGAGGGCCTCGACCAGGGCGGGCAGCTCGGGGACGGTCCCGTCCAGCGCGTCGAGGTGGTCGAGCGCCTGGCGGGCGCGACCGGTCTGCAGGTCGGCCCGAGCGGCCAGCGCGAAGCGCTGCGGGGGGTTGAGCGGGCCGATGCTGCGGCCCTGCTCGACATCGTGGGCCAGCATCAGCCAGGCCGCGGCCTGGTGGGGGTGGCCCTCGGCCAGGGCCTGGCGGGCCCAGTCGACCAGGACCCGGTTGCGGGCCGCCTCGACGAGGCGCAGATCCGCCAGCAGCGCCCGCCCGTCCTCGGTGCTGCGCTCCTGCAGCGACGCCGACCACGTCTCCAGGGCGGCGTCGAAGGCCCGGGCTCGCTCCCGCGCCGCCTGGACGTCGTCGCTGCTGCCCGCGTCGGGCAGGTCCAGGCCGGCCAGGGTGGAGGGGGCCCAGGCGTCGCCGAAGAGGCTGGCGGCGAGGCCCTCGGAGGGGGTCGCCGAGGTCTGCGCGGCGCGCTTCGCCAGCGAGGCCCCGGCGGCGATTGCCAGGGGGTTCGTGAAGCGCTCTTCCCCGCCGATCAGCAGCGCCTGCCGGTGGGGGCAGACCGGACCGCTGTGCTCGCCGCGCCAGATCGCGATGCTGGCCTTCAGGCAGCCCCGGGGATCGAGCGCAGCCTCGGGCGAGAGGGCCGGTCCGCCGCTGAGGGCCTCGATCGCCGCCCGCTGATCCGGGTCCAGGCCGGGCGTGGCCAGGGCGGAGGGGCCCTGACCGGCGCGGGCCAGCACCAGGGCCGCCAGGAAGGGGAGGGGACCGTCGCTCACCGACGGGTCGCGCTCCTGCCAGCGGCTGGCGAGCAGCGGCCAGGCCTCGGCCTCCAGCCCGGCGAGGTCCTCGTAGAGCTGGGCCTGCTGGGCCTCGGCCCGAGCCCGCAGGCCGAAGTCGCGGGCGAGCCGGGCTGCGGCGCTCCAGTCGCCCTGGTGGTAGGCCACCCAGGCGTCCCGGGGACCGGCGTCGATCAGCTGCGCGAAGGCCTGGGGCTCGGCCACGACGGTGGTGATCCAGCTCTGGTCCAGCGGCGACGGCGCGGCCGGAGGCGGCGGCGGGGTCGTCTCCGTCGAGCAGGCGGCCAGCAATGCGAGGGTCCAGGCGAGCACCCTACTCTCCCTCGTAGTTGCTCCCGGAGGAGTGGGTCCGGTCCGGGAACCTGGCCGGATCGATGTCGTCCTCGCTGGCCCGAAGGATGATGGTGTCCTCCTTCAGCGTGATGGGCTCGAGCAGCAGCTCGCCCTTCTTGAAGAAGAATGTGGAGCGCCCGACGTGGTAGCCGGTCCGAAAGACCTCCAGCGCGTAGTCGGTCTTGCGCTCCAGCTTGACCCGCTCGCCCTTGTCGTCGCGCAGGTAGTCGATGCGGAAGCTGCCGGTGGAGTCGGTGATCAGCTCGACGTTGCCGGGGTCGAGCGAGATGATCACCCGGTCCATCGGCTGGCCGTTGCGGTCGATGACCTTGCCCTGGATGGCGCGCTTGTTCGCGCAGCCGCTCGCGCCGACGGCGAGCAGAAGGGCGAGCAGGAGGGGGCGATGCATGGGGTCTCCCTCGTTCATTCGGGCACGTTCATTCGGGCACGTTCATTCGGGCACGCTCATTGGAGTCGCTTGCGGATGTCTTCGAGCTTGGCGAGCTCGGCGTCGGCGCGCTGCACCAGGTCGGGTCGGGAGCGGCCCTGGACGTGGTCACGGAACTTCTGCCAGTGGCGAACCGCCTGGTCGAGCAGCTCCAGGTCGTTGCGCGAGGCATAGAACCGGCCCTGCCAGGCGGAGGCCTGGGCCTCGTAGATCTCGGCCTTCTTGCTGAAGACGAGCTCGGGCGGCAGCCGACCCCAGTGTCGCTCGGCCAGGTTGGCCTGGTCGATCGCCTGGGTGTACTGCTTCTTGTTGACGTGGTGGCGGGCCAGGTCGGACAGGTAGATCGGGTTGTACTGGTTCTCGGGCAGCGCCATGATCTGGTCGAGGTAGCGCTTGGTGGCGTCCTCGTCGCCCTTCTTGCGGTAGTGCATCACCAGCAGCGAGCGGGCGCGGGTGTAGTCGGGGTCGGAGAGCGCCACCAGCTCCAAGGCCATGATGTCCGAGCTGGTCAGCTTCCCCCGGGCGGCCGAGGCCGCGTACTGCTCGACCGAGATGTCGGGCACCTCCTCGACGACCTCGGACAGGTCCAGGTCGGCGACGGGCGGATCGGCGACGCGGCCGCGGCTGGGGGTGCTGCTGCGGGCGGGCGTGCTGCTGCGGCTGGGTGTGCTGCTGCGAGCCGTCGCGGTGCTGGCTGGCTCGCGGGCGGGAGCTGGCTCGCGGGCGGGAGCTGGCTCGCGGGCGGGAGCTGGCTCGCGGGCGGGAGCTGGCTCGCGGGCGGCTGTGGCGCTGGACGCGGGCTCGGGCTCCGGGGCGGGCGCGGCGGCGNNCGGGGCTGGCCGAAGCTTCGGGAGGTGGCGTCGGGGCTCCCGCCGGATCGGCAGGGCTCGCGGGAGGTGGCGGGGCCTGGGCGGTGGAGGCATCGCTCGCGTCCCCGTCGACGGTCTTCTGGCTGAGGACGTAGCCGAGCGCACCGCAGCTCACGATCAGGAGCGCCACCAGGCCGGCCACCACCGGCAGCAGCATGCTGCGCCGCGGCGGGGCGGGCTCGTCCTCGTCGAGCTCGGGCGGAGAGGGCGAAGGG